>VXTU01000042.1 GCA_009837285.1 Chloroflexota bacterium | reverse complement strand
GAGCAGCACCGTGCCGAGCTCAGCCGTCGGGCAGTCGTCAGGGGTGGGGGTGGGGTAGACCTCGATCAGCGCGTTGTCGGGGACACTCAGCACGCTGTTGCGAATCAGGTACTCGCGGTCGCCCGTCGACTGGATGCGCGCCTCGGGATGGCCGAGGTCGGCGTAGGCGGTCCGCAGCGCGGCCTGGCTGACGTCGCGCTCGAAGCGCACCAGCGTCGTCGTCCCGGCGGTGAACTCGATGCCCGGCCGCAGCGTGGGCGGAATCGCGAGGAGGACGAGCGAGGCCACGACAAGCGTGCCGCTGAACAGGAAGAACCACTTGCGGGTGCCGACGAGGTCGAGTGTTCGCATCGCGCCCGCCTACCCCTCGGTCGCCTCGCGCGCGCTCCGGTAGGAGCGCACGCCCGTGCCGAGCAAGTCCGGCTGGCGCGCGAAGCGCGTGGTGCCGAGCGCCCTCATGAGCGTCCGGGTGACGGTGATGGCCGAGAACATCGAGATGAGCACACCCACGGCGAGCGTGACCGCGAAGCCCTGCACCAGCGGCGCCTCGAACGCTCCGAGGCCGGGCACCTCGAGGCCGCCGCCGAGGATGAACAGGATGAAGCAGGTGATGAGCGTGCTGACGTTCGAGTCGCGGATCGACGACCACGCCCTCGCGAAGCCCACATCGAGCGCCGTGCGGTAGGCGCGGCCGGCGCGCAGCTCCTCCTTCATCCGCTCGAAGATCAGGATGTTGGCGTCGACGGCCATACCGACCGAGAGCACGAACGCGGCGATCCCGGCGAGGTTGAGCGTGACGGGGATGAGCTTGAACACCGCCATGGTGAGCAGCGTGTAGACGAGGAGCGCCACGGCGGCGAGGAACCCCGGCGTGCGGTAGTAGAGGATCATGAACAGCGCCACGAGCAGCAGACCGATCTCGCCGGCCAGCACCGACCGCACGACCGAGTCCTCGCCGAGCGTCGCGTCGACCTCCTGCTCCTGCAGCACGGTGAGCTGCACGGGCAGGGCGCCCGAGTTGAGCTGCACGACCAGCTCCTGCGCGCCCGTGCGGCCCTCGCTCGAGGTGAGCGGCATCCCCTCGATGACGCCGCGGTCGCTGATGACCGCGCGCACGGTGGGCGCCGAGAGCAACTCGTTGTCGAGGAAGATGCCGAGCGGTTGTCCGATGAGCCGCGACGTGACCTGCTCGGAGAGCGTCGATCCCTCGCCCGTCCACTCGAACTGGACGAGGGGGTTCCCGAGTGGGTCGGCTCCAACGAACGCATTGGGGCGGAGGAAGCGCCCGGTGAGCGCCGTCGGTTGCCCGTCGAGCACGCCCTGCGCCTGTACCCACAGGCCGGCTTCATCGCACGGCGTGCCGCCGCCGAGGTCCGGTGCGGCCTCGCAGAACTGCAGCAGAGCGGTGCGGCCGAGCAGCTCGCGCGCCTCGTCCGGTTCGAGGCCGGGCAGCTGGATCGAGATGTTGCGCTCGCCCTGCCGAGTCACCTCGGCCTCGGCGACGCCAGAGACATCCACGCGCCGCCTCAGCACGCGGAGCGCGCCCTCGATGCCGTCCTCGATGTCGCCCTCGGAGCCCTCGGGGAGCGACGCCTGGAGGAGCAACCGCGAGCCGCCCTGGAGGTCGAGGCCGAGACGGATCGTCTTCCGCTCGAAGTCGCCGATGGTGACGCCGCGGCCCTCAGGCCACGGCACGGCGGATGGGAGCCACTTGTCCGGCTCGGAGGGCCATACCACGTACAGCGACGCCGCGGCGAGCACGAAGATGCCGAGCAGCGAGAAGATGGTTCTGGTCACGATGTTGGCCCGGCTCGCACCTACTCGGGATCCGTCCCGTCGGCGGACCCGGCACCCTCAGTGGTGCGGGGGGTCACGTGCTGGATGGCGTCGGGAGTCGCGCGCAGCTCAACGCCGGGCGCAACCTCGAGCATGATCTCCTGCGGGCCCTCGTCCATGGTGCGGATCGCCCGCACCGTCGCGTAGAACCCGCCGCTAGTGAGGACCTCGTCGCCAACGTCGAGCGCGGCGAGGTCGCGCCGGCGGCGGCGCTGCTGGTTCATCACGGGGCGCAGCAGGATGAAGTAGAAGGCGGCGACAACGAACAGCAGCGCGACGAAGAACTCCATCAGTCGCCCTCGCTCTCATCGTCAGCTGCCGCGCCCCAGCGGTCACCCTCGAGCTTGGTCAGGGTATCGATACTGGTCAGACGATCCACGTAGAGGATGCCGTTCACATGGTCGACCTCGTGCTCGATCGCCTGTGCGAGCAGGTTGTCGCACGCGGTGATCCGCAGCGCACGCCCGTCCGCGTCGAGACCCTCGACGGTGACCTGCTGCGAGCGCGTGACGCTGCCGCGGTATCCCGGCACGGAGAGGCAGCCCTCGCCCTCCAGCTCGCGCTCGCCTGCTCGCTCGACGATGACCGGGTTGATGATCGACACGGGCTCCTCGTCCGGCATCCCCAACACGACGATGCGCAGGCCGATACCGATCTGCGGAGCGGCGAGTCCAACCCCGTCGGCTGCGTACATCGACTCGATCATGTCGTCGACGAGCTGCCGGATCGAGTCGTCGACGTGCGGCACCTCGCTCGCGCGTCGGCGCAGTACCGGGTCCCCGAGGTAACGGATGGGTCGGACGCTCAGCGCTGGCTCCTGCTGTCGGGGCGAACGGCGGGTTTGCAGGGACTCGATTCTAGACGACATCCCCGCAAGCGTCCGCGCGCGGCGGCACTCGCTCAGTCGAGGAGCACCGGGTCGACATCGACCGTCCAGCCGAGGGGCAACTCCACCTCACGCAGCACCTCGGCGGGGTCGGGCGCCCGGACGAGCAGCGCCCAGCGGTGGCGTCCGCGACGCCGCGCGACCTGCGGCGGGGCGGGCCCGAGCACGTCGACGCCCGGGAGGCCGGCGGCGGCGCGCCGCAACTCGTCGCGCATGCGGTGCGCCTCCTCAACGGCGAACGCGGCGTTGGTATGCGCGAAGACGAGGCGGGCCAACCGGGTGAACGGTGGGTAGCCGAACTCGGCACGCCAGCGCAGCTCCTCCTCGAAGAACCCGTCAGCGTCGTAGTCGGCGACGGCCTCGACGACCCGGTCATCGGGCGCGAGGGTCTGCACGATGACGCGGCCGTGCAGGTCGGCCCGCCCGGCGCGGCCTGCGACCTGTGTCAGGAGCTGGAAGGTGCGCTCACGCGCGCGGAAGTCCCCGGACCGCAGACCGTAGTCCGCGAGCACGACGCCGACGAGCGTCACGAGCGGCAAGTCCAGGCCCTTCGCGATCATCTGTGTGCCGACGAGCACGTCGGCCTCGTGTCGCTGTAGCTGGCCGAGGATGGCGTCGTGGTCCGACTGGCGGCGCGCGGTGTCGCGGTCCCAGCGCACGATGCGAGCGGTGGGGAACAGCCGCCGCACCTCGCGCTCGACTGCCTGCGTGCCGGCCTGCGCGGGGCGAAGCGGGCCTCCGCACTCCTCGCACCGCGTTGGCGTCGGGCGCGACCGGCTGCACTGATGGCAGACGAGGCGTCCCGCTGCGCCGGCCTCAGCGTCTCGCGGGTGATGCAGCGCGAGTGAGACGTCGCAGCCCGGGCATGCCGGTGAGTGGCCGCGCGCGCACAGCAGGAACCCCGCGAGTCCGCGGCGGTTCAGGAAGAGCAGCGCCTGTTCGTCGCGGTCGAGGGCTTGGCCGATCGCCTCGACGAGCGTGCCGGACAGCAGCTCGCGCGCGCCGCGCACGTCGACAATCTCGACCTCCGGGAGCTGCTCGTCGGGCCAGAGCTGCACCTCGCCCCCCGGTTGACGCACCGAGCGCAGCCGTCGAGGCAGGTCGAGCCGCTCGATGTGCCCCTCGGCGGCGGCGTACCAGCGCTCCGCGTCGGGTGTGGCCGTCCCGAAGACCACCGCAGCACCCGTCAGCTCGCCCAGGCGCTCGGCGACCGCGCGCGCGTCATACCGGGGCGCGGGGTCGTGCTGCTTGTAGGTCCACTCGTGCGCCTCGTCGACGACGACGAGTCCGAGGTCCGGCTGCGGCGCGAAGATCGCGGAGCGGGAGCCGATGACCACGTCGAACGCACCATCGGCGATCTGCGTCCACTGGTCGTACGCCTCGCCCAGCGACAGCCCGGAGTGCAGCACTCCAACATGGCCGGGGAAACGCTCCGCGAAGCGGCGCACCGTCTGCGGCGTCAGCGCGATCTCCGGGACGAGTACGATCCCGCGCCGCCCGAGACTCACCGCGTGCGCGAGGGCGTCGAGGTAGACCTCGGTCTTCCCGCTCCCCGTGACCCCGTTGAGCAGCAATGTGCTGCCATCGCGACGGTCGACGGCGGCGCGGACCGCCGCCCCGGCGGCGCGCTGCTCGTGCAGCAGCTCGACGGGCGGTCGAGCGGCCACGTCGAGGTCGCGCAGCGGGTCTCGCTGGTCGAGCATGTCGACGACCTCGACAAGCCCCGCATCGCGCAGGTGGTCGACGGCCTCGCCCACCCCCGCGCCGAACTCGCGCGCAAGGTCGGGCACGCGCAGCTCGGCCGCCGGCTCCCCGGCCAGGCGTTCGAGGAGCGCGGCCCCGGCAGCCTGCGCCCGCGTGCGCGTCAGTTCGCGGATGCGCCCTTCGGCGGCGGCGGGCTCGAGGGTGAGCCGGACGTTGCGCTGCCCGTCGACCTCCAGCAGGCCGTCCGAAATCAGCGTCTCCACCGCCGGCGCCCCGCGCGCGACGCGCCCGAGCTCGTCGAACGGGATCGCCTCGTCGCCCGCGTCGAGGAGCGCGCGCAGCGCGCGTGCGCGCCGTGAGGCGCGCCGGCCCTCGATGCCCGCGGCGAACTCGCGCGCCCGCTCCGCGTCGACCGCGAGACGGACGACCTCGACGATGCGCGGCCGACCCCGCGGCCGTGCAAGCTCGTACCGGCGTTCGGCCAGCCCGCGCCTCGCGAGCGCGCCGAGCGTGGCGTCGAAGCCACGCGCGCCCACGGCGGCGCGCAACTCGTTGACCTCGCGGGGCGTGTCGTCGAGCAGCTCGTAGAGCCGCTCCTGCCGCTCGGAAAGCGTCGCCGGGCGCTCGGCGTCGCCGCGCACGACGAGCGTGCGCGGTCGCTCGCCCGCGCCGGGCGGCAGCATCAGCGCATGCGCCTCCCACGGCGGGGCGAGGTAGTAGTCGGCGATCCACGAGGCGAGCGTGAGCTGCGTCGCGTCCAGTCTCGGGGCGCCCTCGACAGGCGGGAGCAACTCGCGGATGTCGCCGGAGTAACCGGGCAGGTCGGTGGGAGCTTCGACGACCACGCCCTGCAACTCGCGGCGGCCGAACGGGACGTGGACGACCTCGCCCGGCTCGACCTCACGGCCGGGCGGCACGCGGTACGAGAAGGTCATGAACGTCGGCCGCCCGGAGTTGACGGCCACCTGCACGAAGCGCGGTCGGGCCTCAGCGGAGGGCTGGCTGGTCATGCCTCGATGATACGAAGCGAGCCGCTACGTGGGTCTATAACAAAACGGATGTTCGTGACAAGCTATTTCGTGCTACAGTGACGTCCCGCTCCCACGGGATGGAGACGATGCGCCGCCATGACTGCCGACGCCTCATCGACCGAATTTGTGACCCGGGACGTGCTCCGCGCGGAGTTGGACGTGGTGCGGTCAGAGTTGGACGTACTCCGTGCCGAGCTGCGCATGGAGTTGCATCAGCTCGAGGTTCGGATGAATCAGATGGAAACCCGCATGACTCGCTGGACTGTGGGGGCCATGTTCGGCGGCATGTTGGCGGCCGCAGCCATCGCCGCAGCCGTCGCCAGTATCGCCGCCTCGTAGGAGCTACCAGCGCCGCCTCTTACGTACGCGAACGGCGCGGCGGCGCAGGTAGAGATGGACCGGCCACCATGAATCCCGCTGCCTGTCGCGAACCTTACGCTCGGAACCTCGTCAGGCCCGAGTTTGAAGAGCTCCTGACGAAGCTCGACGATTTTAGGGACGGGTTCGTGGCCGACCTGCACGCTATGGAGCGCCGCATGATCCGGACGATGGTTTGCACGATGCTGGGCGGCGTCCTGACCATCGCCGTCATCGGGCTGATTGTGTCGGTGTCGGCTTAGCCGCTCCAGGGGCCTACCGGCGGCGGGCCTCACGCACGCGCGCGGCGCGGCCGGTGCGGCCACGGAGGTAGTAGAGCCGCGAGCGACGGACACGGCCGCGGCGCGTCACCTCGACCCGGTCGATGCGCTTGCCGTTGAGCGGGAAGGTGCGCTCCACGCCGATGCCCGAGGCGACTCGACGGACGGTGAAGCTGCCGTTGTAGCCCTTGCGGACGCGCAGCACTGTGCCCTCGAACACCTGGATGCGTTCGCGCTCACCCTCGACCACGCGCACATGCACGGCGACGTTGTCGCCCGCGCGGAACTCGGGAATCGTCTCGTTGCGGGAAGGCGCGACATCGCGCAGATCGATGGCCATCGTGTGCTCGCGTGCTGCGGTGTCCGGGTCGGCCATTCAGTCTAGGGGCGGCTCCGGGTTGGCGTCGAGCCACGCGCGATCCTCGTCGCTGAGATCCGCCGCGTAGAGGAGGTCCGGGCGCCGTGCACGCGTGCGCGCCAGCCGCTGGCGGCGACGCCATGTCGCGATCTCGGCGTGGTGCCCGGACAGCAGCACATCCGGCGGCGTCCAGCCCCGGAACTCCGCCGGGCGCGTGTACTGCGGGTACTCCAGCAGCCCGCCCTCGAACGACTCCTCGGTCAGCGACCCGTCCCCACCCAGCACCCCCGGCACGCGCCGCACGAGCGCGTCGACCAGCAGCAGCGCCGGCAGCTCCCCGCCCGACACGACGACGTCGGCGACCGACACCTCGACGTCCACCAGGTGCTCCCGCACGCGCTCGTCGACCCCCTCGTAACGCCCGCACACGATGAGTAGCCGCGGATGCGCGGCCAGCTCGACGGCAAGCGAGTGGTCGAGGCGCCGGCCCTGCGGCGTCATGAGCACGACCGTCGCTTCAGGCTCGGCGAGCGGCTGGATCGCCTCGACGGCGGCGAAGATCGGCTCGGGCTTCATCACCATCCCCGGCCCGCCGCCGAACGGGTAGTCGTCGACGGTGCGATGCCGGTCCGTCGCCCAGTCACGCAGGTCGTGCAGTTCCACCTCGACGAGCCCGGCGTCGATCGCCCGACGCAGGATCGTCTCGTCCAGCGGGCCGCTGAAGATGCCCGGGAACAGCGTGAGGATGTCGAGCCGCATCGGACCGCGCCGCGACTAGCCCCGGCCGTGCGTGCCGGACGGGGGCGAGGGTTCGGTGTCGCCGCGGAGCTGCGTGACGGCGTGCGCGAGCACCGGCAGCACCACCTCGAGGTTCTCGCGCGCGCCACGCTCGCTGCCCGGCAGGTTGAGAATCAGCGTGTGCCCTCGCACACCGGCGACGGCGCGCGAGAGCATCGCCGTGGGCACGATCGCGATCGAGGCGGCCCGCATCGCCTCAGCGAGACCTTCGACGCGGTAGTCGAGTACGCGCTCGGTGGCCTGCGGGGTCTGGTCGCGTGGCGTCAGGCCGGTCCCGCCGGCAGTGATCGCCAGCGCCACACCTTCCTCGTCGGCCTGCTGGCTGAGCCATGCGGCGATGGCGTCCGGGTCGTCGGGAAGCACGTCGGGGTCCCCGGCGTCGAAGCCCGCCTCGCGCAGCATCGAGGCCACCGCCGGGCCCGCGGTATCGACGAACGCCCCTGCTGCCGCGCGGTCGCTGACGGTCAGTACGGCAGCCCGGCCCGGCGTGTCCTGATCGGTCATCGAGGTCTCCCGCAGCGATCGTAGCAAAGAGCCGAATGGGGAACCGTTGCTATGCGTTGGGGCACATGGTAGCCTTCGGGAGCGATGTGGGGGGAAATGGGGCAGAGTCCCATGCCAACCCAGCCGGGGGCGCGCCGTGTATCTCTACGGCACCTTCGAACACTCGATGGACGACCGGGGTCGGGTCGCGGTTCCGGCCGTCTTCCGTCGCGAGTTGCTGGACGGGGGCGTACTCCGCCCCGCCGAGGATGGCTGCCTCGAGCTCTACACGCAGCAAGGATTCGAGTCAGAGACGGCGCAGCGCCTGGGCGAGTCGGGTACGCAGCGGCGTGGCGACCGCCGCCGGCGACGGCTGTTCCTCCCGGACGCGCGCCACGTCGACCTCGACCGGCAGGGCCGCATCGTCATCCCGCAGGAGATGCGGGAGCGGGCAGGCCTCGAGGGACGCGCGAGCCTCGTGGGTCTCGGCGACTACATCGAGATCTGGAATCCCGACCGCTGGGCAGAAGAGCGCGCGGCGGCCGAGGCGCAGAGCGGGGACGACGCATGACCGCCGGCTCCGCAGACGCTCCCCGGCACGACCCGGTGATGCTCACCGAGGTCCTCGAAGGCCTCGACGTGCGCCCCGGCGGCCGCTACATCGACGCGACGGTCGGCCTCGGCGGCCACGCCGAGGCGATCCTGGATGCGGCACAGCCCGAGGGTGCGCTGCTCGGCATCGACCTGGACCCGCATGCGCTTGCTATCGCCGGCGAACGGCTCGCGCCGTTCGGCGACGCGGCGGTGCTCGTACGCGGGCATCACCGGGAGATCGCAGAGATCGCACGCGAGCACGGGTTCGAGGACGTCGGCGGCGTGCTGTTCGACCTCGGTGTCTCGTCGCTGCAGCTCGACGCACCCGGCCGCGGGTTCTCGTTCCAGCGCGACGAGCCGCTCGACATGCGCATGGACCCGGACGCGGAGATGACTGCCGCGACCATCGTCAACGAGTACGAGGAGGCCGAGCTGGCGGACATCATCCGTCGCTACGGCGAGGAGCGCCGTGCGCGCGCGATCGCTAGGGCAATCGTGGCGCGGCGGCCACTACAGACGACGGGCGACCTCGTTCGCGCCGTCGAGCAGGCTGCAGGCAGGGGTCGGGAACGTCATCATCACCCCGCCACTCTGACGTTCCAGGCCCTGCGGATTGCGGTGAACCGGGAGACGGACTTCCTGGCCGACACCCTTTCCGCTGCTTGCAGCCTGCTCGGCGGCGCGGGCGCGCGCATCGCCGTGCTCGCCTTCCATTCGCTTGAAGACCGCGTCGTGAAGGAGCACTTCCGTCGCGAGTCGAGCGACTGCGTCTGCCCGCCCCGGGCACCCATCTGCGTCTGCGATCACGTCGCAACCCTGCGCCGCGTGACCAGGCGAGTCCGCAAGCCCGGCGCCGACGAGGTCGCGCTTAATCCGCGCGCACGGTCGGCTCGCCTCCGCGTTGCGGAATCGCTCGGGCAGGCGGCCGCGTAATGACCGTCCTCGATGCTCCGCGGATCGGCGCCGGATACCGGGCCCCGGTCACGCCCGCCACGAGTTCACCGTACACAGCGCGCATCCGCCAGAAGGCCGCATCGCTCCCCAGGCCGCGCAGCAGCGTCGCGAGACGTCTGCTGCGCGGCGTCTCCCTCCTCCTGGCGCTGATCGCCCTCGCCTCACTCGCGGCCATCGGCTCGCTGCAGGTACTGCAGAGCAGCCGCACGGCGACGACCGGCTACGAGCTGCAGCAGCTCCAGCAGCAGCGCTCCGAGCGGTCCGCCGAGGTACGCCTGCTGGAGGCTGAGATTGCGCAGATGACGAACCTCGGAACCGTGCACGCGGCCGCAACCGGCAGGCTGGGGATGGTGCGGCCCACTGAATCCGTGCGCATCTCCGTCAGCGTTCCCACTCCGGATGTGGCGCCGATGCCGGAACGCTACGTGCGCCGGACGCCCGCGCCCGTGGCGGAACTCGATCCGTGGTGGGCCGAGATGCTGTGGGGCGTCTACGGACTCGACCAGGCCCGGTGAGCAAGGCGTGAGCGCGGCCGGCCGTGTCGTGACATTGCCGGCGCGGCGGGGAGGACACCCGTGCCCCCAGAGCAGCGAGCGGCAGCGCGACCCAGCCACCTGACGTGGCGGCACTGGCTGCTCGCAACGGCGGTCGTCCTCGCCTTCGCCGCGCTCCTCGCAAGACTCGCCATCATCCAGGTGGGCGGACACGAGCGGTACATCGAGGAGGCGGCCGCTGCCCGCATGGGCGTGGCCGAGGTGCCCGCGAGCCGCGGCGCCATCCTCGACGCCACCGGCTACCCGCTCGCCACCTCGATCGATACGTGGGATGTCTACATCGACACGTTCCTGTGGCGCGACCGCGAACGCGCGCTAGTGGCCGCGGCGCAGCTCGGCGCGCGGCTGAACCTCGACCCCAGCGATCTGTACGCGCTGGGCACGTCGCGCACCATCGGCGACGTGCCCGTGCTGCGGCTGCTGGGCTACGAGGATGGCCTCGACCTGCGCGAGGAGGCGCTGTGGGGCGTGCGGCTGCTACCCAGCTCGCGTCGCGTCTACGCCGAGCGCGAGCTTGCCGGCCCGCTCATCGGGTATGTCGGCCTCGACGGACACGGCCTGTGGGGCGTCGAAGCGGACTTCGACCACGTGCTGCGCGGCAAGCCGGGGTTCATCGTCGGCGAGGAGGACCCGCTCGGCCGCCCGATCTCCTTCGTGCAGTCCACCACGCTCCGGCCGCTGTCCGGCGGCGACGTGCAGCTCACCCTCGACCGCTTCATCCAGGCCATCGCGGAACGCGAGCTCGCGCGAGCCGTCGAGGAGAACAAGGCGACGGGCGGCACGGTGATCGTGATGGAATCCCGGACCGGTGCGATCCTCGCGATGGCATCGCTCCCGACGGTGCGGCTCTCGACACTGGACCTCAACGCTGAGGAGCTCGCCGCGCTGACGCGCAACCGCGCGATCATGGACGTGTATGAGCCCGGATCCGTGTTCAAGACACTGACCACGGCGATGGCGCTGGACCTCGGACTCATCACACCCGAGACGACGTACGTCGACGAGGGCATAGCGCAGGTCAGCGGAGGCGTGATCCGCAACTGGAACTTCACGGCGTACGGTGAGGTCACGATGACCGAGTACCTGCAGCGTTCGCTGAACACCGGGGCGGCCTGGCTCTCGGACCAGATCGGCGCGCGCGCCTTCTACCAGTACCTCGAGAAGTTCGGCATCGGGGAGCTCACACACATCGGGCTCGGCGGCGAGGCGCGCGGCCTGATGCGGCGCCCGAGCGACGACGCGTGGTATCCGATCGACCTCGCGACGAACTCCTACGGGCAGGGGCTGGCGGTCACGCCCTTGCAGACCATCACGGCGGTGAACGTCTTCGCCAACGACGGTGCGCTCATCCAGCCGCAGATCATCTCCCAGGTCGCCACGCGCGAGGGCGTGCGCCGCTTCCAGCCCGTGACCGTCCGCCAGGTAGTGGAACCGCAGACCTCGCAGACCATGGCGCAGATGATGCTCGACGTTGTCGATAACGTGCCGTACCACCTCGGACGCGTCGAGGGCTACCGCGTGGCCGGCAAGACCGGCACGACGCTGATCTCGACCGCAAGCGGGTACGACTTCGAGACCACCATCGCGTCCTTCGCCGGGTTCCTGCCGTACGAGGATCCCCACGTCACCATCCTCGTGAAGATCGACCGTCCGAGCGCCGATTCGCACCTCGGCGGCATCGTCGCCGCTCCGGTCTTCGCGCGGATCGCGACGGACGTGATGGAGTACCTGAACGTCCCCCTCCCGCAGCAGCAGGTGGCCGCGCCATGACCACGCCGAGGTTCGACACCGACTTCGCACAACGAGTGCTCACGGGACGGCTGCTCGAACGCCGCGGTCCGGACGCGCACTTCATGCGAGCCGTGATCGACTCGCGGCGGGCAGGACCCGGTGACCTCTTTGTCGGCCTGCCCGGCGACCACGCCGACGGCGCGGACTTCGCGGCGGACGCAGTCCGGCGCGGCGTGGCGGGCGTGCTCCTCGGCGCGTTGCCAGGCGACCCGTCGGGCCTCGAGGGCGCCGCGGTTCTCGTGGTCGACAACCCGCTCGGTGCGCTGCAGCAGCTCGGCGCTGCGTGGCGAGACGCCCTGCCGGCGACCGAGGTGGTCGGCATTACGGGCAACGTCGGCAAGACCACGACGAAGCTGATGGCTGCCTCGGTGCTCGCGCGGCAGTTCCGCGTGCAGGCCAGCGAGCTCAACTACAACAACGAGATCGGCGTGCCGCTCTGCCTGCTCGAGCTGCGGCCCGAGACCGAGCGCGCGGTGATTGAGCACGGCATGTACACCACGGGCGAGATCGCGTTGCTCTGTACGTGGACGCACCCGCGGACGGGCATCGTGCTCAACGTCGGGCCGGTCCACCTCGAGCGCGCCGGGTCCATGGACGCCATCGCACGCGCCAAGCGCGAGCTGGTCGAGGCGCTGCCCGCCGACGGGCACGCGCTGCTGAACATCGACGACCCCGTGGTGGCGGCCATGGCCGGCCACACCGCCGCGCGCGTCACCCGCTTCGGGACGAGCGAGGAAGCCGACGTTCGGGGCACGGACCTCGAAGGGCTCGGGGCCGCGGGGTTCGCGTTCACCCTGCACGCGCGCGGAGAGCAGCGACGCGTACGCGTGCCGCTCCCCGGCGCGCACCTCCTGTCGAACGTCCTCGCGGCGGCGGCCGCGGGTCTGGTGGAGGACATGTCCCTCGACGCGGTCTGCCAGGCCCTCGAGGCACTCGACGTGCCGCTGCGGCTAACGGTGCGCGGCATCGCGGGCGGCGTCACGCTGCTGGACGACACCTACAACGCCAGCCCGGCCGCCACGCTCGCGGCGCTGGACCTGCTGAGCGAGATGCCCGGCCGCAAGCTCGCACTGCTCGGCGACATGCTGGAACTCGGCGACCTCGCCGAGTCCTCGCACGACGAGGTGGGCCGGCGCGCCGCCGGC
Source organism: Chloroflexota bacterium (assembly GCA_009837285.1). Taxonomy (GTDB): domain Bacteria; phylum Chloroflexota; class Dehalococcoidia; order UBA2979; family UBA2979; genus VXMT01. The sequence goes on along the minus strand of VXTU01000042.1, from coordinate 43,326 downwards.
GTCGTCGACGCGCTGTTCACAGTCGGCGACCTCGCGTCGCGCATATCGGACGCCGCCCATGGCTGCGGGCTCGGCGCAGTCGAGCACATCCAGTCCAAGGACGCCGCGGCGGCGGCGCTGGTCGCGACGTTGCGGCCGGGCGACGCATTGCTCGTGAAGGGGTCGCGGGCACTCGCGCTGGAAACGGTGGTAGCGGAGGTGGAGTCGCAACTCGAGGAGCGCACCCGCGGCGTCGATGCAGCAGGGGGGGCCGGGTCATGACCGACGCGTTGCTTGCCGGGAGTGCCGCCTTCGTCGTCGCCTTGCTCGGCGGCGGCTGGGTCGTGCGCTGGCTGGTGCACCAGCGCATCGGCAAGGCGATCTCCGAGGACGGCCCCTCGACACACAACATCAAGGCCGGCACACCCACGATGGGCGGCCTCCTCATCTTCGGCGCGGTCGCGGTGGTGACGATCCCGACGAACCTCTTCGACCGGCTGAGCATCCTGCTGCCGCTCGGGGTGGTGATCTCCGGGCTCATCGTCGGCGCGCTCGACGACATGGGGACGCTGGTCGACCGGTTCCCCGGCTGGCGGGCGCTGACGTGGCGGCTCAAGTTCGGCTACATGCTCGGCCTCGCGCTGTCCGTGTCGCTGATCCTCTACTTCCTGCTCGAGGCGCGGAGTGTGAACGTGCCGTGGCTCGGCGGATACGAGCTGGGGTACTTCTACATCCCGATCGCCGTGGTCACGATCATCGCCACGACGAGCGCCGTCTCGATCACGGACGGGCTCGACGGACTCCTCGGCGGCACGGCCGCGGTCGCCTTCGCGGCGTACGGCGTGATCGCGTTCCTGCAGGAGCAGGCGTTCCTCGCGACATTCTCATTCACGGTGACGGGCGCGCTGCTCGGGTTCCTCTGGTACAACGCCCACCCCGCCTCGCTGTTCATGGGCGACACCGGCGCGCTGCCCCTCGGCGCCTCCCTGGCGACGGTCGCGCTGATGACGGGTCACTGGCTGCTCCTGCCCATCATCGGGATCGTGTTCGTCATCGAGGCGGGCTCGACGCTGATCCAGATCGCGTACTTCCAGACGACGGGTGGCCGGCGCTTCTTCCGAATGACACCGCTGCACCACCACATGGAGCTGATCGGGTGGAGTGAACCCCAGGTCGTGCTCCGGTTATGGCTGTTTGCGTTCGCCGGGGCCATGGTCGGCGTCGCATTGGCACTGGCGGTGTGATATAAGCGTGTACGAAAACCATAAACGTGCGTTGGCGCCTGATCATAACTACGAGGGTACCCGCGTGACCGTCGTCGGCCTGGGGATTGAAGGGATCGACCTCGTCCGGTTCCTCGCGCCCCGCGGAGCCAGCGTCACCGTCTCCGACGCTCGCCCCGCCGAGCAGCTCCGGGCCGCCCTCGACGCCATCGCCGACCTCGATGTCACGCTCTCCCTCGGCGCTAACCGCGAGGAGGACATGGTCGGCGCGGACACTGTCTTCGCCTCGCAGGGCGTGCCGCCCGAGCTGCCAGCGCTGCGCGCCGCGCGCCGTGCCGGAGTGCCCATCTCCTCGATGACCCGGCTCTTCCTCGACGTCTGCCCGGCCCCGGTCGCCGGAATCACCGGCTCGTCCGGCAAGACCACGACCACCGCCCTCGTCGGCGCGATGCTCGATGAGGCCGGTGCGGATTATGTCGTCGGCGGCAACATCGGCGTCGGCCTGCTCGGTCTCCTCGACCACATCGAGCCCACGACGCGCGTCGTGCTCGAGCTCTCGCACACGCAGCTCGAGTCCGTCGAACGCAGCCCTCACATCGCGTGCGTGACCAACGTGACGCCCAACCACCTCGACGCTTACTCGTGGTCCTCGTACGTCGGGCTCAAGCGGCGCATCTTCGAGTTCCAGCAGCCCGACGACATCGCCGTCTTCCACATCGACGACGAGGTCGCCGCCGGCTTCGCCGAGGAGGCGCCGGGCCTCGTCCGCTACACCTCGGTCGAGCGCACGCTGCCGGGCGACGGGGCGACGGTCTCCGGCGGCACGGTCGTGCGCGTCGAGGACGGGAGCGAGCACCCCGTCATCGCTCGCGAGGATATCCCGCTGCGAGGCGACCATAACGTCGCCAACGTCGTGACCGCCCTCGGCGTGGCCACGCAACTCGGCGTCGACGACGGCGCGGCCGCCCGCGCGGTCCGGGCGTTCAGCGGCGTCCCCCACCGCCTCGAGGTGGTCACGCAGGCCGGCGGCCTCACCTGGGTCAACGACTCCATCGCCACCACGCCCGAGCGGACGCTCGCCGGGCTGCGAGCGTTCGACGAGCCCGCCGTGCTGCTGCTCGGCGGGCGCGACAAGCACCTCCCGCTCGGCGAGCTCGCGCGCGAAGCGGTCACGCGCTGCCGCGCGGTGATCGGCTTCGGTGAGGCGGGCCCGGCATTCCTCGACGCGATCCGGGTCGCGCGAGACAGCGACCGTCCCGAGGTGCGCGAGGTGGACGACATCGAAGCCGCCGTGGAGGCGGCGGCCGCGCTCGCGCGCGAGGGCGACGTCGTCCTGTGCTCGCCGGCCGGCACCTCGTTCGACGCGTACCGCAACTTCGAGCAGCGCGGGGCCGCGTTCCGCGCGGCCGTGGCAGCCGTTACCGGGGGTGCGTCGTGAGCGCGCGCGAAGCGGGCACCGCCAAGCGTCACGGCCCAGACTGGGTGCTGCTGACGATCGTGATCATGCTGCTCGTGATCGGCCTGATCGCCGTCTATTCCGCGTCGTACGCGCTGGGGTACGCGGCCCACGACGACTCGGACTACTACATCAAGCGGCAGCTCATGTGGGCGGCGCTCGGCTGCGCCGGCATGCTCGCGGCGAGCATCATCGACTACCGCTGGCTGCGACGCATCAGCCCGCTGCTCATGCTCCTCGCCCTGGTCGGCCTCTGCGCGGCGCTCGTGCCGGGCATCGGCGTCGCCGCCTTCGAGGATGGACCGAGACGCTGGATCGAGATCGGTCCGTTCTCCGGCCAGCCGAGCGAGATCGCCAAGCTCGCGGTCATCGTCTACCTCGCCGCGTGGCTCGCCGCCAAGGGTCCGACGGTGCGCGACTTCCAGCTCGGCGTGGTGCCGTTCGTCGCCATGGTGGGGCTGGTCACCGCCCTCGTGCTGCTCGAGCCCGACCTGGGCACGGCGCTGCTGATCGCGGCTATCACCGGCACGCTGTTCTTCGTGTCGGGAGCGCGGCTCACCCACCTCGTGGCGCTTGCAGTCACGGCAGTCGGCTTCACCGCCGCGTTCGTCGTCGCCGGCGGCTACGGGATGACGCGCATCCTCTCGTTCACCTCGGCCGAGACCGACCCCGAGGGCTTCGGCTTCCAGACGCTGCAGATGCTCATCGCCCTCGGCTCGGGCGGATGGACAGGCCTCGGCCTCGGCGTGTCCCGACAGAAGTTCTTCTTCGTCCCCGCCGCCCACACGGACGGCATCCTCTCAATCATCGGCGAGGAGCTCGGGTTCGTCGGCGTCACGGTCGTGCTGCTGCTGTTCGTGCTGCTGCTGTGGCGCGGACTGCGCATCATGCAGCGCGCGGCGGACCCGTTCGGCTCGCTGCTCGTCGCCGGCATCCTGATGTGGATCGCGCTGCAGGTGCTGATCAACGTCGGCGGCGTGACGCGCTCGATCCCCCTCACCGGCATCACGCTCCCGTTCCTCTCCTACGGCGGCTCGTCGCTGGCGGTGACGCTCACGGCCATCGGCATCCTGCTCTCCGTCTCGCGCTACGCCTCGCTCGACGACCCCGCACGCGAGCCGCCCTCGCGCGGTGTCGTGCGCGAGGCACGGAAGGAGCGCCGCCGCCGCGCGGCGGCGACATCTCGATGAAGTTCGTGCTCACCGGCGGCGGCACCGGCGGACACGCCTACCCATCGGTGGCGGTCGCCGAGCGTCTGCGCGAGCGCGCAGACGTCGAGCTGTTCTACTACGGCACCCCGCGCGGGCCGGAGCGCGCCGTGGCCGAGGCCGAGGGCTTCGAGTACCGCGCCGTCCGCGCCGCGCCAGTGCGGTCGCGCTCCCCGTGGCGCATCGCTCGCGGCGCGATCCAGCTCGCGCTCGGGTACCGCGAGTCGCTGCGCTGGCTGGACCGCGACACGCCACAGGCCGTCTTCGCGACAGGCGGCTACGCCGCGGCGCCCGTCGGGCGCGCGGCACGCAGCCGCGGCATCCCGCTGCTCCTGTTCCTCCCGGACGTCCGCCCCGGCTGGGCCGTGCGCGCGCTCCAGCGCCAGGCCACTAAGGTCGCGTGCTCGGTCGACGGCTCACTCGAGTTCCTCCCGGCCGACAAGGCGACCGTGACGGGCTACCCCGTGCGCCGCCAGTTCGCCGAGGCCGAGCGCGAGGAGGGTGCCCGCCGGTTCGGCCTCGACCCGACCGTGAAGACGCTGCTGGTGACGGGCGGCTCGCAGGGCGCGCACCGCATCAACGTCGCGATCGCCGAGGCGCTCGAAACACTGCTCGACCACGCGCAGATCATCCACATCGCCGGCCGCGAGGAGGAGGCGTGGCTCGCACGCGAACGCGAGCAGCTCTCGTTCTGGCGGCAGCAGCGCTACCAGCTCCAGGCCTACACCGAGGAGATGGCGTGGGCGATGGCCGCTTCCGACCTTGCCGTCACGCGCGCAGGCGCCTCGATCCTTGGCGAGCTACCCGCCGCAGGGCTGCCGGCGATCGTGATCCCGGGCGACTTCTCTGACCAGTACGCCAACGCCACGTTCCTCGAGTCCGAGGGCGCCGCCTTCGTCGTGGGCGGCGACGAACTCGACCGCCTCGAAGACGCGATCACGCGCCTGCTACGCGACGACGAGCAACGGACCGCGATGCGCGAGGCAATGGCCCGCATCGCCCGCCCCCACGCGGCGCGCGAGCTGGCCGACACGCTGCTGGAGCTGGCGGCATGATGACGCTCAGCCGTTCCCGAGGGCGCGCGCACGGCGCGGCGATCCCCAAGCGGGTACACCTCGTGGGCGCCGGGGGCGTCCACCTCTCCGCGATCGGGCAGATCCTGCTCGCCCGGGGCCACGTCGTCACCGGCTCGGACCTCGCCGTCTCCGACTACACACGCCGCCTCCAGCAGCTTGGCGCGACGGTCTACGAGGGCCACGCCGCGTCGAACATCGGACGCGCGGAGCTGGTCGTCGCGACCGTGGCCGCGGCCGACGACAACCCGGAGCTCGTCGAGGCCCGTGAACGCGGGATCGAGGTGATCGTCCGGGCGGAGATGGTGCAGCGGCTGTTGCAGGACCGGCGCGTGCTCGCGATCGCGGGCAGCCACGGCAAGACGACCACCACGGCGATGGCCGCGCTCCTCGCCGAGCGCGGCGGCCTCGACCCGCTGGTGCTGATCGGCGGCGACGCCCCCGACCTGGGCGGCAACGCACGCGACGGCGCGGGCGACCTCGCCGTCGTCGAGGCGGACGAGTACGCCGAGGCGTTCCTAGAGTACGAGCCGCAGTGGGCGCTCGTGACGAACATCGAGCCCGACCACCTCGACTACTACGGCACCCCGGAGCGGCTGCGCGCCGCGTTCGCGGCGTTCGCGTCCCGTGTCCGCGACGACGGCACGCTGTTCGTCTGCGCCGACTCCGAGTGGGCGGCCGAGCTGGGCGCGCAGCAGCGCGCCGCCGGCGGGCGCGTCGAGCGCTACGGCCTCGCGGCCGATACCGAGTGGCGCGCGACGCAGGTGCGGCCAGGCGCGCTCGGCGGGCTAGCGGCGACCGTGATACTCGAGGGCGCCGAGCTGGGCCAGATCGAGCTGCGGACGCCCGGCCGCCACAACGTCATGAACGCCCTCGGCGCGCTCGCCGTCGCGATGCGCGCCGGCGTGGACTTCCACCGCGCCGCGGCGGCGCTCGCCGAGTTCACCGGCACGCGCCGGCGCTTCGAGGTGTTCGGCGAAGCCGCGGGAGTGACCCTCGTCGACGACTACGCGCACCACCCCACCGAGGTGCGCGCGACGCTCAGCGCCGCACGGCAGCGCTACCCCGGCCGCCGCATCGTCGCGTGCTTCCAGCCGCACACCTACTCGCGCTCGCAGTACCTGCTCGACGGCTTCCGCACCTGCTTCGAGGGCCTCGACGTGCTGTTCGTCGCCCCGACGTACCCGGCGCGCGAGACACCCGACCAGGGAATCGGCGGCGCGGCGCTGGCCGCCGAGATCACGAATCCGCACGCCCGTTACGTCGAGTCGTTCGAGGACGCGGCCGACGCCGCCGCCCGCGAGCTGGTGCCCGGCGATGTGTTCCTGACGATCGGCGCCGGCCCCGTGGACGAGGTGCTGCCGCTCTTGCGCGAGCGCCTCGCGGGCGACGCCCCCGCCGAGGGAGACGCCCCGTGAGCGCGCGCACGCGGCTGGGCGTGATCTTCGGGGGCCGCAGCCCCGAGCACGAGGTCTCCGTGGTCTCGGGCCGCTCGATCATGCGCGAGGCCGACCCGGAGCGCTTCGAGGTCGTCCCGTTCGGCATCACCCGGGGTGGGGCGTGGCTGACGCCACATGAGACGCTGCGCCGCATCGACCGCCTCCAGGTCGGCGAGTACGGCGACCTCGGCGACGAAGACGAAGACCTGCTCTCCTTCCCCGACGTGCTCGCCTCGCTCGCAACGATCGACGTGGCGTTCCCGATCGTGCACGGGCGGTCGGGCGAGGACGGCTCGCTGCAGGGGCTGCTCGAGGTGCTGGACATCCCGTACGTCGGCGCGGGCGTCGCGGCAAGCGCGATCGGGATGGACAAGGCGCACATGCGCGCCGTGTTCACCACCCACGACATCCCGCAGCCCACGTACGTCGTCATCGAGGGCGACGAGCTGGCCGGACTGGCCGGCGACGCCCCGCCGCGCGAGTCTCTCGCGGGCATCGAGCGCACCGTCGGGTACCCGTCGTTCGCGAAGCCGGCGAACGGCGGCTCCTCGATCGGGGTGAGCAAGGTCGCCTCGCGCGAGGACCTCGGCCCGGCGCTCGAGCTCGCGGCACGCTACGACGGCAAGGTGTTGCTGGAGGAGGCGATCGAGGGCAGCGAGGTCGAGTGCGCGATGCTCGGCAACGCCGACCCGCAGCCCTCGCCGCTGGGCGAGATCCGCCCGCACGCGGAGTTCTACACGTACGAGGCGAAGTACCAGGACGACAGCACAGACCTCATCGTGCCCGCAGACCTCAGCGACCGCCTGGCGGAGCGCGTGCAGGACGCCGCGGTCCGCGCGTACCGCGCGATCGGCTGCTCGGGCCTCGCGCGCGTCGACTTCATGGTCCGCGAGCCGGACACGGTGAGGCTGATCGAGGTGAACACGCTGCCTGGCTTCACGCCCATCTCGATGTACCCGCGGCTCTGGGGCGAGGCAGGCGTCGACTACGCCTCGCTGATCACGCGCCTCGTCGACCTCGGACTCGAACGCCACACGGAGGTCCGCTCCTATGCCTAGAGGATCCGGGACGCGCGGCGGGCGGGACGGCCGCCGGTGGCTGCCGCAGCTGTGGCTCGGCCGACGCGAGCGCATGCACCCGGCGCTGCGGGCAAGCGCGCGCGGCGAAAGACGCTACCGGGTGGGCCGGGTGCCTCGACGCCTTCCGCGCACCAGCGTGCGCACCCACCTGCGTTCCCTGCCGTGGTGGCGGATGGCGACGGCCGTGACCGCGATGGGGCTCGCGGCGGCAGCGACGTTCGGCGTCTACACGTTCGCCTCGGGCGACTCGTTGCGCGTACGGCAGGCCGACGTGACCGGCATCGACATCGCCGACCCGCACGCCGTGGTCAGCGCGGCTGACCTCGGCGGCCGCTCACTGCTCCTGGTCGACACGAACGCCGCGGCGCGGCGCATCGTCGCCGCGCTGCCCGAAGTGAAGGCAGCGACGGTCGAGCGCGAGTGGCCCCAAGGCGTGCGCATCGCGGTGATCGAGCACCAGGGGTGGGGCTACTGGGAGAGCGCCGGGCATCGCGCCGTCATCGACGCCGACGGTCTGGTCCTCGAGCACGGCAGGCCGCCGGCCGCCGACGCCGTCACGATCATCGACGTACACGGCACCCTGCCGCCGCAAGCGGGCGACCTGATCGACGCGGACGCGGCGCGGACCGTGGCGCAGCTCGTGGAAGACGCGCGCTCGAGGCGGCTCGGCGTCACGGTCGAGCGCTTCGAGTTCCACCACGACCGCGGGCTGGTCGTGCGTGTCAGCGGCGGGCCCGACGCCGTCTTCGGCGACTCCCACAACTACGACTTCAAGATCGCCGCCTGGGGCGCGCTGCTCGACCAGCTCGCGGAGGAGGCGGAAGACATACAGGAGATCGACCTGCGGTTTGGCCGCCACCTGGTGATGCGCTGATGGCTCCCTCGACATTCGCCGCTATCGACGTCGGGACGACCAAGATCTGCACGGTCGTGGCCGAGCTTGCGAGCGCGCACGAAATCCGCATCCTCGGGGTCGGTGTCGGACCCTCGCAGGGGCTGAACCGGGGGATGGTCGACAACATCCACGCCGCCATGGAGGCCATCGCCTCCTCGGTCGAGCGGGCCGAGCGCGCGTCGGGCACGCGCATCCTCTCCGCGCACGTTGGCATCAAGGGGCCGCACGTCTCGTCGATGAACTCGCGCGGCATCGTCGCCATCGCCGACCCGCGCCAGCCGATCACCGGTGGCGACGTGGGGCGCGCGCTGGAGAGCGCGCGGATCGTCAACATCCCCAACAACCGCGAGGTACTGCACGTCATCCCGCGCTTCTACGTCGTCGACGGCCAGGACCACGTCGCCGAGGCGCGCGGCATGTTCGGCTCGCGGCTCGACGTCGAGACACACATCGTCACGGCCGGCAGCTCCGCCATCCACAACCTGCTGCGCTGCGTCGAGGGCGCCGGCGTGCAGGTGGACTCGCTCATCCTCGACTCGCTGGCCTCGACGCAGGCCGCGGTCAACCCGGAAGAGCTGGAGCACGGCGTCGCCGTCATCGACATCGGCGGCGGCGCGACGGACCTCGCGGTGTACGTGCACGGCGCGGTCGCGCACACCGCCGTGCTGCCGGTGGGCGGCGCGCAGATGACGGGCGACCTCGTGATCGCGCTGCGCATCCCGCAGCCGGCCGCCGAGCAGGCGAAGCGCGAATACGGCCACGCCCTCCCCTCGATGGTCGACGAAGACGAGACGGTCGAGGTCGATGCGTTCGGGTCGGAGGGCCACAAGGCGGTGGAGCGGCGGCTGATCGCGGAGGTCCTGCAGGCGCGCACCGAGGAGATGCTGGAGATGGTGCGCGCCGAGATCCGCCGCGGATCGCCGGAGGAGCTGCTGGCCGCCGGCGTCGTGCTCACCGGCGGCGCCGCTGCGCTGCCCGGCATCGACCTCCTCGCCGAGGAGGTGTTGCAGCTCCCGGCCCGCGTTGGACGGCCGCGGCACCTCGCGGGCATGTCAGACGTGCTGCACGAGCCGGCCTACTCGACGCCCGTGGGGCTGCTCAGGTGGGCGCTGCGCGAGCAGGAGATCATGCTTCGCCCTGCTGCGAGGCGGCCACGAGGCGGAGCCGTCAGGAGCCTCGCGCGCAAGGTCGCGCAGGTCGTACGGGCGGTGTTGCCGCAATGAACCACGCAACCCAACACACGAAGAACCGGATACCCGGACGGTATTCCCCCGGCGCGGGCCTGCCCTGCGTCGCCGTCGGACCGCTCCCCAGCAAGCAGGGAAGGACTGACCGATGACGCAAGCCGCCGACGAACAGGCTGGAGGGAGCGCCGAGCAGCGCAACGAGACCGCCTCGTCCATCGACGCGTCGACGCTCTTCGACTACCTCGAACAGGCACGCAAGCAGAGCGAAGGCCCGGGTGCGTCGGCGGCGAGACCGCCGGTGCGCCTCGCGGTGCGGAACGACCCCGCCGAAGCAGCGGCGGAGGAGGACCCCGAACCGCCCCCATCGGAGGCGGTCGCCGCCGGTCCGGAGCTGGAGGTCACTCCTATCCCGGCAGAGGCGGCGTCGGAGTTCGACGAGGAGTTCGACGCCGTCGCACAGGCCGCCACGGCCGAGCACGCCGAGCCGGAGCCAGCGGCCGCCGAGGAAGCCCTCGCAGAGCCGCCGGCAGAGGCCTCCCTAGTCGAGGAGCCCGAGCCCGTGGCCGGAGCCGCGTCCGAAGCAGCGGAACCGGGTGCCGAGGCGGACGCTGCGGAGCCCGTGGCCCAGCAGCCGGAACCCGAGGCAGAGGTCGAGGAAGCCGAGCCGCAGGCCACCGAGGAGCCGGAGGCCGCAGCCGATGCCGCGGTCCGCGACCCGGTAGCCGAAGTGCCGGAGGCCGAGGCTGACGCCGAGGCGTCCGAAACCGCGACCGCGGCCGAGGTCGAGGCACCGGAGCCCCACGCCGTCCACGCCCCCTCGGCAGACCCGCCCGCCGCCCGCCAGGCCTAACACCCCACGACCGAAGAGCTCCCGAGTGGGGGCGCAAACGCCCCCACCGCGGGGAGCGACGAACCAGTGACACCCAGCCGCGCCGATGCACCGAAGGGAACACCCATCATGCCCGACCACTTCGACACGCTGCCCCCGATCAAGGTCGTCGGGGTGGGCGGCGGCGGCTCCAACGCCGTCAACCGCATGATCGCCCAGCGCCTGCCCGGCGTGCAGTACGTCGCGATGAACACCGACCTCCAGGCTCTCGACGGGAGCGACGCCGAGATCAAGGTGCGCATCGGCGAGCGCCTCACCAAGGGCCTCGGCGCGGGCTCCGACCCGCTCCGCGGCTCGCGCGCCGCGGAGGAGTCGCGCGAGGAGATCCTGGACTCGCTGCGCGGGGCGGAGATGGTGTTCGTGACCTCCTGCCTCGGCGGCGGCACCGGCACCGGCGCCGCGCCGATCGTGGCCGAGGCCGCGCGCGAGCTCGGCGCGCTCACCATCGGCGTCGTCACCAAGCCGTTCGCATTCGAGGGCTCAAAGCGGCGTCAGCAGGCCGAGGAGGGCGTTCGCGACCTCCAGGGGAAGGTCGACACGCTGATCGTCATCCCGAACGACCGCCTGTTGCAGCTCGGCAACGACGACGTCTCGCTGACCGAGGCGTTCAACATGGCCGACGACGTGCTGCGCCAGGGCATCCAGGGCATCAGCGAGCTGATCACCGTGCCCGGCATCGTCAACCTCGACTTCGCCGACGTACGCCGCGTCATGGAGGAAGCGGGCCCGGCGCTGATGGCGATCGGCATCGGCCGCGGCGACCAGCGTGCCGTCGAGGCGGCCCGCGAGGCAATCGCGAGTCCGCTCCTTGAGGTCGACATCACCGGCGCAACCGGCGTGCTGTTCAACGTGACCGGCCCGGCCAACCTCCGGCTGTCGGAGCTGAACAACGCGGCGCGGACTATCGCCGAGGTCGTCGACCCCGACGCAGAGATCATCTTCGGTACCGCCATAGACGAGGACATGACGGATGAGATCCGCATCACCGTCGTGGCGACGGGGTTCAGCGCCGTGCGCCAGTCCGTCGGCGCGCTCATGGATGAGGTCGAGGAGCCCCAGCAGCGGCTCGCGGACCTGCCGGCAAGCGAGCCCGACGCGTTGACCGAGGCGGACCTCCCGACGTTCCTGCGTCGCAGCTTCCCCCAGAGGTAGGGCCCCCAGCGGTAGCGGGAGCCACGAACGAGACGTGCGAGGGGCGGCCTCCGGGTCGCCCCTCGTCGTTCCGTTGGACTTGCGAACGGCGGGCCGCGAGGTCTTGGACATGTTCGCTACAGACTGTTGACGGCGACCATTGCCGATGTGCGGCCCGCCGGTGTGTACTGCTTCTCACTTCCAGACCCCTTCCTCCCCCGGGAACGCGAAAGCGATGCAGTGCCCTACGTGCGGTCATGTCCCCACGACGGTCGTCGACCACGAAGTCAACGGGAGCGGCGTGCGCCGGCAGCGTTCCTGCCCTGAGTGCGGACTGCGCTTCGCTACCCATGAGCAGGCCGCGACCGTGGGGATCCAGGTCCGCAAGCGCGACGGCCGCCGTGAGGAGTTCCAGCGCCACAAGCTGCTGGAGAGCCTTCGCATCTCCGCGCGCAAGCGCGACCTCGCCGCCGGAGCCATCGAGGCCATCGTCGAGGACGTCGAGCGGCGCCTCTCGGTGTCGGGCCATGACGAGGTACCCAGCCGCGTGATCAGCGAGATCGTCATCGGCCACCTCCGCATGCTCGACCCCATCGCCTACATCCGCTTCGCGTCCGCGTACCGGCAGTTCGTCTCGATCGACGACATGCTCGGCGAGCTCGAACGCCTGGAGTACAGCCCCGTGCCGCCGGCCGAGCAGCCTCGCCTCTTCGAGGAGCTGCCGTTCGCGCCGACGCCGATTGAGAGCGCCCCCTCCGCCGCCAGCCGCTGAGCCCACCGATGCATCGCCTGCCGCCGGTGCGGCTCGCGGCCGGCGGTCACTTCTCGCGCTCGCCCCGCACGGGGGCGACCTGTTCAATAGCGCCCGGATCTCGGTGCAGTATCGGAAGGTGGATTGGGCTGCCAGCACACTCCGTTCTGGCAGCAGCGAAGCCTCTCATCGGCGACGCCAGCAGTCAGTCCGGTTCGAGGAGAATGCCGCCCCACCCGATCTCCCGTAGCTCGTTGGCCATGGTCTCCAAGACCGGGTGTACGGTCATCGAGGAAGCCTCCGGTGGAATGCTGAGCTGATCCATATCAGCGTACCGATCTGGGCGGCGGCTGTGCTTCGTATTGAGTCGTTCCCACAGCGAGGCTCCTGTTGAAGCGGATAGCACGAGCTGGACTAAGCCGTCACTCGTCGCGACTTGGTACCGGATGCTCGGTGCTGGTCTTCCCCGGGCATGAAGGGTGGCGCTTACGATCTCGCGGATCGTCTTACCGTTGAGCATCACCTGCGGCCCATCTAGGACGACGAGCCCCATCAGTTTCGTCTGGTGTGGGAGGTGCGATTGCCCGTCTCGAATCGCCCGCGCCGTGTCGTCAATCTGGGCCACAGCGTCGGCGATCCCACCCTCTCGTTCGACATACGCACGCTGGTTCTCCGGAGTTGGGAACATCGCGGTCCTCAGGGGCAGGTGGGCGGCCTTAGCCTCTACGAGTGTTGCGCGGCCGCCGTTCCCATCGAAGCAGACCCAGTCGCATCGCTTCCCCTTTGCCGTCGCAAGCAGAGCATCGTCCGCGTGACGAACGGATCGAACTCCCGATGTGCCACTGAGGATGTCACCCACAAACGACTCAAAGGCATTGCCCCGAACCTCATCCAGCAGATCGCGGTTCGTATTCCCTGCGGCCTGCCTCGCATCGAAGGCGAACGAGCGTCCAGCACGGTGGATGAGATCATGCACGATAGGCACGACGTACGCCCCGTCGGTTCGCCGAATCACCGGCCAGAAGATCGTTGGGGAGAGTCCGTACTCTTGGAGGTCCGCGAATTGGACTTGGGGGCTCTGAGCGCGGTCCGCGAATTCGTTGTAGCCGAGTGCGCACATCTCCCAGAACTGCGTGAGCTTTGTCGAATCCACCTTCGTTGTTCCGTCGAGCGCGACCCCACCTGTCGGGATGGGAGACGAGGAATGCGCCCACGCGGCGACGCGAAGTGAGATGGCAAGGAGTTCCTCAAATGCCAGCCCGAACGAGTCGGCGAAGAGCGTCGAAAGGGGGAGTCCCTTAGACTCCGCAAGGCTGATGGTTCGTCGCGCGAGCGCAACGTGTCTGGGGAGAGTGTTGAGCGGAGCTTGATCTTCGTACTGTGACGCGACGATGCGCTGCATCAGAACTCCGAGCGCCTCGGGCCTCATTTCGAGGCGCTCGGCCTCCGCATCGAAGATCCAGTCCCAAACCAGATCGGAAGCGTGTTCGAAGTCCTGGAACGTCATCTCGCTTCCGTGCGGGGATCGGCCTTCGCGCCGAACGATGGCCTCGCGCACCGTCCGCCTTGCCCGAATGACCCGGGCACATCGTTCGTAGTGCGCGGCCAATTCCTCGTCGGCAGGAGCGCGGAGACTCTGGAGAAAGGTGCGCGCAGTAGTCTCGTGCGCGCGCGTCACGAGGGAATCGAGCGAGAAGCGGTTGAGCCAGTGGTTTACCGAACTATCAGCCTGACTGAGGGAAAGTGGGCGGGTATCCGATGAGCCTGCTGCGACGATCGGGTAGGCGGGTCGCGAGGATAAGCTTCCTTTGCGATGCCGCTTCATGCGGGACACGTCCCAATCTCCGGCGAACCCAAGAGGGGGAGCCAACAAGGGGAGACGGCATCACCTCGACCAAGCGAGTTACAGTGTAAGGGTCTTGGCGCTGAGGTGCTTGCGCGGTTATCGGACGTATGTTCTGATAACTGCCCTCCCTCCGCCTCGAACGGACGCGCTGCGATGGTCACGACTCCTCCCGTCATCACTCACCCCGTCGACCTCACCGACAACGCCCGCACGGTCCTGGAGCGGCGCTACCTGCTGCGCGGCGACGACGGCGCGGTGGTCGAGACGCCCGAGGAGACGCTCGCGCGCGTCGCCGAGTCCATCGCCTCGGTCGAGGCGTCGCCGGAGTTGCGCGCACAGTGGGCGCAGCGCTTCTACGACGAGATGGCCGCGCTGCGCTTCCTGCCGAACTCGCCCACGCTCATGAACGCCGGCACGAACCGCGGGACCCTCGCGGCCTGCTTCGTGCTGCCCATCGACGACTCGCTCGACTCGATTATGTCGACCGCCCAGGCGGCGGCGATGGTGCAGAAGTGGGGCGGCGGCACAGGCTTCGACTTCTCGAGCCTGCGCGCCGAGGGCGAGCCGATCGCTACCACCCACGGCGCGGCCTGCGGCCCCGTCTCGGTCCTCCGCCACTACGACGACGTCTCGCGGCTCGTCACCCAGGGCGGCAAGCGCGACGGCGCGAACATGGGCATCCTGCGCATCGACCACCCGAACGTGCGCCACTTCATTCACGCCAAGGACGACGGCGTCAGCGCCCAGCGCTTCAACCTCTCCCTCGCCGCCACCGACGCCTTCATCGAGGCCGCCGCCACCGGCGGCTCGATCGACCTCGTCGACCCCCACGCCGAGGCCACACGCGGCAGCGCCGACGCTGAGACGCTCCTGGACGAGATCGCGCAGTCGGCCTGGGAGACCGGCGACCCCGGCATGGTCTTCCTCGACACCGTGAACGCCGCGAACCCCACGCCCGCCCTCGGCGCGATCGAGGCGACGAACCCGTGCGGCGAGGTGCCTCTGCTGCCGTGGGAGGCCTGCACGCTCGGCTCCGTCCACGTCGCGCGGTTCTGGGACGCCGATGCCGGCGCGCTCGACTGGACCGCGCTCGACGAGACGGTGACGCTCGGCGTGCGCTTCCTCGACAACGTCATCGACGCGGGTGGGTACCCGCTGCCCGAGATCACCGAGGCCGTCCGCGGCAACCGCAAGATCGGCCTCGGCGTGATGGGGTTCCACGACCTGCTCATCGCCGCCGGCATCCCCTACGACTCCGACGAGGCACTCGACCTCGCTGAGGAGCTCATGAGCCGCATCGCCCAGACCGCCGACACGGCCTCGGCCGCGCTCGGGGCGGAGAAGGGCGTGTTCCCGAACTGGGAGCGCTCGATCTACGGGGATGAGGGCGGCACCGGCACCCGGTACCGCAACGCAACCCGCACCTGCATCGCCCCGACGGGAACAATCGCGATCATCGCGGGTGCGTCGTCGGGCATCGAACCGCTGTACTCGCTCGCCCACACGCGGCGGATGCAGGACGGGACGCTGCTCGACGAGGTCTCCGAGGCGTTCGCGGAGGCCGCGCGCGCGGGCGGGTTCCACTCGCCCGAGCTGATCTCGGAGCTCGCCGCCGGTGCGGGGCTCGCCGAACAGGCCGCGGTGCCGGAGCGCGTGCGGCAGCTGTTCGCCACCGCGCACGAGATCGGATGGGAGCGCCACGTCGCCATGCAGGCCGCGTTCCAGCGCCACACCGGCCTCGCCGTCTCGAAGACCGTGAACCTCCCCCACTCGGCCACGCCCGAGGACGTGCGCGCCGTGTTCCTGCGCGCGCACGAGCTCGGCTGCAAGGGCGTCACCGTCTACCGCGACGGCTCGCGTGCCCAGCAGGTGCTCGCGGCGGGCGAGCGCGCCCCCTCGGCCGCATCGACGCGAGACTCACGCCGTCGGCTGCCCGATGAGCGCCCCGCGGTGACGCACAAGTTCCGGGTGGGCGAGCAGGAGGGCTACCTCACGGTCGGGCTCTACGACGACGGCTCGCCCGGCGAGGTCTTCGTCAAGATCTCGAAGGAGGGCTCGACGGTCTCCGGCCTCACCGACGCCATCGCCATCCTCACCTCGATCGCGCTGCAGTACGGCGTGCCGCTCGACAAGCTGGCGGAGAAGCTGGAGCACACGCGCTTCGAGCCAGCCGGTCCGACCGGCAACGAGGACATCCCGTTCGCCACGAGCATCGTCGACTACATCTTCCAGTGGCTCCGGCTGCACTTCGGTGACCAGGCGCCGGACCGCCTCCACGGGCCCGACCGCGCGCCGATCGTGACGGCGTCGGGGTTGGTGTGCCCGGACTGCGGCGCGCAGTTGGGGTACGCGGAGCGCTGCCTGCTGTGCCGGTCGTGTGGCTACACGAAGTGTGGGTAGTTCGGCGGCCGCCTACTGCTCGCTGGCTTGCCTTACTCTTACCACGGCCACAGGCCAGCCTGATGCCAAGCTGCGACACCTGCTAGCAGTCCGCCGATACCGCCAAGGAACACACCAATCCCTGCAGCGAGGGCAGCGACGTCTCGAAGGGACGAGGGCTGAGGGCGAGGAATCTTCACCAACGTAACATTTGCCTAATGTCGCTGGGGAGATTCTCACTAGACAGCTTATCAGATACCGACCGCGACCATCCGTAACGTCATACGACCCAGATTATGCGGAATCACCCTCCCATCCTGACCCCCACTGCCCCCCGCGATAGACTGTCCCCACTGTGATTCGAGACGAACTGCGCGAACTCGTCCAACAGGCCCTCGCCGCCGCACAGGACGCCGGCGACCTGCCCGCGTTCGCCGCGCCCGACGTGACACTCGAGCACCCGCAGCGCATCGAGCACGGCGACTTCGCCGCCAACCTCCCGCTCCGCATCCAGGGCATGGCGCGCATGAAGGCGCTCGACGTCGCCGAGGCGCTGCGAGCGCGCGTACCGGCGCATCCGGCCGTCACCGAGGTGCGCGTCGCACCACCCGGCTTCCTCAACCTCTACCTCGACCCCGGCTGGGTGGCCGACCAGGCACGCGCGATTGCCGGCACCGGCGAGGCGTGGCCGCCGCTCGACATCGGCGGCGGCACGAAGACGCAGGTCGAGTACGTCTCCGCCAACCCGACCGGCCCGATCCACGTCGGCAACGGCCGAGGGGCCGCGATCGGCTCGACCCTCGCCAACGTGCTGCGCGCGACCGGCCACGAGGTGCAGGAGGAGTACTACATCAACGACGCCGGCTCTCAGGTCGGCGTGTTCGCCCGCACGCTCTACGCGCGCTACGAGCAGCTCTTCGGCCGCGACGCCGAGATCCCCGAGAACGGCTACCCGGGCGAGTACATGCGCGACATCGCCGCCCGCATCCGCGACGAGCACGGCGACGGCTTCCTTCGCCCCGAGGGCGAACCCCCCGACCCCCAGCTCGGCGACGAGGGCATCCGCCTCATGGTCGAGCAGATCCGCGAGGACCTCGCCGCGATGGGCGTCGAGTACGACCGGTGGTTCGAGGAGCGCTCGCTACAGCGCGAGGGTGGCCCCTACGACCACGTGCTGGCGCTGCTGCGCGAGCAGGGCCACATCGTGGAGCGCGAGGGCGCCGTGTGGTTCGCCTCCTCACAGCTCGGCGAGTCGAAGGACAACGTGCTCATCCGCTCCGACGGCGTCCCGACGTATTTCGCCACGGACATCGCCTACCACTACGACAAGTTCATCCTGCGCGGCTTCGACCGCGTCATCGACGTTTGGGGCGCCGACCACCAGGGCCATGTCTCGCGCGTGAAGGCCGGGATCACCGCCACCGGCGGCGACGGCGACGCCCTCGATGTGCTGCTCTACCAGCTCGTGACCCTGAAGCGCAGCGGCGCGGTGGTGCCGCTCTCCAAGCGCGCCGGTGAGATCGTGACGCTGCGCGAGGTCGTCGACGAGGTCGGCCGCGACGCGGCGCGCTTCTTCTTCCTGCTCTCCTCGGCGGGCTCGGCGATGGACTTCGACCTCGAGCTGGCGAAGCGGGAGACCGACGAGAACCCCGTCTACTACGTGCAGTACGCCCACGCGCGCATCGCCGGCGTGCTGCGCAACGCCGACGAGCAGGGCCTGTCGGCGGAGGGCGCCGACCCCTCGCTGCTCACGCACGAGGCCGAGCAGGCGCTGATCCGCAAGCTGCTGCTGCTACCGGAGGTGCTCGAGGAGGTCGTGGAGGAGTTGGCGCCGCACCGCCTGCCGCACTACGCGCAGGAGCTGGCGCAGTCGTTCCACGTCTTCTACACGCAGTGCCGCGTCCTCGGCGACGACGAGGCACTGAGTCGCGCACGCCTGCTCCTCCTCGAAGCCACACGCATCGCCCTCGCCCGCACGCTGGGGTTGATGGGCATCTCGGCGCCGGAGCGGATGTAGCCGCCTCGCCCGAGGTTCCCGCGACCCGGTCCTCGTATGCTCTAACGTCCCCGGCCTCGTCGCTTCATGTGCTGTGGGAATGCAGAGGGAACGACAGAGATTGTCTTGACATGCTCTCCCCAGGCATCAGAATGGTGTCAGAGGTGGTGATGCATGGTGCTGGCAGAAGCAGAACAAGCGACGAGTGAACACGATGGCCCGACCCCGGTCAGTCGCTTCGACTGGTTCGAGGGAGGCACGCGCGGCGCGCGGTCGTTCCCGACGTGCTCCCTGACGAAGTCCGGATCGATGACGCTCAACGACGTGGCAGTGCAGGCGCTCGGCGATCCCCCGGCGATCCGCGTCGGATATGACGCGGAGCAGGGGCAAATCGGACTGCGAGCCTCGCTGAGGGATGAGGCTGGAGCGATCCTGCTCCGGCCCTCGCGCACGCCCGAGGGCGCGGACACGGGCAGCCGTTCGATGTACGCCCGGGCGGTCCTCGCCTACTACGGCGTCCTGCCTGACGAGAACCACACGTTCCGGCTCGACGACATCGGTGGCGGCGTGTTCGCGCTGTCGCTCGATGACCCACTGCCCAAGAGCCGCTCGCGGCGCGGTGGGTCGAGCGCCTGACTCAGCACCCTCGCCCCCTACCCCGCGCCCCGCTACCCTCGTCGCCATGACGACGGACGCCGACGACAGGCAGCGGATCCTGACCGGGGTGCGGCCCACCGGGGCCCTGCACCTGGGCCACTACGCCGGCGCGCTCGAGAACTGGATCCGGCTCCAGGACGAGTACGACTGCCACTTCCTCATCGCCGACTACCAGGTCTCCGACCACGCCGACGACATCGACCGCGTCCGCGAGGCCGTGATCGAGGTCGCCACGGACTGGCTCGCTGTCGGGCTCGACCCCGACCGGTCGCACTTCGTGATCGAGAGCCTCATCCCCGAGCACGCCGAACTCACCACGCTGCTCAGCTGGTTCATCGGCATGGGCCGCCTCGAACGCAACCCGACGCTCAAGGCCGAGATGGACGAGCTCGAGGAGCGCGGCATGTCGTTCGAGGACACCGAGCGGGAGGGCAAGCGGCAAGTCGTGCGCGAGCGCGGCGCGGTGCCGGTGGCGTTCTTCACCTACCCCATCATGCAGGTCGCCAACATCCTCATGCCGCGCGCGCACCTCGTGCCCGTGGGTGAGGACCAGCTCCCGCACATCGAGATGACGCGCGAGACGGCGCGGCGCTTCAACCGGCGCTTCGGCGAGGTCTTCCCCGAGCCGCGTGGCCTCGTCGGCCGCGTGCCGCGGCTCGTCGGCACCGACGGCAACGCCAAGATGAGCAAGTCGGTCGGCAACACCATCGACCTCAAGGACGACGCCGAGACGGTGGAGCGCAAGGTGATGCGCATGTACACGGACCCGACGCGGCTGCGCGCCACTGACCCCGGCCACGTCGAGGGCAACCCCGTCTTCATGTACCACGACGCTTTCAACCCCGACACCGAGGAGGTCGACGACCTCAAGGAGCGCTACCGCACGGGCAACGTCGGCGACGTCGAGGTGAAGCAGAAGCTGGCGGCTGTGCTCAACACCTTCCTCGACCCGATCCGCGAGCGCCGAGCCCACTACGAGGCGAACCCGCACGAGGTGCGCGAAGCGCTCGGACGCGGCACGGAGCACGCCCGCGCCGTCGCCCAGGACACGATGGCGGACGTGCGGTCGGCGCTGGGCCTCAACTACCTCGACGGCTGACGGATTGCACGGCGCAAAGTCTTCGCTACGGGTGCCGCTAAATGGGAGCGAAGACTTGGTCCCATCGGGGCCCCCCGCAACCGAACCGGCGTGTGTATGATGAATACACATCGGAGAGGACGGCACATGGCGCGCGTCCAGATCATCATTCCCGACGAGGACCGTGACCGGTTCTTCTCCCAGGCCAAACGCGAGGGCATGACACTGAGCGCTTGGCTGCGCGCAGCCGCGCACGAGTGCCTTGAGGCCCGGCAAGCCGCGAAGCCGTTCGAATCGCCCGAGGAACTCGAGGCGTTCTTCCGGGAGAGCAACGCGAACGCTGGGCCCGGCCGCGAACCGGATTGGGAGGAGCACCTCGCCGTCATGCGCGAATCGCAACTCCGGGGCATCGCTGACGCGTGACCTTCGTCGACACAAACGTCTTCGTGTATGCAGTCGGACGCGACCATCCGCGGCGCGAGCCGGCGCAGGCCTTCTTCGTTGAAGCCCGCCGCGATCAAGTCCCCCTCTACACGTCGGCCGAGGTCCTGCAGGAGCTCCTTCACGTGTACCTGCGACCCAAGCGGTATCGGGAACTCGATGAGGCGATGACGCTCGTGTCCCGTGCCATGAAGGAGGTCTGGGCGCTCGAACCGGCCGACGTCGAACTGGCTCGTCAGTTGGAGCGGCTCCATCCGACGCTGGCCGCCCGCGATCTGTGCCACCTCGCGAGTTGCCGCAGGCGCGGTGTGCACGAGATCGAGACGTTCGACGAGGCGCTCGCGACCGCGGCCGCCAACTCCGGGACGCCGCCGTGAGGACCGCGCGTCGAGGCTAAGCCCCGTTCGACGGCTCCCCGTTCGGGGGCGCGGGGTCGCCGACGGCGGTGGCGATGAAGTCGCCGAGGAGCGCGCGGACCTCGTCGGCGACCTCGGTCAGGGCGTGGCCACCGCCCTCGAGGATCTCGATGCGCTTCGGCTCCTGTGCACGACCATAGATGTCCTCGGACGCCTCGGGGAGCAGCACCCGGTCGGCCGAGCCGTGGACGAGCAGCAGCGGCTTGCCCAGCTTCTCCACCTCCTGCGTGCCGTGGCGCTGCGCAGAGAGAGCCGCGACCGCCGTCGCCAGCGGGGCGAGCTCCCCCGCCTTGATCACCACCGCGCCACCGAACGAATGCCCGACGAGCACCGCGCGCTCCGCGCCGATGCCGCGCAGGAACGAGCACGCCGCGAGCGTGTCGAGGACACACTCAGTGAACTCCCCCGGCTCGCGGTAGTGGATGCGCATGGAGGTGACGCCGCGTGCGATGAGCTCCCGGCTGAGCCGCAGGTAGACCGAGTCCGCGGGGCCCTCGGCGTTGCCGGCCGCGGCGCCGCCGACGTAGATGACACAGCCGGTCTTGCCCTCACAGGGGTGCAGGGTGCCGCGGATCTGGCCGCGCGTGGTCTCGATCTCGACGTCGAGCTCGCCCGGCGCCTCGCCGGGACGCGCGTTGACGTTCTCGATGGACAAGACGAGGTCGTCCGGCGGAGGAGGCGGCGGGCCGCCTCCCGGCAGCGAGGTCACGACGCCCCGTCCGCCGACCGCCGGCGCGCGACGAAGCGCTCCGTGCGGTCCATCGCCTCCACGATGTCGTCGTAGTCGGCGGCGTAGCAGATGCGCACGAACCCCGTGCCGCTCTCGCCGAAGGCCGAGCCCGGCACCACCGCCACGTGCTCCTCGGCCAACAGCGTCTCGGCGAACGTGAAGTCGTCGAGGCCGGTCGAGCGGATGTCGGGGAAGGCGTAGAACGCGCCTCGAGGCTCGACCGTGTCGAGGCCCATCGCGTTGAGCCGGTCGACGACCATGCGGCGGCGGCGGTCGTACTCGGCGAGCATGCCGCGCACGTCCTCCTCGCCGCTGTCGAGCGCCTCGACGGCCGCGTACTGCGCGGCCGTCGGCGCCGACATCATCACGTACTGGTGGACCTTCATCATCGCCTCGAGGATGTCGGGGGGAGCGGCGGCGTAGCCGAGCCGCCACCCGGTCATCGCATACGCCTTCGAGAAGCCGCCGAGCAGGATCGTGCGCTCCCACATCCCGTCGAGCGACGGGAAGCAGACGTGGTCGATGCCGTACACGAGACGGTCGTAGAGCTCGTCGGCGATGACGAACAGGTCGTGCTCCGCGGCAAAGCGTGCGATGGCCTCCATCGTGGGGCGCTCCAGCACGGCGCCCGTGGGGTTCGAGGGGTAGCCCAGCAGGATCGCCTTCGTCGCGGGCGTCAGGCGCTCCTCGAGCGCCCCGACGGTGACCATGAAGTCGGCCTCGGGCGTGGTGGGGACCGGCACGTAGTGGCCGCCGGCGAGCAGCACGACGGGCTGGTACGCGACGTACGCAGGCTCCGGCACGAGCACCTCGTCGCCGTGGTCCAGGAGCGCGCGCATCGCGAGGTCGAGCGCCTCGGAGACGCCCGTGGTCATCATCATCTCGCGGGCCGGGTTGTAGCGGACGCCGTAGAGCCGGTTGATGTGGTTGCTCAGCCGCTCGCGCAGCTCGGGGAGGCCGTAGTTGCTGGTGTAGCCGGTGTGGCCGGCGAGCATGGCGTCCGAGGCGGCGTTGGTGATCTGCGCCGGCGTGGGGAAGTCGGGCTGGCCCACCGCGAGCGAGATAACACCCTGGGCCTCGTCGAGCAGCTCGAAGAAGCGCCGAATACCCGAGGAGGGAAGACCGTCAACCGTCGCCGAGTTGCTCCCGCGCCGTGCGCGGTGCCCCGACCCGGGTACGTCGGCTGACTGCAGGGTGCGGGCGGGACTGGTCACGAAGCGCCTCCATCACCCACCACGTGCGAAACAGTATCTCGCAACATCGTCGTAGGCGGCGGCCTGCGCGCGTGCCAGTCCGTGACATCGCCGAACGCGTGCGCCGCCCGAAGAAGCGTCGCCTCGGCGAAGGGCGCGCCGATGAGCTGCAGGCCGACCGGCAAGCCTTCCGAGAACCCGCACGGGACGCTCAGCCCCGGGTTGCCAGCGATGTTCACGGGGATCGTGAACAGGTCATTGAGGTACATCGCCAGCGGGTCGTCGAGCTTCGCGCCGAGGGGGAACGCCACGCCCGGCGATGTCGGGGTGACGATCACGTCGTGGTCGGCGAACGCAGCGTCGAACTCGCGGCGGATGACGGTCCGCACCTTCTGTGCCTGGAGGTAGTAGGCGTCGTAGTACCCGGCTGACAGCGCGTACGTCCCGATCATGATCCGGCGCTTCACCTCGTCGCCGAAGCCGCGCCCGCGCGTCTGCTCCATCTCCTCCCACATCGAGTCGCCTTCGTGGAAGCTGTAGCCGTACTTCACGCCGTCGTAGCGCGCGAGGTTCGCCGAGGCCTCGGCGGGGGCGATGATGTAGTACGCCGACAGCGCTACCTCGATCGACGGCAGCTCCACGTCGCGGTCGACCTGGGCACCGGCCGCCTCCAGCGCGCCCACCGCCTGCTCGAAGGCCTCGCGCACACCGTCCTCGACGCCCTCGGACATTGCCTCGGCGGGGACGCCGACGCGCAGCCCGTCGAGACCGCGATCGAGCGAGCCGAGGTAGTCGGGCACCGGCGCCATGGCGGTGGTCGAGTCGTTCGGGTCGTGGCCGGCGATGGCGCCCAGCAGCGTCGCCACGTCACGGGCGTCGCGGCCGAAGGGGCCGACCTGCTCCAGCGACGAGGCGAAGGCCACGACGCCGTAGCGGCTCACGCGGCCGTACGTGGGCTTGAGGCCGAGGATGCCGGTCAGAGCCGCCGGCTGGCGGATCGAACCACCGGTGTCCGTCCCGAGCGAGATCGGCACGCCGCCGGAGGCGACGGTGGCCGCAGAGCCGCCCGAGGAGCCGCCCGGCACGCGGTCGAGGTCCCACGGGTTGCGCGTCGCGCCGTAGGCCGAGTGCTCGGTGGAGGAGCCCATCGCGAACTCGTCCATGTTCGCCTTGCCGACGAACACCGCGCCCTGCTCACGCAGCCTCGCGACGACCGTGCCGTCGATGACCGGTACGAAGCCTTCAAGCATGTGCGAGCCGGCCGTGGTCGGGACCCCACGTGTGGAGAGCACGTCCTTCAGCGCGACCGGGATGCCGGTCAGCGGGGCGGCGTCCCCGGCGCGGAGGCGCGCATCGGCGGCGTCGGCCTGCGCGAGCGCCTCCTCGCGCGTGAGCGAGACGTACGCGTTGAGCGCCGGCTCCTGCGCCTCGACGAGGTCGAGCGTCGCCTCGGCGAGGGCGCGCGCGGTGTACTCGGCGGCCCGCAGCGCGGCGGCGTGCTCGTGGGCGGCTCGATCGAGGTCGATGGGAGCGCTGTCGCCGGGGGAGTCCGGGCTCACGGAGCGCCTAGTCGAGTACCGCGCGGACGCGGAAGTAGTCCGCCTCACGGCGCGGGGCATTCGCCAGGACGTCGTCGGTCGAGTCAGCGGGCCCAGGCTCGTCATCGCGCTCGACGTTCACGAGGTTGAACGACTGCGCCGTCGGAGGCACGTCGGCCGTGTCGACCTCGTTCAGTGCCTGGCAGTGCTCGAGGATGCTCCACAGCTCGGCGCGGAAGCGCTCGACATCCTCGTCGCTGAGCGCGACGCGGGCGAGCTGCGCGATGTGGCGTACGTCGTCGGTGGTGAGTTCCAGGGGATGCCTCGCGTTGGTGCCGAGCGGAAACCCGATGCGCCCACTATATGGGCGAAATAACAGGTCGCACCATAGCCGCGTACGCCCCTCGCGTCGCCGCCTGTCAGCGGATACGATCGAAGTCACTCCCCAGCGCCCCCACCACCGGCCGGGAGCAGACCGATCAGCGAACAGGCGACACCGGTCACACCTTGCGAGTCTCCGGCGGCCACGCGGCCGGCGAGGGACCTCGAAGCGCCCGACGCCGCCCGGCTCGGCAATCCCAGCTTCGTCTGGCGCTCCGGCCAGCAACGCCGCATGCGGATCATCGACCGCTACGCCCCCCTCGACGGGAAGCGCGTGCTCGACCTCGGCTGCGGCGTCGGCGAGTACGTGCGCGCGTTCCAGCAGGTGGGCGCCGACGCGCTCGGCTGCGACATCGAGCTGTCCCGCCTCGCCGAGGGTCACACGCGCGGTGCGCGCGGGCTCGTCGCCGCCGCCGGGGAGACACTGCCATTCGCCACTGGCTCGCTTGATGTCGTGGTGCTGAACGAGGTCATCGAGCACGTCGCCGACGAGGTGGAGACGCTGCGCGAGGTCGCGCGCGTGCTCGCGCCGGGCGGTCGTGCCGTGATCTTCGCGCCCAACCGGCTCTACCCGTTCGAGACGCACGGCATCTTCCTGCGTGGGCGCTACGTGTTCGGGAACATCCCGCTCGTGAACTGGCTGCCGCGCCGCCTCCGCGACCGGCTGGTGCCGCACGCCCGCGTCTACGAGGCCGGCGACTGGGCGCCGCTGCTGGCGGCTGCGGGCCTCGAGGTCATCGAGCACAGCTACGTGTACCCCGGCTTCGACAACATCGCCGCCCGCCGTCCCCGTCTGGCCCGCGTCATCCGCGCGGTCTGTTACCGCGCCGAGGAGACGTGGTGGCGGCGCTTCGGCCTCTCGCACCTGCTGGTGCTGCGCGTGAGGGGCTCCGCATGAGCCCCACCCGACGCATCCTCCGCCGGCGGGCGCGCCGACGCCGCACGAATGGGAACGGCAACGGCGGCGGTCTGCACCTCGGCCGCTGGGTCTGGGTGCTGGCTGGGCTGCTCGCGCTCTTCCTTGTCGCCGCCATCGCCGGGGCGGGCGGCTCGCTGCTCTTCGGCAAGAAGAAGTACGACGAGTTCGTCGTCGACGTCGTACCTCCCGAGCAACTCCTGGCGGACCTGCCACGAGGCGGGGCACGCATCTACGACCGCAACGGCGTGCTGCTCTACGAGTTCATCGACGAGTTCGGCGGCCTGCGCCGCCCCGTGCCACTCGAGGACATCTCGCACTGGGTGATCCTCGCGACGATCGCGACCGAGGACGCGAGCTTCTACGAGAACAACGGCCTCAACGTCCGGGGACTCGCGCGCGCCGGCGTGGAAAACCTGTCGCCGTTCGGCGGCACCGACTTCTTCGAGGGCTCCGGCGGTTCCTCGATCACCCAGCAGCTCGCCAAGAACGTCTACATCCCGAAGGAGGAGCGCACCCAGCGCACGGTCGAGCGCAAGCTCAAGGAAGCGGCGATCGCGCTGGAACTGACGGAGCGATACACCAAGGATCAGATCCTCGAGTGGTACCTCAACTCGATCTCCTACGGCGGCATCTACGTCGGGATTGAGGCGGCCGCCGAGGGCTACTTCGGCAAGCAGGCGAGCGAGCTAACGCTCGCGGAGGCCGCGCTCCTCGCCGGGATCCCGGCGTCCCCCGCCCGCTACAACCCGCTCACCAACGAGCCCATCGCCATCGCGCGCCAGCACGAGGTGCTCGGCCTCATGGTGCGGCACGGCGTCATCAGCGAGGTCGAGGCGGCCCGCGCGCGCGGCACCGAGCTGGAGTTCAAGGCGAACCGATTCGACATCGAGGCCCCGCACTTCGTCCTCGGCCGCATCGCCGACGAGATCTCGCAGCGCTTTGGCGAGCGGGCGCTGTACGAGGACGGCCTGGAGGTCGTCACTACCCTCGACCTGACCCTGCAGCGCGAGGCCGAGCGCATCCTCGAGGAGAAGATCGCGGAGTTCGAGGAGAGCTCCGACGGCCATAACGGGGCCTTCTATGCCCTGGACCCCCACAGCGGCCAGATCCTCGTGTACGTCGGGAGCCGCGACTACTTCCGCGAGGACATCGAGGGCCGCAACGACAACGTCATCTCGCTGAACTCGCCCGGCTCGACGCTCAAGCCGTTCACGTACATGACGGCCTTCATGCAGGGCTGGAGCACCGGCGCCGGCATCCTCGACACGCCTACGAAGATCATCGACCCGGCGACGGGCGACTTCTTCGAGCCGGAGAATCCCAGCAAGAACTTCGTCGGCGCGATCTCGGCCGCCGATGCGCTCGGGAACTCGCTGAACGTTCCCGCCTTCAAGGCCATCCTCTTCGCCGGCATCGAGAACACGATGGCCGTCTACAAGCAGGTGGGCATCACGACGCTCGACAACCCGCTCGGCTACGGACCCTCGCTCACCCTCGGTGGCGTCGACGTCAAGCTCGAGGACATGGTGCTCGCGTACAGCGTGCTGGCGAACAACGGCGTCATGCGGGGCCAGGAGGCCCTCGAACGCTACGACCCCGGCGAGCGCACCATCGACCCGGTGGCGCTGCTGCGCGTGACCGACGCCGACGGCACGGTGCTCTACCAGTTCGAGGAGCCCGCTGAGCGGCGCATCGTCGGGCCGAACTTCTCGTACCTCGTAACCGCGATCCTGTCCGACCCCGACACGCAGTGCCTCACGTTCGGATGCGGCGGGCTGAACCTGCCGGGCCGCACCTCCGCGTCTAAGACCGGCACGAGCGAGCCGTTCGAGGACTCGGACGAGATCGGCGACACATGGGCGTTCGGCTACACGCCCGACCTCGTCGCGGGTGTGTGGGCCGGCAACGCCGACAACTCTCCGATGGTGAACATCACCTCGACGCGCATCTCGTGGCGTTCATGGCGCGACTTCATGAGCTTCGCCCACGACCATCTCGGCATCGCGCCCGCGACGTTCGAGAACCCCGGCGGGGTCGAGTCGCGCGAGCTGTGCTGGCCGTCCGGCATGCTCCCCACGGAGCACTGCCCGGCCGCAGGGCGCTACACCGGGCTCTTCGCCGAGGAGGTGCTGGGCGAGGGCGAGGATGACCTCGTCCGCCTCCAGGACACGTGGTGGCAGCCTCTCAACATCGATTCGCGCACCGGGCTCCTCGCCGCGCCGGATACCCCGGCGGCCTTCGTGTCGCGCGAGGTGAGGCTCGTGCTCCCACAGGAGGAGATCGAAGAGTGGGAAGAGATCGACGTGTGGGCGGCGGACGCGAACATCGCGCGCCTGCTCGCGCCGTCCGAGGTGAGCGTCGATCCCCAGGAGTTCTTGTTCATCTCTTCCCCGGGCGCATCCGCGGCAGTCTCGGGCACGGTCACGATCGGGGGCCGTGCGATCTCGCCGGAGTTCGTCTCATACGCAGTCGAATGGGGCCGCGGTGCGACCCCGGACTCCTGGCTGCGCCTGCACGAGTCGGACGAGCCGGTGAACGCCGGAGTGCTTGCCCGGTGGGACACGACCGCGCTGACCGACGGCTCGTACACCCTGCGCGTCCGCCTGGACGACGAGCAGCGCGGGCAGCTCTGGTACGCCGTCCCCGTCACCGTGGCGAACGGCGAAGACGCCGCCACCTACGACCGGGCGCCCATCGCGCAGATCGCGCAACCGGCACCCGATGCCGTGCTGTCTGATCAGGTGACGATGCGCGGCATCGCGTTCTCGGCGCAACTCCGCGAGGTGACGATCGACGTTGGCGAGGGCCAGCAGCCGACTGAGTGGACGAACCTGCGCCGGGACAACCGCATCAGCGTCACCGGCCCGCTCGGAACGTGGGACACAACCACCGTCCCGGACGGTATCTACACGGTCCGTCTCACCGTGCAAGACCGCGACGGGCTGGTGGCCGAGGCGCGCGTGATCGTGAGCGTCCAGAACGGCGAGCCGCCCCCCTCGGAAGAGCCGTCAGAGGAATCAGGAGCGACCGCCGCCGCGGAGTCGACCGAGTAGCTCCTCGACGTCCGCTGCCGTGGTCACGCCCCGCACCAACTCGAGGAACCGCGCGAGGGAGCCCGCACGTTCACGGACCTCGATCAGCTGGCCACCCAGCGGGTGGATCGCGTCATCCCGAGAGGCGTACGTGCCGTAGAAGGCGAAGTACGCCTGGTTGATGCGGCGGATGCGGATCCCGTGGTCCTCCAGCTCCTGCCGGACCTCCTCCATCCGCCGCTCGGCCTCTTCGATGCGACCCTCGGCAAGCAACGCGTCGACCTCGGTGTGCAGGTCGCGCAGCACCTCGCTTCGGTCGATGGTCGGCGCGGCAGCGGGCGGGCGAGGCGGCGCCGGGTCGCCGTGGCGTGCGACCACCATCGCGCCCAGCTCGTCGCCGGCGATGCTGGCGACGGTCTCATTGATGGTGAGGGCGTCGGGATCGTTGAAGATCGCCCGGCCCAGCGGGTAGAAGGCGAGGTAGTGGTGCACCCACTCGTGTGCGGCGATCGCCACCAGCGAGCGGTAGCTCGCCGAGGCACGCACGATGGCCGGGTACGTGGCGACGCCCCCGGTCGGGATGGCGAGCACCGAGATCGAGGAATCGCGCACCTCGGCCTCGCGCTCGATGGCGTCCCGCTCGCGGAGCGTGAGGTCCGTGCGCAGGAGCCGGTCGTCCACGCGCAGGATCTCGGCCCGTGGCGAGGTCACGAGCACGCGTGGCGCGCGCGCGATCTCGATGTCCACGGGCGGCCAGACCTGGAGGGCGCCGGGCAGCGGGACCGGGAAGCTCAGGCCCGCCTCGCGGATCGCCGCGTCGACACGCCCCTCGATCACAGCCTCGACGGCGTTCTCCAGCCCCCGGGCCTCGTCACCGTAGCGGTCGTCGAGCGCGAAGTACCGCTCCAGCGCGTCTTGACTGTGCGGGTCGTCGCGGAGGGGCGAGGCGATGGCGAACAGGGCCTTGTTGGCGACCGTCGCCAGCTCCCAGCGGAGCAAGTCGAAGCTGTCGCCTGCTCGGGCCTCCCGGAGCCCGAGCAGGCCGAGCCACAGCCCGAAGGCCAGCAGCAGGGCGCCGACAGGCAGGACGATCCGTGGCATCTGCACCCTTCCACAGTACCGCGAGCGCCCGCGCGAAGGCTTCGAGCCGTATGATCGCGGTGTGGTTGAGGCTGGAGACGAACAGACGCCCGGACGGTTCGCGGCCACGCTCGCGGTGCTGATCGACTGGACGGCGCTCCTGCTGATGGTCGCCGCGGCGATCGCCGTCGCGTCGGTCTGGCTGCTGCTGCGCACACAGGCCGGCCGCTACGATGTGCCGGAGTTCGACTCGCTGGCCGCCGTCGCGTTCGTCACCGCAGCGGTGCCGATGTGGGCGGCGTGGCAAGCGCACCGCCTCTACTCGTACGGGGCGACCACCGGGCAGGCGTTACGAGGCCTGCGCGTCCGGGGCGCCCCCGGCAGGCGCGCGGCCCGGTTGCTGTTGCACCCGGTCGCGCTGCCGTTGTGGGTGTGGATCGCCGCGACAGGAGTGCTGAGCGGCTCGCGGCGGATCGCCGTCATCGTGCTGGGAGTAACCGCGATCATGATGCTGTTGACCGGGGTCACCCGCGCGTTCCGCCGGCCCCTGTACGACATGGTGACCGGCACGAGACTGGTGCGCGCCCGATGAGCGCGCGCCGGCCGCCGCCGATCGAGCCACACCCCGACGAGGCCGAGGAGTGGGGTGAGACCTCGCCCGGCTTCGCCGAGTTCTCGCCCGGCAGCGGGATCCGCGACGCCCTCGGCTGGATCGCGGCGGTGCTGCTCATGCTCACGCTCGCCGGCTGGCTGGCGGCCTACAGCGCCGCACAGGCCACGAGC
This sequence comes from Chloroflexota bacterium, assembly GCA_009837285.1. Lineage (GTDB taxonomy): Bacteria > Chloroflexota > Dehalococcoidia > UBA2979 > UBA2979 > VXMT01. The sequence continues at coordinate 12,547 of VXTU01000042.1, read as the reverse complement.
GAGGAGGCGGCGCTGCCCGCCCTCGAACGAGCCGTCGTCGTGCTGACCGAGCTGGACGGCCTCCTCGACGTGCACAACGCGGACATCGCGGCGCAGGTTGCCGCCGGCGAGCAGGTCGAGGTGCCCGGTTACCCACTCGATGTGCGCATCGCCCCCTCGCAGGCGCAGACTCCGTCGGCGCTGCGCGCGAGCGTGCTCGCCGAGAGCGCGCTGCTGCTGCGCACCCATGGGAGCGGCGCCTTCGCCGACCCCTCCGGAGAACCACCGGCAGTGTCGCGCTTCTCCAGCGCCGGCCTGATGCAGGCGGTGATCGACGGACTGAGCGCTGCGCGGCACGACCGTTGGGCCGGCTATGTCTCCCCGCTCGGCACCGCGAGCGCGATCCTCGCCGCCGTCAGCCTGCTGTTCGCCGTCGGTCTCGGGCGCTTCGTGCGGCTCGGCGCGGTCGCGTTTGCCGCGGCTGCGCTCGTGATCGTGCCGACGGTCGCGGTGCGCGTCAGCGTCGGGTTCGTGGGCGCCGACGACCTGATCGGGAACGAGGCGCGGGAGATCGCGCAGTCGCTGCTCGGCGGCGGAGTCCGCAACGCGTTCTGGCTCGCCGTCGCCGGGCTCGCGATCCTCGTGCCCGCCGCCGTGCTCGACCGCGTGTTCCTGGACTCGGAGCGACCGCGCCTGCTGACCCGCCGGCCGCGCGCGAGCGAGGCGACGCGCGAGTAGGATAGGCACGGCGCGAGCCGGCGGGGTATCCCCGCGTCCGGCTAGCCTGCGTTGACCCTACCTCGGGCGCTCGCTAGCTTGCCGACGGCCCGCAGCCTTGGAACGGCCGCACCCACCGCGCGGTCGCGACACGCCCGACACGTGGAGGCCCTTCATGCCGCGCAGTCCCCGCGACTTCCGCACACCGATGGCGCTGGGAGCGCCCACGCCCCTCGACGAGATCCCGATCACACCGTCACGCTCGCTGCACTTCTTCGACCCCTCGCAGGAGCGCATGCGCGCTCGCGTGCCGCAGATGGCGCAGACGGTGGACGTGCTCGTCGGCAACCTCGAGGACGCGGTCCCCTCCGACCGCAAGGTCGAAGCGCGCCGCGGCCTGATCGAGGTCGCCCAGACGGCCGACCTCGGCAACTGCTCGCTGTGGACGCGCGTCAACAGCCTGGACAGCCCGTGGGTGCTCGACGACTTCATCGAGCTCGTCGGTGAGATTGGCGAGACGCTCGACGTGATCATGATCCCCAAGGTCACCGGGCCCTGGGACATCCACTACGCGGACCAGTTGCTCGCGCAGCTCGAGGGCCGGCACAACCTCTCCCGGCCGCTGCTCATTCACGCCATCCTCGAGACCGCGGGCGGCGTGAACCACGTCGAGGAGATCGCGCAGGCCAGCCCGCGCATGCAGGGCATGAGCCTCGGCCCGTCCGACCTCGCCGCGTCGCGCCGCATGAAGACCACGCGCGTCGGCGGCGGCCACCCCGGCTACCTCGTGCGCGAGGACCCCGACGCCGAGGACCCGGACGCCGCGCGTGCCACCGCTCAGCAGGACCTCTGGCACTACACGCTCGCGCGCATGGTCGACGCCTGCGTGGAGGCCGGCGCGCTGCCGTACTACGGCCCCTTCGGCGACATCGCCGACCCGCTGGCGTGCGAGGACCAGTTCCGCGCCGCGTTCCTGATGGGCTGCGTGGGCGCGTGGTCGCTGCACCCGAGCCAGGTCGAGATCGCGAACCGCGTGTTCAGCCCTCCGCCCGACGAGGTGGCGTTCGCGCGGCGCATCGACCACGTGATGGGCGACGGCTCCGGCGTGGTCATGCTCGACGGCAAGATGCAGGACGACGCCACCTACAAGCAGGCGCAGGTCATCCTCGACGTCGCGCGGCTCATCGCCGACCGCGACCCCACGATGGCCGCCCTCTACCGCCTCGACGAACCGGTCGACGAGGAGTAGCGCGATGAGGTTGTACGAACACGAGGCGAAGCAGGTGCTGGCCCGCCACCGCGTGGCCCTGCCCCAGCGCACGGTCGCCACCACCGCCGACGAGGCCGCCTCGGCTGCCGCGGAGATCGGCGGGCGCGTCATCATCAAGTCGCAGGTGCTCACCGGCGGCCGCATGAAGGCCGGCGGCGTCCGCTTCGCCGAGTCCGCCGACGAGGCGCGCGAGGCCGCGGAGGCGATCCTCGGCCTCGAGATCAACGGACAGCAGCCGATGGGCGTGCTGGTCGAGCAGGCCTCGCCCGTCGCGCAGGAGTACTACGCCGCAGTCACGTGGGACGCGAGCGCCAAGCGCCCGGTCGTCATCTTCAGCGACATGGGCGGCATCGACATCGAGGAGGTCGCCGAGCAGCACCCCGAGCACCTCTCGCGTACGCACATCTCGAACCTGCGGCCCTTCTCGGACTTCGAGGCGAAGCTCGCCGTCTCGAAGGTGGGGGTGACCGGCGGCGGGCTCGGGCGGCTCAGCCGCATCGTCGCCGCGCTCACGCGCGTCTTCCTCGAGTACGACCTGACGCTCGCCGAGATCAACCCGATCGGACGCCTCGAGGACGGCTCGTTCCTCGCGCTGGACTCGCACATGGACATGGAGGAGGAGGCGCGCGGCGCCCACGCCGCGCTGCTGCGCGACCTCGGCGTCGCCGACGAGGACACGCGCCAGGCGCGCCCGCCGACCGAGTTCGAGATCGCCGGCGCGCAGGTCGACGCCGCCGACACGCGCGGGGTCGCGGGTCGCGTCGTGGAGTTCGACGGCGACCTCGGGCTCATCATCGGGGCGGGCGGCGGCTCGCTCACGCTCTTCGACGCCGTGCGCTCCGCCGGCGGTCGGCCGGCGAATTACTGCGAGATCGGCGGCAACCCCTCGGTGGCGAAGGCCGCGGGGCTGGCGAAGCTGGTGATGTCGAAGCCGGGCGTCGAGAAGATCGCGGTGATGATGAACGTCGTCTCCAATACGCGCGTCGACATCATGGCGCGCGGCGTCATCAAGGGTGTGATCGAGGCCGGCTACGACCCCGCCGAGGCGATCACCATCTTCCGTATCCCCGGCTCGTGGGAGGAAGAGGGCGTCAAGATCCTCGACCGCTACGGGGTCGAGTGGGTCGACCGCTCGGTGTCGATGCACGAGGCGGCGCAGCGCGCCGTCGCGAAGATGCAGGAGGCGTAGCGATGTCCGTACTGATCGACGCCGACAGCACCTTCATCGTCCAGGGCATCACCGGCCGCGAGGCCGTCACCATGACGCGCGAGCTGCTCGACTACGGCTCAAAGGTCGTCGGCGGTGTCACCCCCGGCCGCAAGGGCCGAGAGGTCCACGGTGTGCCCGTCGAGGACACCGTGCGCGCCTTCACGGAGCGCGAGCAGATCGACGGCGCGATCGTCGCCGTCCCTCCCGCGTTCGCGACCGACGCCATCCTCGAAGCGATCGAGGCGGGCGTGAAGCTCATAGTCGTGGTCACCGAGCGCATCCCGCGCGCCGAGGTCGCCCGCGCGGTCGAGTACGCAGCGCAGGAGGGCGCGCGCATCATCGGCCCGAACTGCCTCGGGCTGATCGCGCCGGGCAAGTCGAAGATGGGCGGCATCGGCGGCGCCGCCGACGCGACGCGCCGGGCGTTCCAGCCGGGTGTGATCGGCGTGATGTCGCGCTCGGGCGGCATGACCACCGAGATCTCGAATGCGCTGTCGGAGGCGGGGCTCGGCGTAAGCACGGCCATCTCGATCGGCGGCGACGCGATCATCGGCTCGACGTACGCCGAGCTGATGCCGCTCTTCGAGGCCGACGAGCAGACACAGGGCATCGCGATCTACTCGGAGCCGGGCGGTCCGATGGAAGCCCAGCTCGCCGAGCACATCGCGGAGCACGGTTCGCGGCTGCCGGTGGTGGCGTTCATGGCCGGGCGGTTCATGGACGAGATGCCGGGGATGCGCTTCGGTCACGCCGGCACCATCGTCGAGGGTCGCGCGGACACGACGGCCGACAAGATCGCGCGCCTCGAGGCGGCTGGCATCGCCGTCGCGGAGCGCATCGAGGAGATACCGGTGCTGCTCCGCGAGCGGCTCGACGCAAACGGGAGCGGGGCGTAGCCATGGCGATGTTCATCCGCGTCGACATCGACGAGTCGGTCCAGCAGGACGCCGACCTCCGCGGCCGCCTGGCCGAGGTGTGCCCGGTCGACATCTTCACCATCGAGGGCGAGGGCGACTCGGCCCGCGTCGAGACGGTCGAGGCCAACCTCGACGAGTGCACGCTGTGCGACCTCTGCATCGACGTAGCAGGGGACGCGGTGCAGGTGGTGAAGCTGTACGAGGCGTAGCGCCCGGGCTACGGCACCGCAGCCAGGCTGGACCCTCGATCACGCGTTTGTGACGAGGGGCACGAGTGGTCCAAATGCGGTAGTATCGACCGGTCGCGCACGCTCCCACCCGCGCGAAGGGCCGCATATGGCTTCCGACGTCCGGACTACAGAGTCCCCGGCTAAGCCCGCTCATGGCCAATTGGAGTCCATCGAGGAGGCAGTCAAGGATCTCCACCGACAGGTGGGCGAGATGAACGAAGAGACAATCACCCCGGCTGAACTCACCGTGGTTCCCGGGCTGCGGGTGCACCGCCCCATCCCGATCGTGATCGAAGAGTCCGCGGAGGACGTGCTCGCGCGATGGGTCGAACCCGGGCTGACGGGTTTTGGGGGGAGCGAGGGCGAAGCAATCGAGAGCCTCGCCGCGATCATCCTCGACGTCTGGACAAGCCTCCACGCCGGCGACGCGGTACGGGGGAGCAACGCACGGCGGATCGTGACTGTCCTTGAGAACTATGCCGCGCCCGCGCCGTAACTATGGCTGGCGGGAACTGAATAGCGCATTCGAGAACAAGCTCGGAGTTCCGTTCCGCTCCGGGAAGCACCGATCGGGAAGCTATCGCCTTCCGGACGGCGACCACCTCTTCCATGTGACCCTCCCGCAGCAGCACCGGCGCGGCCTGAGCAGAGGCATCCAGCGGGACCTCCTCCGGAAGACTCGGCTGTCCCCCGAGGAGCTCGACGACCTCGTGAGGTGCCCGATGACGGGACCTCAGTTCGAGGCCCGCGCGCGCGAACTCTTCGGGCCCGAATGACTCGCGGCCCAGCGGGTCGGGACATCGTTTCGTGCCGGTCGGACGACGTATCATTGAAGGGGTGATACGAACGGATTGGAGCATCCCGTGCTGATCTCCGAACGCATGGCCAAAGAGCTGAGCGAGGAACTCGTGAGCGAGTACTGGGCCGCCATCCAGTACACCATGATCTCCGCCTACTTCAGCCGCGAAGCGCTCCCCCAGCTCTCCAGCCTCTTCCGCCAGCAGGCATCCGAAGAGCTCATGCACGCCCAGAAGATCGTCGACTACGTTACCGAAGCCGGCGGCACCGTCGACGTGCCCGCCATCCCGGCCGGCCAGGCCGACTTCGACTCCGTCGAGGAGGCCGTGAAGCTCGCCCTAGACGCCGAGGTGCGCGTCGCGGGCATCTTCAACCAGCTCATGGACCTCGCCATCGAGGAGCACGACCACCTCGCGCGCGGCTTCCTGCAGTGGTTCGTCGACGAGCAGCTCGAAGAAGTCTCGACGATGGACGACCTGCTCAAGGTCGTGCGGCGCGCGGGCGACAACCTGCTCTACGTCGAGGACTACGTCGCGACGCGGCCGCCGCCGCCTGTCGCCGTCCCGGAGTAGTGTCCGGCTACACCCGGTCAGTCGTCGTCGACGATCCCGAGGTTGCCCATCTCGAGGTTGATGTCGACGCGTTCGAGGTACTCCTCGTGCATCCGGTCGGTGAGCGCGGCGCGGCCCGCGAGATCCAGGTACTTGTCCCGGAACGCCTCGGCGACTTCGTAGCCGAGGTGACGCGCGTAGGCCGCCATTACGCGGCTGCCCTGGATCGCCACGGCAGTCAGCGGCTGCACCACGGCGGGTGACCAGCCGAGCTTCGGGCCGAGCCACACTAGGTCGTCGTCGTCGGTCCGCAGGTGGTGGGTCACCAGTTCGTTCCAGGCGCCGTGCACCTCGTCCGCGCCTAGCTGGTGCATGCGGTAGGCGTCCGGCTCGCCGATGGCGTCCACCTGCCTGCGCAGGTCGGGCCAGCCCGACTCCTCATCGAGTCCGAGCTCGGCCGGGTCGAGGCCGGCGAGGCCGAACGAGCGCTCCAGGCGGCGACGCATACGCGTCTCCTGCGGCAGGTTGTCGCCCGCGCGGAGGTCGCGGTTGTTGTCGAGGTGCTGCCACACATCGCGGTCGGCGTGGAGGCTGTCGCGCACGAACGCTTCGAAGCGGTCGGTGCGGCCGCGCAGCAGGTAGGCGAGCGCGGCCGTCGACGTGAAGATCTCGCGGTCGATGAGGAGCTGGAGCTCACCGCGACCCTCGTACGTCTCGGCGGCGAGGCGGCGCGTGAGCTTCACGATGCGGGTCGTGAGTCCGTACAGCACGGCCTGGTTGCGGCCCTGCCGGACGGGGGCGCCTTCAGTGGACTCCTGCGTCCGCGCCAGCAGCGCGGTCAACTCGCCGAACTCGGTGACGAGCGCCGCGGCCGTCTCGAGGTACGGCCGCTCGTCCTGGGCCGTACTCAGCAGGTCGCGGTCGACCAGCGCCCAGCTCGGCCATTCATCGGGTGCGGGGAGGCGCGGGGCGGGCATCGCTATCGCCTCGACCGCTACGTCAGCTTGCTGTGGCCGTGCTCGGCGATCTCGGCGTCGCGCTCGACGCGTCGACGCGCCTCGCCGGAGCAGCCCAGCGCCACGAGCTGGCGCTCGAAGCGCTCGCGCTCGTGGCGGGCGAGCAGGCGCTGGTCGCGGCGGAAGCGCCCGGCCTCGTCGATGACGGCGATGTGGTAGCGCTTCCACTCCTCATAGAGCGCGTCGCACTCGAGGGTGTGCTCATGGCCCTCGGCGAACGCGGGCTCGGGGACGAGCTTCTTGCTCCGGCGGTTCGACCAGCCCCGCGTGGTCAATGCACCGCCTCCCCGCTCGACGGCTCCCCGAAGATCGGCTGGGCGTCGAACTGTGCGATGCGGTGCGCGTGGCGACCGCCGTCGAACGGCGTGTCGAGCCACGTCCGCACGATCGCCAGCGCGAGGTCCAGCGAGACCATGCGCTGGCCGATCGAGATCACGTTGGCGTCGTTGTGGCGTCGCCCCAGCTCGGCGGCCTCGACGCTCCAGCAGAGCGCGCAGCGCACGCCGCGTACGCGGTTCGCGACCATCGCCTCGCCGTTGCCAGACCCGCCGAGGACGACGCCGCGCTCGCAGTCGCCCGAGGCGACGGCCTCGGCCGCAGGGCGGATGAACAGCGGGTAGTCGCTCTGGTCCTCGGAGTCGGCTCCGAAGTCCACAACGTCGTGGCCGAGGCTCGCGAGTTCCTCCGAGATCCGCTGCTTGTAGCGGAACCCCGCGTGGTCCGAGGCGATCGCGATCCGCATTATCGTGAGCCCGCCACTGACTTCCTCGCCCGCACAAATCTCCAGAGGAACGCACGCAACTCGAACGTAACTGAACGGGCACGTACCGAGCGAGATCTAAGGTTTGACGCTGTCAGCATTCGCCCGTCCACGAGGCGAACGCCGTTCCCATCAGTCGCGGCGAGATGGTCGATGCTCCCCAATTCCCGGTGGACCAGAGCGTTTCGTTCGCGGATGACTCGAGAGACTCTCGGTTCCAGGTCAAGTAACACATCACGCGCACGCGCCTGGGTCACGGAATCGCTATCGAGGGTGCCCAGGATCAGGTCGGTGACCTTCGCACCCAACTGTCCTGTCGGTATCTTCTCCCTATCGACTTTCGCCTCTGCCTGCAACCAGTCTTGCAGGTACACACGGCCCTCGGGACTGGCGCTCTCAACATGGTTCGAGAGAACCAGCACTGCCTCGTCCACCTGCCCGAAGTAGATCACGTACTCGCCAAGCGCCCGCGCGAAAGGTCCCAGAGGCGTGCTCTCGTCCCTCCTGTGCTCATGCGGGGTGACTTCCCGCGCACGCCCGGCGAGATCGCGCAACTCCGATGCTGTCAACGACTCGCCGTCTCCGTAGGGAATCGGAGACCGCCAGGGCATGGCAAAATAGTCGATGCTCCTTACTTTGGCGTGGAGCAACGCATCGCGCTCCTTGTGAATCGCCTCACGTGCCAGGTCAATCCGCCCACCCGCAAGTTCATCGAAACCCCCTGGGGCGTTCGAGGTCATGGTCCTGTCAGAGGCGCCCGGTACCTGCGACAAGTCGATAACGCATTCGCCAAGCGCCGTCACGACGGGTTCCCAACTCGGAGGTATGGGGTCGCTCGTTAGTTGGCTCATAGCCTTCGATCACCTCATCAGGCTGATTACCCGGACGAGCATCCGTGCCGCCTTCGCGCCAGCTAGCTCGCGGCAAAGAGCTGGCGGCCGACGACCTTGAGCTCGAGGATCGGCTTCACGCCCTCGAAGATAGGCAGCACCAGCGCGTCGACGACGTAGCGGGCGATCGGGTCTTCCTCGGAGTAGCCCCACCCGCCCTGCAGCTGCTGTGCGGCCTGCGAGGTCGCCACGGCCACGTCGCACGCCAGCAGCTTCGCCATCGGCGCCTCGATGCCGCGCGAGTTGAAGTTGCGCGCGGCGGCGTAGGTGAGCTGGCGCGCGGCCGCGATGCGCGCGACCATCTCGCCGATGCGGTGCTCGGTGAGCTGGTACTTGCCGATCGGCATGCCGAACTGCTCGCGCTGGTTCACGTACTGGCACGCCTTCTCCAGCGAGGCCTGCGCGACGCCGCTGGCGCGCGCACCGGTCTGCAGGCGCCCGACGGCGAAGCCGCCCATCTGCAGCGCGAAGCCGCGGTTCAGCCCATCGTCCTCGCCCACGAGGTTCTCGTGGGGGACGAAGTAGTTATCGATGGCGACCGTGTAGGAGTGCATACCGCGGTAGCCCGGGGTCGGGTTCGCGGTGCCGGTCATCGAGCCGCCCTCGGGCTGGGTCTGGTGCCACTCATTCCCGTAGTGCGGGTCCTTCGGCACGATGAAGACCGAGAGGCCGCGGCCCGCAGCCTCCGGGTTGGGGTTGGTGCGCACGAGCATCGCGATGACGTCCGCGCGGCCGGAGAACGTGCTCCACGCCTTCGAGCCGTTGAGACGCCAGCCCTTGCGGCCGTCGACCTCGGCGGGCGTCGCCCGGCACTGGAGGTTGGCGTTGTCCGACCCCACGTCGGGCTCCGTCACGCCGATCGCGACGAGCACCTCGCCGGAGGCGAGCTTCGGGAGCCATTCCTGCTTCTGCGCCTCGGTGCCGCCCGTCTGCAGCGCGTGGGCGAGGATCTCCGGCCGCGTGTGCAGCGAGCCCGCGGCGCCAAGCGAGGCCGCCGACAGCTCCTCGGTCATCACGACCATCGGCAGGTAGCCCATGCCGGTACCGCCGTACTCCTCCGGGATCGAGGAGCCGAAGAAGCCCTGCGCGGCGAACTTCTCGATCAGGTCGTCCGGGACGAGCAGGTCCTCGCGGTGGATCTGCTGCGCGATCGGCGCGACCTCGTTGCGGGCGAAGTCGCGCGCAGTGTCGCGGGTCAGCGCCGCCGCCTCGTCCTCGAGCTCCGCGTTGTTGACGCCGTTCGCCTCGATGGCGACGCGGCCGAGGGCGCGCACGCGGGCTTCGTCGAGCCCGGCGCGGATGGCGTCGCTCGTCGAGGTGGAGTCGAGCGACTCCGCCGCCTCGCCGATACCGAAGTCTTCCGGGGCCGCGTCGACGGCCGAGCGCAACGCGTGCGCTGCCTCGGCGGCGTAGATGACGGCAGCTTCGTCCGCCTGCGGGTCAGCGGTCTTGTACTCGCGCAGGCGCTCTGCGTAGGCGACGAGCTCACGCGCCGCGCGCACCTGCGTGGCGAGGTAGGCGACGCGCTCGGTGTGGACCTGGTGGTCGTCGATGCCGCGCCCGCCCTCGGTCACCTCGGCGCCGTGCGCGACGGCCGCGTCGATCGCTCGCTTTGCCACGTCGACGAGCTCACGGGCGGTCGTGACGGCATCTACCTCGGTCGTCGTCATCGGCGGTCTCCTTCGTAGCTCTCCCCGGACCATGTCTGCTACCCGAGGGCCTTCGGCATCAGCACGGTGTAGTCGAGGTCGAGCACCACGTTGGGGTGGTAGCGCTCGCGCCCGCGCTCGTCGGTGACGCGCAGCGGGACGTCCTCGGTCGCCGGGTCGGCGTCCTTGGTCGCAATCAGGCGCAGCCGCAGCGCACCGGCGTCGTCGCGACCGAGGTCGATGCGTTCGACCACCTCGGTCCAGGCGAAGAGCGTGTCGCCGGCGAACGTCGGGTTGCTGTGCGTGCCGCCGTTGAAGGCGAGCACCCGCACGGCGTTCTCGAGGCCGTTGAACGACAGCGCCCGCGCAACGGAGATGATGTGCCCGCCGTAGATCACGCGTCGCCCGAAGCGCGTGCCCTGCAAGGCATGCGCATTGAAGTGCGCGCGCGCCGTGTTCTGGTAGAGGCGCGTGATGATCTGCTGCTCGGCCTCCTCGATCGCCATGCCCTCGACGTGGTCGATGCGCTCGCCGGGCTCGTAGTCGCCCCACCACGCACGGCCGCCCGTGATGTCGGCCGAGAATGCGGAGAGGTCGAGTTGCTCCGGCACGTACAGACCGTCGGGGGCGACGGAGTCGGGCACCTCGGGTGCGTCGTCCTCGGCGGCGGGCGACTCCGGGTCGCGCTTGTTGACGAGCACCCAGCGGATGAGCGTCAGGACTTCCTCGCGGCGCTGGTTCACACCGACGGTGCGCACCCACACGACGCCCGTCTCGCCACCGCGCGCCTCGCGGCGTCCGAGCACCCTGGTGGTCGAGCTGATCGTGTCGCCCGGCAGCACCGGGACGGCGAACCGCACGTCGGCGTAGCCGAGGTTGGCGACGGCATTGAGCGAGACGTCGGGCACGGACTTGCCGAAGACGGTGTGGAACACCAGCAGGTCGTTGACCGTCTCGCGTTCGAAGCCCAGCGAGCGCGCGAACTCGGCGTTGCAGTGCAGCGGGTGGCGGTCCGCGGTGAGCGCGATGTAGAGCGCCGCGTCACCCTCGGTGACGGTCCGTGGGACGGCGTGACGGATCTCGAGTCCGGTCGTGAAGTCCTCGAAGTAGTTGCCGGTGGTCGCCTTGCGCACGGTGCCTCCCCCGACTCATTGTAGGGACGGTGCGGGCGAGCGGAAGCCGACGCGACGCGGTTATCCTGTACTGGACGGATACGACTGAACTACCTCGGAGGTACGACGTGGGCACGAAGGAACTCGAGGCGCTGATCGCGGTGCTGGAGCGCGAGACGAAGGCGGGCCGCGAAGGCCACGCGCTCGGCACGTGGACGATCCGTTACGACAAGGAGCGCTCCGCGTTCTCGTTCGACCACTGCGAGTCCGAGGTCTACTGCAACGAGCGCCCCGCCGTCATCGGCACCGACGGCTCCGTGATCGACCCCGGCGGCCCGATCGAGTTCTAGCGCCTCGCGGCCCCACCCCCAAGCACCAGACCGCCCCACGCGTGTGCGCGGGGCGGTGCGTAGTCAATTCGCCCTGCTGTCTGACGCCTAGTCGATGTCGTCCAGCCAGTAGCGCATGTTGTGGTCGAAGACGATGTGGCCCGTGTACTCGGCGGGCTGGCGGCTGATCCAGACGGCCGCGCGGCCCATCCACTCGGCGCTGTCGAAGTCCAGGTTCGGGTTCTCCGGGTCGTTCTGCGCGAAGATGTTGCCCGGCGTGTGGATCACGTAGTTCAGCGACAGCACGTTGCAGGCGATGCGGTACTGCTGCAGGTCCATCGCCAGACCCTGCGTGAACCGCTCCAACCCGGCCTTCACCATCCCGTAGAACAGCCCGCCGACGCCCCCCTCTTCGTACGGCCCGGGGCCGGGGAAGATCGCCGCGCCCGAGGAGACGTTGATGAGGTGGCCGCCGTTCTCCTTCATGTGCGGCACCGCCGCCTTGCACATCAATACCGGCCCGCGCATGTCGACCTGCCACATCAGGTCGATGTGGCGGTCCTGTACCGTCTCGATGTCCCCGGGCACGAGGATCGCCGCGTTGTTCACGACGATGTCGACGCGCCCGAACTCCTCGACGGTCTTCTCGACGCAGCCGTAGATGCTCTCCGGGTCGCGCATGTTGGCGACGACCGGGAGCGCGGTACCGCCCTCGGCCTCGATAGCCTCGGCGACGGAGTAGATGGTGCCGGGCAGGCGCTTGTCGGTGACCTGCTCGGTGCGGGCGGCGACGACGACCTTCGCCCCGTCGCGCGCCAGCGAGTGGGCGATCGCCTCGCCGATGCCGCGGCTCGCGCCGGTGACGATCGCGACCTTGCCTTCGAGTTGCTGCTCGCTCATCGGGACCTCCTCGGGTGTTTCTGGATTGCGGAAATGGCCCGCGGTGTGCGTTGGATTGCGGGATACCCCGCGGACGCCGCACGTTCGGCGGCGAGCCGTAACCTACTACGCACTGCGACCACGATCATGCCCGCGGACCCCCTCACCCTCACCCTCTCCCCCGCGGACGGGGGCGAGGGGATCAGATCCGGCCCCCTCTCCCGCACTGCGGGAGAGGGG
>VXTU01000112.1:4174-12109 GCA_009837285.1 Chloroflexota bacterium | reverse complement strand
TCGGGACGGTGATCGTCCCACCCGCTGCCGACGTGGTCGGGTCGAAGTTCTGCACACGGTACGTCGCAGCCACCTGCATGCGGCCGCCGGGCACCGGCTGCTTGTTCGGCTCGGGGAACTGGTACGGGTACGGCAGGCTCTCGTCGCGGACGAGCTTGCCGATGGTGTAGTCCTCGGCTGCCGCGTCGTCGCCGGAGTCCGCCGAGTCGGCGTCGTCGTCGCTGGAGGCCTGCGTCTGGCTGGCCTGCGTCGCCGAGCTGGCCGTGGTCGTGCCGGTCGAGCCCGAGCTGGTCGTTGAGGTCTGCGTCGTGGCGGTGGTGGCGCCACTGTCGTCGTCGTCATCGTCGCCACCGCAGCCGATGAGCGCGGCAGCAGCGAGGCCGGCGCCACCGATCACGCCGCATCGTAGCAGCGTGCGCCGGTTCAGCTCAACGGACCACCAGCGGCCCTCTCGTTCGAAGTCACTCATGAGCATCTCCTCATGCCTTGCCGCCCTGCGGCATCGGTTCCAATGCGGCGGCCGAAGCCGCCACATAGCGGGCAACTCTCCCACAGCCGCTGGTTGGTGACAACCTGCACAAAGCCCCTATTACGATTGGTAATAAAGGGCTCCATGCACCTCACGCGACTGCGCTGCGGACCAGTTCCGCGGCGAGAATCACTGCCTTGTGACAATACGCACAAGCTGCCCCGCCGGATCTCTCGACCCTGCGGAGCGTCGGCATCCGCGTGGAGCGCACCAAGCCCGCCTACGCTACGATGGACTGAAGGGCTCGCCGGACTGAAGGGTTGGCCGTGCCGCTCATCGAGACCAACGGCCTGACCAAGCGCTACTCGAGCGTCACGGCGCTCGACGGCCTCACCCTCGACGTGGATCCCGGCATCATCGGCCTCGTGGGCCCCAATGGCGCGGGCAAGAGCACGCTCATCAAGATCCTGCTCGGGCTCGTCGACGCCACCACCGGGACCGCCGAGGTGCTGGGGCTCGACGCCGCACGCGAGGGCCTGCGCGTCCGCGAGGTCGTCGGCTACATGCCGGAGCACGACTGCCTGCCGCCGGACCAGTCGGCGACCAACTTCGTCATCCACATGGCGCGCATGAGCGGCATCCCGCCCGCCGCCGCGCGCGAGCGCGCCTCGGAGGTGCTGCGCCACGTCGGGCTGTTCGAGGAGCGCTACCGCCACATGGGCGGCTACTCCACGGGCATGAAGCAGCGCGTGAAGCTCGCGCAGGCGCTCGCCCACGACCCCCAACTGCTGTTCCTGGACGAGCCCACCAACGGCCTCGACCCGCAGGGCCGCGATGAGATGCTCGACCTCGTCGAGCGCACCGGGCACGAGTTCGGGATCTCGATCGTCATGTCCTCGCACCTGCTCAGCGAGATCGAGCGAGTCTGCGACGGGCTCATCGTCATCGACGAGGGCAAGCTCATGCGCACGGGTCGCATCGCCGAGCTGACGGACGAGACGGCGGTACTCGCCGTCGAGGTTGAGTGGGACGCCGACCGCCTGGCCGAGATGCTCGCGGACCGCGGCCTGGAGGTGCAGGTGCTGGGCCGCGAACTCGAGATCGCCGGTGGAGGGTCAGACGGCGTCCACGACGCCATCCTCGAGGCCGTCGTCGCGCTGAACCTGCCGCTGGTCCGGATGGAACGGCGGCGCCGGACGCTGGAGGAGCTGTTCCGCCCGGACGCGGACGGCGCCGCGGAGGCCTCGAATGGCGCAGGCTGAGCCGACGCCCGGCGCGGGTGCGGCCGGCACGATCTACGACCTCGGGTACCAGGGCTACGACGGCCCCCGCCGCGGGCGGCGCTACGCGCTCTGGTCGCTCTATGTCCTCAGCGTGCGTAACGCCTTCGGCATCGGGCGGGGAGCGCTGCCGAAGGTGATGGCCTTCGTGCTGCTGCTGTTCGCGCACTCCCTCGCGATCATCCAGCTCATCCTCGGCGCGGTGCTGCCGGTCGACGAGTTCGAGTTTGTGTCGCCCGAGGACTACTACGGGCTGATCCAGTTCATCCTCGTGCTGTTCGTCGCGGCCATCGCCTCCGACATCGTCGGCAACGACCGGCGGACGAACACGCTGGCGCTGTACTTCTCGCGCCCCATCGAACGTGACGACTACGCGCTGGCGAAGATCGCGGCGTTGTGCAGCGGCCTGCTCGCGCTCACCGTGCTCCCGCAGCTCCTGATGTTCGCCGGCAACGCGCTCGGCGCGAGCGACGGCCTGGACTGGGTGCGCGACAACGCCGATGAGCTGCCGAGGATCATCGCGAGCGGCGTGCTGCTCTGCCTCGCGTTCGGCTCGCTCGGCGTGCTGATCGCGTCGTACGCCGAGCGCCGCGCCTTCGCGATGATCAGCGTGATCGCGATCTTCCTCGTGAGCTTCACCGTGGTAGGCGTCGTGGTGTCGGAGATCGACAACGACCAGATGCGCTGGGCGATCTTTCTCAGCCCCCTCCACGTGGTGGACGGCTCCACCCACTACATCTTCGACGCGCTCCCCGCCGTCGATGAACTCTCGAGGAGGGGTGAGCCGGCGGACCAGGTCGCCTGGGCGGACTTCCCGGGCTACGTCTGGCCCTTCGCCCTGCTCGCCACGTCGGTCGTTGCCTCGGCGCTCGTGGTGCGGCGCTACCGGGGGTCTGTCTGATGGTCTCCGAGGCGGCGAAGGTCGAGGTCCAGAACGTCTCGCGCTGGTACGGCGACGTGGTGGCGGTGAACGACATCTCATTCACCCTCGAGCCCGGCATCACCGGACTGCTTGGCCCGAACGGCGCGGGCAAGAGCACGATGCTGCACATGATCTCGGGGTTCCTGCGCCCCTCGGTCGGCGTCATCTCGGTGCTCGGGGCGACTTCGTGGCGCAATCCGGAGATGTTCCGCAGCGTCGGCCTCGTCCCGGAGCGCGAGTCGGTCTACCCGTTCCTGGGGGCCCGCGCCTTCGCCGAGGCCAGCGCGCGCCTGCACGGGCTCCCCGACCCGGAGGACGCCGCCGGACGCGCCATCGCGCGGGTCGAGCTGGAGGACGCGCAGGACCGGCCCATGGGCGGCTACTCCAAGGGGATGCGGCAGCGCGCCAAGATCGCCGCAGCGCTCGTCCACGACCCCGAGGTCCTGGTCCTCGACGAGCCCTTCAACGGCACCGACCCGCGCCAGCGGCTCCAGCTCATGGAGATGCTGCGCCGTATGGCGTCCGAGGGCTGCACCGTCCTCTTCTCCTCGCACATCCTCGAGGAGGTCGAGCGGCTCGCGGAGAACGTGCTCGTGATCGTCAACGGGCGGCTCGCCGCCTCGGGTGACTTCCGGCAGATCCGCCGCCTGATGACGGACCGCCCGCACACCTTCGAGCTGCGCACGAGCGACAACCGCGCGCTCGCCGCGGCGCTCGTGGGCCTGCCGCACGTCTCGGCAGTCGAGCTCACCGACAGCCGCCTCGACGTGCGGACGACTGACTTCGGCGCCTTCACTGCGGCGATCGCGGGCGCCGTGCGCGACTCAGGCGTGACGCTCCAGCAGCTGCGCCCGGCCGACGAGTCGCTCGAGAGCGTGTTCTCGTACCTGGTGGGGTCATGACGCTCACGCTGCTCTCGCTGACGGCGCACCAGCTGCTGGGACGGCGGCGCGCGATCCTGATTGCGCTGCTGGCGCTGATCCCCGTCGGTGTCGCCCTCCTCATCCGCTTCGCCGGCGACCTCGGGAGCGAGCCGCAATACGGGACCGCCGCCGACACCATCGGTGGCTTCGTGTTCCTGCTGCTGCTCCCCATCGGCGCGCTCGTCTTCGGCACGTCGGCGCTCGGCTCGGAGGTCGAGGACGGGACGGTGGTGTACCTCCTCGCACACCCGATCGCGCGCTGGCGGGTAGTGGTGGTGAAGGCCGTCGTGGCCTCCGGGGCGACGATGTTGCTCACCGCGCCGGCGTCGCTGTTGACCGCGGTGATCATCCTCGGCGGCTTCGACGAGGAGTCGCTGTGGTGGGCGGCGACGGTCGCCACACTCGTCGGCAGCATCGTGTACAGCACGTTGTTCGTCGGGCTGAGCACGGTCACGAGCCGCGCGCTGATCATTGGCCTGATCTACGTCTTCGTGTGGGAGGCCTTCATCACCAATCTCTTCAGCGGCACGCGCTGGGTCAGCGTGCGCGAGTACGTGGAGGGCACCGCCGACGCCTTGACGACCGCAGCGCCCGTCACCGCCAAGCTCGAGGGGCAGGAGGCGGCGATCGCCTCGGTCGTGGTCGTCGCGGCCTCGCTCGTCGTGGGGACGTGGTTCCTCACGCGCTTCGAGATCGGCGAGCGGGCGTAACGGACAGGTTCCACCGGTGAGCACGGGCGAACGCTGCGACGCCGAGCGAGCGCACATGGGATCGGCTGCTATGATCCGGCCTCACGCCGTACTGGGGACACGGGAGGCGCGGTGCAGGCGCTCGAAGGCATTCGCGTAGTCGACCTGACCACCGGCGTGGCCGGGCCACACTGCACCAAGCTGCTCGCCGACTTTGGCGCGGACGTGATCAAGGTCGAGCCACCCGGTGGCGACCCCACCCGCAACGTCCGACCGTTCGCCGGCGATGTCCCGCATCCCGAACGTGGCCTGCTGTTCCTGCACCTCAACACCAACAAGCGCTCCGTCACCATCGACGCGGAGACCGAGGACGGCCTCGAGCTCCTGCTCGGGCTCATCGAGCAGGCCGACGTCGTGGTCGAGGACTTCGACCCAGGTGACGCCGAGGAGCTCGGGTTCGGCTACGAGCAGGTCTCGGCGAACCGGCCGGAGCTCATCTACTGCTCGATCACCCCATGGGGGCAGAACGGGCCGTACGTCGACCTCGGATTCCGCGCCTCGGACATCGTGCTGCAGGGCATGGGTGGGCCGGTCGCGGCGACCGGATCGCCTGACCGCGAGCCGCTCAAGCTCGGCGGCAGCCTGGCGCTGATGCAGGCCGGCCTCGTCGGCGCGTGGTCGGTGGCCATGACGCTGCTGCGCGTCGAGGCCGACGGCGAGGGGGACCACATCGACGTGTCGGTCCACGAGACGCAGATGGGGTCGCGCGACCGCCGCACCACGTCTCTCACCACCTACGCGTACCAGGGCACGCCCAGCAGCCGTCGAGGCGGCGTCGCGGGGCTCGTGCTCGGCGGCGGCGCGCAGCCGTGCCTCGATGGGTACGTCAACATCACCGCCATCGGGCCGAAGATTCACCAGTTCGTCGAGATGATCGGCATGGGCCACCTCTCCGGCGACGAGCGCCTGATGCAGCCCCCGCTCACCCTCGACCCCGCCTTCGTCGAGGAGATCTCGACGGCGTACCTGGCGTGGTCGATGTCGCGCACCAAGCGCGAAGCGCTGATCGAGGCGCAGAGCTACGGCATGCTCTCGGGCGTCATCAACACGCCCGAGGACCTCGTCAACGACCCGGTGTTCCGCGGCCGCGAGGTGTTCGAGGAGATCGAGCACCCCGTCGCCGGTACGTTCGAGTACCCGAGCCGCCCACTGCTCATGGGCGAGACGCCTCGCCAGCCCGCGAGCCGGGCGCCACTGCTGGGCGAGCACAACGCTGAGGTGCTGACGGAGCTCCTCGGCGTATCGGCAGAGGACCTGCCCCTGCTCAAGGGCGTGGGCGCGATCTAGCGCGGGCGAGGAGGCGAGTCATGGGCAATCTCCCCCTCGAGGGCGTGCGCGTCGCCGACATCACCGTGGTGTGGGCAGGCCCGCACGTCACGCAGCTGCTCGCCGAGTGGGGCGCGGAGGTGATCCGCGTCGAGCCTCGAACGCGCATCCAGCCGGCGACGCGCGGCGCCGAACGCAGACCGCCGACCCCCGAGGAGCTCCAGGCGATGGCCGCGCAGGGCGTGACCCTCGCGGGGTTCCCGGACTTCGTCGGCCGGCCCGACCCGTGGAATCGCGGTGCCTCGTTCAACTCGCACGGCCGCAACAAGCTGAGCATGACCGCCGACATCACCACACCCGAAGGCCGCGAGGCGTTCCTCGACCTCATCGAGCACTGCGACGTCGTAGTCGAGAACAACGTGCCGGAGACGATCGAGAAGGCCGGCATCACCTACGACGTGCTGAGCAAGCGCAACCCGAAGCTGATCATGCTGCGCATGCCCGGCTTCGGCCTGAACGGGGAGTACAAGAACTACCGCGGCTTCGGGCTGCACATGGAGGCCGTGATCGGCCACACCCACGTCCGCTCGTATCCCGACGACATCATCGAGGCGGCCGGCGACGTGGTGACGAGCGACGCGATCGCGGGCATCCAGGGGGCGTTCGCCGTCAGCATGGCGTTGCGCCATGTCCGCAAGACCGGACGGGGGCAGCTGCTGGAGCAGCCGCTTGCCGAGGCGTTCCTGCCGATCATCGGCGAGTTCCTCCTCGACTACACGGCCAACGGTCGCAACACCGACCCGCAGGGCAACCGCCACCGCACCCACGCCCCGCACAACTACTACCCCTGCCGTGGCGAGGGCGACTACATCGCCATCGACTGCGACTCGGACGAGGCGTGGATGGCGATCTGCGAGTTCCTCGGGGCCGACGACCTGCTGGCCAACGAGGAGTGGATGACCGCCGCCGGGCGGTACCGCGACCAGGTGGCGCTCGACGAGGCACTCGGCGACCACACCAGCCGGTTCGACCAGCGTGCCCTCTTCTTCGGCCTGCAGGCGGCGGGCGTCATCGCCGGGCCGGTGCAGAACGAGGCGGCGGCGTACGCCTGCCCGCAGCTCGCGGAGCGCGGGTTCTTCGAGGAGACCGGGAACACCTCGACGGGGACGCACCTGTACCCCGGCCTGAACCTGCGGATGGCGAACACCCCGAACCACATCCGCACTGGCCCGCCGCTGCTCGGCGAGCACAACGAGTACGTCTACCGCGAGGTGATGGGCTACACCGAGGAGCAGTACCGCGCGCTCGAGGAGATCGAGCAGATCGGCTTCGGGTACGCGCCCGGCGTCGCGCCGTTCGCTGAGGAGTAGCGGACGGCCTGCGGTCGCGGGCCTACCAGCCGTGCGGCTTCGTGATCACGCCCACCTCGTCACGCAAGGTGTCAGGGAACCCGCTGCGTCGGAGGTGGCTCCGCCAGAGCCGCTTCACGTAGGTGGCCGCCGCAGCCAGGTCGCGAGGGCTGCTGGTCTTGGCGTCGGGATTGACGAGCGTGACGCGCCGCCCGAGCCCGTCGCGGACGTACCGCATCGCTCCCGCGAAGTCCGCATCGTTGGACACCACCACGGCCTGCTCGTACTCCCCGTTGAAGCCGTCCACCAGAAGCTGCGTAGCGAGGTTCACGTCGGAGCCCTTTTCCTCGGAGTGCCGAACGAGGACGTGCGTTGGCAGGCCCGCTACTGGCTGGGCAAGCGCACGGCGCGTGACTCCCGAGCGGAACACCCCGTAGTGGATCTCGACGCCGGGCAGGGTAGAGAGGGCGCGGAGGTAGGTTTGCTGTCGCTGAGCCTGCCCCGGATTGCTCGGGCGGATCTCGAGTCGCGCCGTGAAGTAACAGACCTTGCCTATGGAGTCGGCGGGAAGAAGTTCCTCGGCGAGCTTCCTGACGTCGAGCCACCGAAACGGGGTGTCCTTCAGGGCACGGAAATAGAGATTGAACCCGTCGATATAGAAGTTCGTTCTCAACGCTGGGGCCTCGCAGAAAGACAGAGACCGCCACGAGGGCGGTCTCGACCCTACCCCCGAAGCGGTAGGGGAGGTGCAGACAGGCTACGCTGAGTGTCACCCGATGTCAACAATAGTTGCCCATATCCGTATCGTTATCAAATCGTGCACGGCACAAAGACAGAGACCGCCGCGAGGGCGGTCTCGACCCTACCGGCGAAGCGATAGGGGTGGTGCCAACTACCCTGACTACGAGTGCCTGCGTCGGTCAACGGCGGGACGCCGTCAGACGCTACTCCTCCGGCACCCGCGTCGAGTGGTAGAC
>VXTU01000112.1:0-4074 GCA_009837285.1 Chloroflexota bacterium | reverse complement strand
TCCGGCACCCGCGTCGAGTGGTAGACGACGAGCTTGCTCGTGCCGTCCACGTCGACCCACACACCCGTGAAGTGCGCGTCGAAGGCGAGCGATGGGCGGTCCTCGTAGTCGATGCGCATGTGGTTGAGGCCGTTCACGATCGTGGTGCTCGGGTACGTCCGCACCGCCATGCCCTCGAAGTCCATACGGTCGTTGTGGCGGCCGTTGTGCACCGACTCGACGAGCTCGTCTCGCGGCTCCACGCGGCCACCCATGTGGGTGTACGTGAAGTCCGGCGCCAGCATCTCCTCGAGCGCCTCGGCGTCACCCTTGACCATCGCGCGGGAGAATCCCTGCATACGCTCAATGGCTGCCGTCTCGACGTCTGTCATCTGCTCGGACTGGACCATCGCTGTCCTCCGTTCGCTGTCGACGCGCCCAGCCTACACGGTCGGCACGACCGGCAGGATCAGCCGCGAGGGGTGTGCGGCCGAGTGGTGCACGTACTGGTGCGCCGGCACGAAGCGCGTCGCCGACGCGGGCGCCTCGCCGGTGTTCGGGCTGCGGTCGAAGCGCGGGAAGTTGCTGCTCGACACCTCGAGGCGGATGCGGCTGCCGGCCGGGAACACGTTGCTCGTGTTCCGCAGGTCGATGCTCACTGCGCGCACCACGCCCGGCTCGAAGCGTGATCGCATGATCCCGTCGCCGAGGTTGCGCGCGAAGCCGTCCGGGGCGATCTCGACGAGCTTCGCGGTGAAGTCCGTCGACGGTGCGCTGCTCGCGACGTGCAGCTCGACTGTGAGCAGTCCACTCACCTCCAGCGGCTCGGCGAGGGGCGCCGAGTCGTAGACGAGCACGTCCTGGCGGTCCTCGACGCGCCGCTGGTCGAACGCACCGTCGACGCGGCCCCCGCCGCCGACGGTCGGGACGGGGCGCAGCGGGTGGTACAGGAACTCGTCGGGCGGCTCGTCGCCGCCGGGCTCGCGTTCGAGGCGGCCGTCGCCGCTCGCCCCGTTCGCGGCGCCGCCTCCGCGGAGGAAGAACGAGGTCGAAGTTGCCTCCGGCGGCGGCCAGGAGTCCGACTCGCGCCAGGAGTTCGGCCCCATCGTGAAGTAGCGGACCGGTGCGCCGAGCTCGGGCGGTGGATCACGGTCGAAGAGCTGCCAGTCGAACCAGCGCAGGGTTCGCTCGGCGAGGTCCACGTCGGCCTCAGCCCCGAAGTCCACCGCGCCGATGGTGCGCAGCGCGGGCAGCGAGTGGTTCCATGGCCCCATCAGCAGGCGCTGGCCGGTGCGCGCCGCCTTGGTCGCGCCGCGCTCGCGGACGGCGTTGAAGGTCTGCGGCGGCCCGCCAGCGAAGAGGTCGTACCAGCCGCCGACGCCGAGCGCGGGGACGTGGACGTTGCCTGCCTGCGCCGAGATGTCGACCGCCTCCCACTCCTCGTCGCGCTCGGGACGGGCGAGCCAGTCGAAGTAGTACGGTGCGGGCGCGACCTCGCGGTACAGCGGGAGCTGGTCGAGCGGCGTGAAGGATCCAGTCGCGCGCAGGCGAGCAAGCGCGCGCATCGCCTCGGCCTCGCGCGCCTCGTACTCGGCACGGTCGATACCGCTGCGTTCGAGGACGCGCAGCGAGAGGTTGGCGGCGACCCAGCCGGTGTTGAAGCCGAGGTGGAACGCGCCGCCCTCGTACGTCCAGCCCTCCAGGAAGTCCGAGCCGGTCATGAACGTCGCGATCGCGCGCAGCGAGGGCGGTGCCGCGGTGGCGGCGAGCCACGGCGTCGCGCCCATGTACGACATGCCGTACATGCCGACGCGCCCGTCGCACCACTCCTGCGCGGCGCACCACTCGACGGAGTCGTAGCCGTCGTCGACCTCCTGCAGGAAGGGGTGCAGCTCGCCCTCGGACTCGCCGGTGCCGCGGCAGTCCTGGATCACGACGGCGTACCCGCGGGCGACGGCGTCGAAGGGCGCGAACACCGAGCCGAACGCGCTCTCCTTGAGGTACGGGGTGCGCAAGAGCAGCACCGGCGTCGGCCCCGCCTGGCCGTCGTGCACGATGTCGGCGCGCAGCACCGCGCCGTCACGCATCGGCACCGGCACGTCGCGGTCGAAAAGGATCGTCACGGCGCGCGCAGTCTAGCAGGCCGTCGTGGGACCTCGATGCATCAAGGCGCGCCGGGAGTTGGCTATCGGAGTTCCGGCGGCAGCCCGCTCTGCGACGCGCCGCCCTTGCCCAGCAGCTGGCGGAGGATGTGGATGTAGCCGAGGTGCTGGTTGCCGTGGGAGACGACGACCTGGCCCAGCATCCCCCCGCGCTTGAGCTCCAGCATCTGTCCCTCGATACGAGCGCTCACCGCCTCGGCGAAGGCGTCGTCGTCCATCGTCTCGATCTTCGCCACCACCGCCTCGGTGGTGTCGCGGCAGTAGCGTTCGAGGCTCTCGACGTCCGGGAAGCGCATCGCCTGCACGAAGGCGAGGTCCATGCCGGTGCCCTGCTCGTTGCGGGGGAAGTCCCACGCCTCGGCCAGGCCCTGCTGCCGCCACACGGGCGGCTCGCGATGGAAGACGAACTGCACGATGTTGTCGGCCGAGCGCAGCACGTGCCACGCGTTGAACCCGATCGACGTGCCGTCCTCCATGGGGAGGGCGTGCAGCTCGTCCAGCGTGAGATCGCCAAGCGAATGCGTGATCTCGTTGAGCAGCCGCCCGACCATCCTCGAGTACTCAGCGGCCAGCACGTTCGACATCGGCGTCTCGTTCCTTCCTCTACCCGTTACTCGCCGTTGAGCTTCGGGACGTTGAGCTGCTCCATGACGCGCTCGAAGATCTCGTACTCCTGCGCGCCCACCACGGCGTAGCGTTCGTTGATGATGAACGTCGGGACGCCCGTCACGCCGACCGCCTGCGCCCACGCGATGCCGTTGTCGACCTGCTGGCGGTATCGCCCCGTCTCGAGGGCGTCGCGCAAGTCGTCCACGTCGAGTCCGGTGTCGCCGCCGATCTGCAGCAGCGTGTCGAGGTCGCCGATGTTGCCGTCCTCCTCGAAGTGGGTGCGGAACAGCGCGCGGTGGAGCTCATCGCCGTCGTGGCCGTTCTCCTGCGCGTACTCAGCCGTCTCGAGCGAGAGGTGCGAGTTCGGCGTGTAGGTGCGGCCGCGCTTGAAGGTGATGCCGGCCTGCTGGCCGCGCAGCTCCAGCGGGGACGGGGGGTCGCCGGGCTTGGTGTAGGGCTCGCGCGTGCGGCCCTCGGGCGGGATCGATGGGTCCAGCAGGAAGGGCGCCCAGCGCACGTCCACGTCGTAGACCTTGCGCAGCTTCTCGACCTCCACGAGGCCGACATAACACCACGGTCAGATGAAGTCCGAGACGATGATGAGCGAGGTGCGCTCCGCTTCGGCGTCCGGGTTGATCGGGTCGGTGGTCATGGAGGACTCTCCCGCGGCTGCCGCGCCAGTGTACGCGCTTCGGCCGCACCGGGCTGCGTGGCCCGTGCGCGGAGCGCGGGCGCGCGCCCGATGCTACGGCGCTTCGCTTCGAGGCGATCAAGGCTCGGAGATCGACTCCACGCGGATGCTCTCGGCGGCGAGGGCGAACGCAACGCCCTCGACGGTGAGGTCGGCGATCTTGGACTGCACGATGCCGATCACGTTGCCGCAGATGTCGATGAGTGGACCGCCGCTGTTACCCGGGTTCGCGGCGGCGTCCGTCCGGATGTAGCGCACGCCATCCTCGACGAACCGCTCCGAGACGATCCCACGGGTCACGCCCAGCGAGGGGGTGCCGTCACGTACTACGTAACCGATGACCAGCGCATCGCTGGCGTACTCGGGCGTGCCGCCCCAGCTGAGCGCGTGGCTCTTGCTCGGCGCGCTGAGTACGGCGAGGTCGACGTCGGCGCGCGCTCCCACCACCGTCGCCGTCACGTCGATCTCCGCGTTGGTGAGCTGCACCGTCGACTCGCCGGACACCACATGTTCGGCGGTGAGCCAGCGGAAATTGCCGACGTAGAACGCCGTGCCGACTCGGTCGCCCGCGCGCACGGCGGCAACACTCGGGGTGACCCTCGCTGTGGCCGCGGGGGCTGAGCACTCCGCAAG
>VXTU01000072.1 GCA_009837285.1 Chloroflexota bacterium | reverse complement strand
ACCACCACGCTGATCAGCGCCACGCTGAGGATGATCGTGCTAAAGATCGCCAGGGTCGATCCGTACTGGTCGTCGAAGTCGGTGCTGGTGCCAGCCCGCACGCCCGGAATGTTGCTTTCGATCCTCTGCGCCAGGAGGCCTGTATCCACCCCTTGGTCCGGGTAGACAATCACCATAGACATCAGTTGGTCCGGTTCCAGTTCTCTCCCGACTACGATGGGAGCCTCCCGGTGCAGCATCGCCTGGGCTTCCGTCAAGGGGATGACGGCAGATGTGTCGAAGGTCAGCAGCCTGGGTTCTCCGACACCGACAACCGTGAACTCGATCCCGCGGATCTCAAAGGTGTCACCTGGTCCCTTGTCGAATTCCCGAGCCAAGTCCGAACCGAGGAATACCACTTGCTGTCCTTCATCTCCTGGCCCTGTGGCTCGCCCCCTCGCGACCCTCGTTGGAGAAGCCTCGTGGCCCCGGTCTGCCCCTTCCGTGTATCCCACGATGTAGGCTGGCAGTTGAAAAGCGTTGTCTGGTTCGTCCGGGTTCATAGGCAGCATTATTCGGGGTACCGCGACGGCAACGCCGGGCACTTGTTCAATCTGCTGGACAACGTCAATGGTCAAGGGGGCCAATGCCAGCACCCGGGCGAAGGGAGTGCCGGTGGCGTCCGTCACCACGACCTTGTCCCGAAAGTAGGTGGACGAGCTCTCCACAATGGCGCTGAGCTTGGTCGCTAACGCGGCCATCACGACCAGTGCCCATATCCCGACCGCAATGCCGATAACGGTCAACGCGGTACGCAACTTCCGCCTCGTCACGCTGCGTAACAGATTCATGGGATAGTTACCACGCGATTGTTGGGGAACTGGGAGGAGGTCTGGCTTGGCCAGCTTTGCAACCCAATTGTGCACCGTCAAATGCCGTGACTAGCACTCTCCCCGCCCGTGAGGCTGTCAGCTAGCCTCGACCGCAAGCGACGACTGGAGCTTCTGCGGCACCAGCTTCAAGGCGTCCGCCTGGAGGGTGTTCCGGTAGGCCATGAAGACGACCTGGACGGGCTCGGTCTGGCCGATGCGCCAGGACCTGCGGGAGGCCTGCCGCATGGTGTAGACGGAGTAGTCGTCTCATGTCTCGACGACGGGTCCGAACGCGTCGAGCATGAGCGTGAGGCACTTCACGCTGCCGCCCGCCTTGATGAACTCGTCGGTGGCGCTCTCGACGGCCTCGTAGCCGCGCTCGCGGAGGGCGCGCACGGTCTCCGGGCAGCCCGTGTTCATCACCACCTCCCGGTCCACCACCAGCGCGTTGCACGCGAAGCGGAGCGACTCCTCGGGTCCAACGGCGATCAGGTCGTCGAAGTGGCGCTCGATGTGCTCGCGCCCGTCCGCGGTGAACGCCTCGGGCACGTACATCGCGTGCCCCTCGCCGAGCGGCGCGAAGCAGGTGTCGAGGTGGTAGAAGCGCTCGTCGGCCAGCTCGACGCGCACGAGATAGCGCCCCAACACCTCCTCGAGGTGGTCGAGCGCGCGGTACTCCGTGCGGTAGCGGTAGCCGGCGAAGACTTGGTCACCGGCGGGCAGCACGTCGCCCTCGCCTTCCCAGTAGTGGGGGAGGTGGATCGTCTCGACCGTGTAGCGGGCCTGGCGGAACCAGCGGATGAAGTGGTCTTCCTCCTGCTGGCGCTCCTCGAACCGGAAGTTCGAGGGGATGAACCGGTCGCCGAGCACGACGCCGGCGTTGGCGGTGAACGTCATGTCCGGCGCCTCGGGGGCCTGCTGGATCAAATCGACGGTGACGCCGAGGTCCTCGATGCGCTCACGCAGGCGTCGCCACTGGGCGAGCGCACGCGCGCCGTCGACGCGGTTGGAGCGCCGCATCCAGGGGTTGATCTCGTAGTCGATGCGGTAGTGGACGGGCTCGCACATGAGCACGCGATGTGTCACGACGTGCTCGCCATCAGGCTACGGGCAGCAATCGACCCCTCGGGAGCACCGGCTCCCGAGGGGTTCGTGTGGTGCTGTTGCCGGGCTACCCGCGCGAGGGCAGCGCGACGACGGCGTGGCCGGGGCAGGTGGCGTTGCCGTCCTGGTTGATCACGTTCGTGTCGAGGCGGACGAGGTGCTCGCCGTTCTCCTCGATCTTCTCCGTGATCGTGCCGACACACGTCAGCACGTCGTTCTTCTGGTTGATGGCGCGGAACTGCACGCCCAGCTCGCGGACGTCGACCTCGTCGCCGACCCACTCGCGGAGCATGTTCAGCAGGTACGCCCAGCGCAGGTTGCCCATGCCGAAGGCGCCCGGCTCGTTGGCCGCGGCGCGGCCGGCCTCGTCGTCCATGTGGATGTAGACGAACTCGTCGTTGACGGCCGCGTAGCGGTTCCAGTGCATGAGGTCCGTCTGACGGGTGAACGAGGGGATGTCGTCGCCGACGTTCACGTCCTCGAAGTACACGTTCTCAGCCATGGTCGCCTCCTAGTAGCGGATCCCGACGGAAGTTCGGGACTTCACGAGTTCGCCGTTCTGATTCTCCCAGCGAACCTCAGTGTACGTGAAGATGGTCAGGCCCAGGCTGCCTACGCGCTCGTTCCAATCGACGAGCGCCGAGGACGTGCTGATCACGTCGCCCGGGCGCATCGGCACGCCGTAGCGGTCGGTCTGGCCGCCGTTCATGCCGCGCTCGCCCACGCCGGGATCCTTCGGCAGTTCCCGGGCCGGTGGGCGCGGGACGGGCCACGCGAACGGGTTGAAGTCCTGCGGCGCGATGATGCCGCCATACTTCGTCGTCTTCGCGTACTCCTCGTCCCAGTAGATGCGGGGCGGGTCGTCCGGCCAGTAGACGGCGATCCCCCACTTGATGATGTCGTTCAGCGAGATGGGACGCGAGTAGACCTTCTCGCTCCAGACGTCGCGGGTGTCGATCATCTCCTGCGTCACGAGCGTCGTCGGTTCGTCCGCCATCGGCATCCTCCACCGTCGTGTCCGTCGCCTGTCGCGGCGATGTTAGCAGCCCCCGCCCGCTCGCGCGCAGCCGAGGTCGCTGCGAGGGCGGCGCGTATACTCGGCGCGGTGCTCGCCCGCCGCGGGCCGGACGGGAGAGCCGCATGCCACTCATCCACGCCGTCGCGCATCCAGAGGGAGACGTCCCCGACGAGGGCTTCCCGACGCTCGTTGCGCTGCATGGCTACGGCGCGCACGGCCAGGACCTGCTCGGGCTGTGGCCGTTCCTCGCCGCCGGGCGGATGCTCATGCTGTGCCCGCAGGCGCCGATCCAGATCCAGCCCGGCTACTTTGGCTTCAGCTGGTACGACTTCCAGGGTCCGGGCGGCCAGACCGATCCCACCGCCATCAACGAGGCAATCGGTCTGATCGACGAGTTCCTGGACTACGCGCTCGAGGCGTACCCGGTGCGCGCCGACCGCGTCGCGCTGCTCGGCTTCAGCCAGGGCGGCGGGATGGCGTACCGCCTCGGGTTCGCCAACCCGGAGCGCTGGGTCGGCCTCGCCGCGCTCAGCACGGGGTTCCCCGCGGACCTCGCCGACGCGCCGCCCTCGGACGCCGTCGGGCGGCTGCCCATCCTCGTCCAGCACGGGGCGCAGGACGCGACCGCCACCGTCGAGGGCGGCCGAGGCGCACGCGACACCCTGCGCGAGCTCGGGCTCGACCCGGACTACCGCGAGTACCCGATGGGACACGAGGTCAACGCCGCAAGCGCCGGGGACCTCTCGTCCTGGCTCGAGGACGTGCTGCTCGACGGCGGCGAGTAGCCGCCGCGCCGGATCAGCTCGACGCGGCCAGTCCCGGCGGACGCCAGCTCAGCGCACGCTCGAGGTTCACCAGGTACTCGGTGAAGGCGTCCCGCCCGGCCGATGTGGCCTGCACCCACGTACGAGGCTTGGCGTCGATGAACTCCTTGGTGGTGTCGAGGTAGCCGGCGTCCTGCAGCCTGCGCAGGTGCGTCGTGAGGTTGCCGCCGGTGAGCCCGAGCGTCTGCTGGATGAAGCCATAGGCGAGGCGGTCGGTCTCCGGCACGGAGATGAGCATCGTCATGATGCGCAGCCGCGTCGGCTGGTGGATCGCCTCGTTGAGGACGATGGCGGCGTCCTCGGCGGCGCCTTCGGTCACAGGACCCCGCTCTTGCGGATCCACGCCCAGGCCGCGCCCGCCACGAGCAGCGTCGCCGCGGCGGAAACGGCAAGGGCGGCATCGCCCGCGAGGTAGCCCGGCAGGTAGAACGCGGCGGCGATGCCGACGCCCACCGCTGCTATCACCGGCCGGTGCATGATGCCGAACAGGACGTGCGCCAGCGCGACGATGCCGATCGCGACCTTCGGGACTGCCTCGCCATGCTCCTCGGTCCACAGCCCGGCGGCAGCGGGGACCAGGAACGCCGCGGCGGCGACGGCAAGCCAGAACGCGAAGACCCGGAGCCCGGCGCCTCGCGCAGCCTCGCCCGCCGCGAGGCGTCTGCCCGCGCGGTGGCCGATCACGGCGCTGCCGACCATACCGCCCGCGACGAGCACAGCCCACAGCGGAGCGCTCAACCACGGCCTGTCGTCGGCGAAGTCGGACGCCAGCGTGCCGGCGGCGTACTCGGCGAGGTAGCCGATCGAAACGATCACGCCCCACAACAGCAGGATCGTCGCCGTTCCGGCCACGTACATGGAGCTGCGCGCTCCCTCGACGGTCTCGTGTATCGCGCGCCAGCCCTCCTCGGGTGTCAGTGCTCGCCGTTCCGCGTCGGATGCCTGCATGACCTGCCCCCATAGTTCGTGATACAAACTAGTTTCCGTGGTACGAGAAGTCAACCCCTCGGCTCACCGCGCTCCCGCCTGCTCGGGCCCATCGACGCTCTGCTCCCCGTATCCCGATTGTTGTTGGACAAGTAAATATATGCCTCTTACACTGTAGCCGGGACGGCTGCAGCGGCGGGATGGGCGCAGACATGACCACTCAATCTGGATCGTTACCTGAGCGGGTCGCGCGCATCGAGGGCGTCTTGGAGCACCTTGCGACCAAGGCGGACATCGAGCGCCTTAAGTTCACGCTCGTCTCGCTCCAACTCGCGGGCCTCGCCATTATCCTCGCTGCCATACGACTCTGGATGTAGCCGCTCGCGACAGGTCGATAGAAAGAACGAGCATGAGCACGCAGTCCGCAAGCCTGGCAGAGCGGGCAGCCCGCATCGAAAGTGTGATCGATCACCTCGCGACGAAGGCCGACCTCGAGCGACTGCGGACGGAGATGCAGCGCCTCAAGTTCACGCTCATCTCGCTCCAACTCACGGGCGCGGCCATCATCCTCGCCGCCATGCGGCTCTGGATGTAGCTCCGACCCGCGCCTCGCCCGAACGCTCCGGCTCGTCTCGCCCCTCGACGCGTGCGCTAGCATGGCCGCATCGAATGACCGCCGAGGAGGGCCCCATGGCCACCGTTACCGCTACCGAACCCGTCGTCTTCGAGGAGCACGGCGAGATCACCGTCCTCAAGCTCAACCGCCCCGAACGCCTCAACGCGTTCACTGGCGACATGGCCGACAGCATCGGGCGCTTCGCCCAGTCGCTGAACGAGGGTGCCTACGACACGAAGTGCGTGATCGTCACCGGCGAGGGGCGCGCCTTCAGCGCCGGCGCCGACGTGCGCGAGAGCCTCTCGCGGCGCATCCCCGGCAACGAGACGGAGAAGGCGCCGTGGCGGCCCAGTCACCCGGAGCGCTACGCCATCCGCTCCATCCGCGACTGCGACATCCCGTTCATCAGCGCCATCAACGGCCACTGCGTCGGCATGGGTTGGGGCCTCGCGCTGGGGACCGACCTGCGGATCGCCGCCGACAACGCCCAGTTCCAGGTCTCGCAGCTCAAGCGCGGCATCATGGCCGACTTCGGCCTCGGCCACCTGCTCACCCAGCAGGCCGGCCACCAGGCCGCCCTCGACCTGATGCTCACCGGCCGCATGATCGACGCGCAGCGCGCGTACGAGATCGGGCTGCTGCTCAAGGTCGTGCCGCTCGACGACCTGATGGACACCGCGTTCCAGCTGGCCGAGGAGATCATCTCCGGGCCGTCGCTGAGCATCGCCGCGAGCAAGCGCGTGGTGTACATGAACGACAACGACGACCTGCAGCGCGTCACGGACTACACGGGGCTGGCGCTCGGCCACCTCATGCAGTCCGAGGACTTCCGCGAGGGCGTCAACTCGTTCCTGGAGAAGCGCCCGGCGCAGTACCGCGGACGCTAGGAGCGACCGCCGGGCGGCGGCTCACACCTCGTCGCGCATGTATGCCGTCGCGAGGGCGTCGGCGTACTCGTTCCAGCGCGCGCCGTCATGCGCCGCGATCCACTCGATGCGCACGCGAGGCCGCTCCTGCACGAGTGCGTAGGCGCGCTGCACGAGGTCGAGGTTCTTGACGGGCCCGGTGCGACGCTTCCAGCCGCGCCGCGCCCAGCCCTCAGCCCACTCGTTGAGCGTCTGCACCACGAGCCGGCTGTCCGAGTAGACCGTCTCGGCCTCTCCCGGCTCGATCATCGCGAGGCCGGCGATGACGGCCTCGAATTCCATGCGGTTGTTCGTCGTGTCGGGGTCGTCGCCGAGCCGTTCGGCGACCACGCGCCCGTCCCGCACGCGCACGGCGCCCCATCCCCCGGGGCCGGGGTTGCCGCTGCACGAGCCGTCCGTGAAGACGCCGCTGGCGGGCCCGGAGCGGTACCGCTCAAGCACCTCGGCCGTGGTCATCAAGCCGCTGTCGGGCATCGCTCGCTCCCGCCGCCGAGCGTAGCGCGCGCGGGAGCTACTCGCAGAAAGGAACTCCTACGCGTTCGCGGTCGAAGATGACGTGTATGGACGATGGTACGCACCCGGTGAGCTCGTTCTCTTCCAGCCAGAGGGTATTCAACGAGGTGAGGTTGGCGAACTCGGTAGGAACCGGGCCGCTCAACCTGTTCCGGTCCAGCCGGAGCACGCGCAGGGTGGTGAGGTTGCCGACTTCGGGAGGTATGGGCCCGGTGAGCTGATTACGCCCCAACTCCAGGGTTTCAAGTGAAGTCAGCATGCCCAACTCCGGTGGGATGGGTCCGCTGAACTGATTGTCGCTCAGTGTCAGGATTGTGAGCGCCGTGAGGCTTCCGAGTTGGGGAGGAATCCGACCGCTGAAGTCATTCTCGTGCAGGGCCAACCACCGGAGTGCCCTGAACCCTCCCTCGGGTAGAGGTATCGGCCCGCTCAGTTGGTTGGTACTGAGCGAGAGGTTTGCGAGCGAGTCGAGCCCCGCCAATTCTCGCGGAATCTCCCCGGTCAACTCGTTGTGAAACAGCGACAGAATGAGCAGCGACGTGAGGTTACCGAGTTGGGGCGGGATCGGCCCGTTCAGGCGGTTCGTGTCGAGCGTGAGGTGCGTGAGCAACGTGAGGTTACCCAGTTCGGGCGGGATCGGGCCGTTGAGCCTGTTCACCTCAAGGCGGAGACTCCGCAGCAGGACGAGATTGCCCAACTCCACCGGGATGGGCCCAGTCAGGAGATTCTCGCTCAGGTCGAGGAATGTCAGGTGAGTGAGGTTGCCGAGTTCCGCCGGGATCGGCCCGGTGAGACGGTTGCGCCAGAGCTGTAGCTTGCGGAGGGCTCGGAGGTTTCCGAGCTCCGGGGGTACTGGCCCACTGACCCGGGTTCGCCACACCTTCAGCTCGGTGAGCGCTGTGAGGGCCCCGAGTTCGACAGGTATCGGACCGCTGAGCTCGTTGTCGCCGACATCCAGTTGTTCGAGGTGCGCGAGGCGTCCGAGCTCTGCGGGCATCTCGCCGGTCAGGTTGTTTGTGAACAGGCTCAGCACCCTGAGCGACGTGAGGTTCCCGAGTGCAGGCGGTATCGTCCCGCTCAACTGATTCCGGTGGAGTTTCAGCTCCGTGAGGCCGGTGAGGTTCCCGAGTGCAGGGGGTATCGGCCCGCTCAGTTGGGCATCGACGAGGACGAGCTTCCGCAGGCGGGAGAGCTTCCCCAGTGCCGGCGGGATCGGTCCGGTCAACCCGCTCCAGTCCAGGCTGAGTTCCTCCAGCTCGGTGAGCTCGCCCAGTTCTGGTGGGAGTGATCCGCGCAGCCAGTTGGGCGGGAACACGAGCGAGGTGACTCGCCCCTCCGCGTTGGTGCTCACGCCGTACCACTCGTGCAGGGGCGCATCAGTGAGCCAGTTCGTGCTCGTCTGCCAGTGGTCACCCCTGGTTGCGTCGTAGAACGCGACCAGCGCGGCGCGATCCGCCCCCGGACTTCCCGGCTCTTCCGCCAGGATGATCTCCGGCACGGCCACTGTCAGTGGCGAGCTGACCAACCACCGACCGGCCCGCGGGGACGTCGGGAAGAACCGGGCGCGAGGAAGCACGCGAGCACTCCACTCTGCACCGGGCTCCAGATGCCGCAGGGCGAACTCGATGCGTCCACTCTCGAGGCGGCGAGCCGCGATCCTGACCTCGGTCCCGTCGTGATCCCCGCTCGCGCCCGGCGCGCGCACAGTCACCGCAGTGCTTATCAACCAGCCTCCAGCCTCGGAAGTCGCCGGGAAGAATCGCGCCCTCGGAAGGATCCGGTCGCTCCACGTGCCTTCTGGCTCGCGGTGCTGCAGCGCGAACTCCGTGCGGCCGTCGGCGAGGCGCTGCGCGGTGATGCGCACCTCGATGTCGACGGTGCTGGCCTGAGCGTGAACTGTCGCAACGCCGAGCGCCATGGCTAGCAATGTGACCGCTGCGGCGCCAAGTCGATTGCGCATCACCGCCACCGTCCCGGCCGATCGGGTGCATGAGCGTGCATGTGGCCACTGTACGGACGGACTGCTGGACTTACCTCACCCGGTCGCCCACCCAGTCGCGGCGAAGTGTGATCGGTCAGGGTCCGGCCGAGCTACCAGGGCTCACTCCGTTGTGGAGCACCGCGCCGACAAGGCGCACTCGTTCCCTACCTAGCCCGCCGGTACCGGGCTGCCCTCCTCGTCCCAGGGACGGTTGGCGAGGAAGTAGAGCCGCGTGACCAGCGAGTACGCATACTCTCGACCGGCCTGGTCGTCCGGAGTGACGACCCGGCGATCCTTGAGCCGCGCCTCGATCGCCGCGTAGATTCGCTGAGGCTCAATCACGATGGCTGGCGTACTGGCCTCCAGCTCAAGCACCGCGATCAGCTCCTCCAGGAAGAAGTCGATCCCCTGACGTTCAAAGCTCGCTGCCATGACGCACCCCTGTCGTGGAGACTGCTGCGCACGCATCAGGGTAGTAACGGCCCAGCACCCTCGTCTATCTCCAGATCCGGGACCTACTTCAGGCTCACTCCGTTATAGAGCATCACCGGGTCCCCCTCGAACACGTCGCTCTCGAGGTTCGCGACGGCCACCACCGGGCGGTCGGCGATGATGATGCCGCTGCCCACCCAGCCGTCGGGCAGGCGGCCCTCTTCCCACTGGCGCACGGTCCGCTGGCCGTCCAGCGGGATCAGCCGCGACAGCAGCCCGTTCGGGAACTGCTTCGAGAAGTACATCACGTGCATCGAGCCCTCGGAGCCGTCGAACGTGGCGACCCGGAACCACGAGTTCCAGCCATTGAAGTCGCCCCACGGCCCGAAGTTCTTGTTGAGCACCGGGAGCATCAGCTCGCGGGCAGCCTCCTCGGCGGTGAATCCCCGATAGTCGGCCAGCGCGCCGTCGCGCGAGAGGCGCTGCGCGACGATGGCTATCGGGTGGACTGAGCGTGCCCGCACCGAGCCGAAGAACACGTCCGGCAGCGACACGTCGTCCGGGAGGCATCCGCCCGCGCCGTCGAGCCGCTGGTCGCACGTCAGCGTCGAGGCGACCTGCACGCTGTGCTCGATCTCGATCTCGGCGCCCGTGTCGTCCTGGCCGGTGAAGAGCAGCTCCACCTCGTTGTCATTGCCTGGCACGCTGCTGAAGATCCGGAACCGCGTCGTCCACGTCGTGCGCCCCTCGCTTGCGTTGCGGTCCACCAGTGGCAGCACGATCTCGTGGCTCAGCTCCAGGCCGTCGAATGCGCGGTACGTCGCCAGACCGGGCCCGTCGCGTTCACGCGTGTCGACCATCAGCGAAGGCAGCTGCTCGTCGGCCTCGACGCCGGAGGACGTCCGGACCGCGACGATGACTGCAGAGCCGTCGAACCCCATCGGCACGGGCAGGTCGTGCTCGTCGCGCAGCAGGGTCCCGCGCGGCCCGACGAGCCATCCGCCCGAGGAACACCCCGCCGTCCGTCCCGGCGGGTCGACGATGGGCTCGGTGGCGCCCTCGTCGTAGTACAGGATCTGGAAGCAGGCGGCGTGCTCGTCGCTGAGGTTCGCCACCGACAGACGCGAGACGTACTCGGCGGTGTTCTGCACGATCGGGGCGTATTGTGCCTGGCTGCCGACGCTGAGGCGCAGCGAGTCGCCGCCGATCTGGAACAGCCCCGCCTTGAACACGTCACGCGCGAGGAGTGCGACGAACGGCTGGTCGACGGTTACCGAGGCGGAGCCGCGGTATCCGGCCTCGAGCGGCCGGTAGCCCTGCTGGAAGAACGACCAGCCGAACCCGGGCGGCAGCGCCCCGCACCCGCCGTCACGCGGGCAGAAGTCACGGGCGACGGCAGCGCCCTCCTTGTCGTAGAACTCGATGTCGATCTCGGCGTGCTGGATGCCAACGTTCTGGATGCGCAGCCACGAGTTCTCCTCGCCGAGCCCCACGCGCTGCGCCTCGCCAGGGGTCGAGCCGGCGACGGCGCCGAGCAGCACGGCGAGGCCAAGCGCCGCAATGCTCGCGGCGCGGCGCGACACGAGGACGGCGAGGAGCCTGCGAAGGTGGGACCAGGCGAACGGGAGCATCCGCGCAACGCGGCCTTTCCACCCGCCATGTACCGCTGATCATACCCGTGTCGCCTCGACGGTGTCTCCGCGCCGGTGCTACGATCCGACATCGAGCGCGGCCGCGCGCTCCCTCGGGGTGTAGCTCAGCTTGGCAGAGCGCGTCGTTCGGGACGACGAGGTCCGCAGTTCAAATCTGCGCACCCCGACCATTCCCCGTGTACCAGCAGGCCGGAGCGCCCCGATCGGGCTGCCCGCCGCAGGCGACCCCGCCGAGGATCCCCGTGATGCGCTCCTCCGGACCAGCCCGATGACCCCGGCCGACCGACCGCGCATCCTCGTGACCCGCGCCGAGGAGGTCATCGGCGAGCGCTTCGAGGACTACACCGACCGCATCGAGGAGACCGGCGCCGAGCCCGTCCCGTACGACCAGGCGACGTGGGAGGGCGACGCCACCCTGCCCGCCTACGACGGCGTCGTCGTCACCGCCGGGATCGACATCGACCCCACCCGCTACGGCGAGGAGCAGAGCGAGTACGTGCGCGAGGTAGCGCCCGACCGCGACGTCTTCGAGTCGGCGGTGCTCGCCGATGCGTTCGAGCGCGACGTGCCGGTGCTCGCGATCTGCCGCGGGCACCAGCTCTTCAACGTCTTCGCGGGTGGCTCGCTGCTCCAGCACATCCACGAGCGCGAACCGCACCGCGCCCGCCGCGGCGAGGGCGACGCGATCGACTCCGGCTGGCACGAGGTGACCGCCGAGCCGGGCACCCTGCTCCACGCCGTCTTCGGTGACCGCACGCTGCGGGTCAACTCGCGCCACCACCAGGCGGTCACGACCGACCGTGTCGCGGAAGGCCTCACGGTCGTTGCGACCACCGGCGACGGGATCGTCGAGGCGCTGGAGCGGCCGGACCGGCGATGGGCCCTCTCGGTTCAGTGGCACCCCGAGCGCGACGAGGTCGCCGACGACCAGCGCCCGCTGTTCGAGGCGTTCGTGGCGGCGTGCCGCGAGGCGTCCGCTGACTGACCCGCCAGCCGCCGCCGGAACCTTCCACTATTTCGGATACGGCTCGAACCTGCTCGGATCGCGCCTGCGCGAGAGCTGCCCCTCGGCGGTCTTCGTGACTGCGGCCCGCCTCTACGGCTACCGCCTCGCGTTCACCCGCCACAGCGCGCGGTGGGGCGGGGGCGTCGCCGACATCGTCGAGGCGCCGGACGCTGAGGTGTGGGGCGCCGTGTGGCGCATCCCGCTCGACGAGCGCCCGACGCTGGACCGCCAGGAGGGCCTGCACCTCGACCCACCGCACTACCGCCGCATCGCAGTGACGGTGACCACGCCCGACGGAGCCGACCTCGAGTGCCTCGCCTACCAGGTCGCGACGCGCGAGGCGGAGCACGTCGCCCCTTCGCCCGCGTACCTCGACGTCATGGTTCGCGGGGCAGCGGAGGTGGGGTTGCCGGCGGGGTACGTGGACGGGATGCAGGCCGCCGCGAAGGAGACGCCGCACCGCCTCGGCGGACCCTCGGAACCCAAGCAATCCCACGGCGATTGAGGCCCCTCGGGCGTCCGCGTAGCCGCCCCCGCTGATAAACTACTGGCAGCTCCCCAGGAGCAGCGCGCCCGCTCCCCCACGCCCGAGGCAGCCCACTGGTTCAGGACACTTCCGACCGCATCCAGACCACCCGTATCGAAGACGAGATGCGGGACTCCTACCTCGACTACGCGATGTCGGTCATCGTCTCGCGCGC
>VXTU01000144.1 GCA_009837285.1 Chloroflexota bacterium | reverse complement strand
ACTTTCCGTCGGCTCGCGCCGCCCGGCCGTTAGCCGGCACCCTGTCCGGTGGAGTTCGGACTTTCCTCCCGCGAGCCACCCGTGGGCGCACCCGCCGGCGACCGTCCGGCCCCCTGACCCGCATCGATCGTACTACCAGCGAGGGCGCCGCCGGGATCGCAGCTAGCGAGGCATCACGTGCAGGTCGGCCGCCGGCAGCTCCACGACCCATCGCCGCTCGTGCGCGATGCCCAGCACCTCGTACGGCCGTGACGCCACTTCCACCTCGATCGGCGGGCCCGCGCCCTCTGGCTCGAGATGCAGCGTGTGGGTGTTGCCGAACGCGAGGTCGGTCGTGACGCATGCCACGAAACAGTTCTCCGGCAGCGCGCCGTCGGGATCGAAGCGGCGCAGGATGCAGCGTTCCGCGCGAATCGCGAGGTCCACGGTCGAGCCCTCGCTGTCCCGGCCGTCGTCGGCGCGCAGCGGCAGCCCGTTTACCTCGACGTGCCCACCATGCACCTCGCCGCTGAAGATGTTGGCGATCCCCGTGAGCTCCGCCACACGGCGCGAGGAGGGCCGGCGGAACACCTCGTCCCGGGGCGCGAACTGCAGTACGTGCCCGCCGTCGATGACCACGATGCGGTCCGCCAGCAGGTGCGCCTCGCGCAGGTCGTGCGTGACGAACACGATCGGCAGCTCCAGCTCGCGACGCAGCCGAAGCAGCTCGGCCCGCAGGTCGGAGCGCAGCGCCTCGTCGAGCGCCGAGAACGGCTCGTCCAGCAGCAGCACCGCCGAGCGCCGCACGAGCGCGCGCGCCAGCGCCACGCGCTGCTGCTGCCCGCCCGAGAGCTGGTGTGGCCGGCGGTCGTCGAGGCCCTCGATGGACAGCAGCGAGCGCAGCGTCTCGTAGCGGTCGGGCGCGTCCGCGTCGCGTTCGAGGCCGATCAGTACGTTGTCGCGCGCGCCCAGGTGCGGGAAGAGCGCCAGCTCCTGGATCACGTAGCCGACGCGGCGCTCCTGCGGCGGGAGCTCGATGCGCGAGGAGGCGTCGAAGACCGTCCGGTCACCGATCTCGATGCGGCCGGTGTCCGGCTGCACGAGGCCCGCGATGGCGCGCAGCGTGAGGCTCTTGCCGGATCCTGAGCGCCCATAGAGCACCACGAGCTCGTTCCGCGCCTCGAAGTCCACATCGAGGCGGAAGTCGCCCACCCGGGCGGTGAACGCGGCGTGGAGCGTCATCGGTACGGCCCCGCCGTGGCCGTCAGGCGGTGCAGCGCGACCAGCAGCACGAACGCGAACCCGAGCAGCACGACCGAAAGCGAGACCGCCCCGGCCAGCCCGGCCTCGGACTCGAACGCCGCGAGGATGGCGAGCGGCATCGTCTGGGTCTTGCCGGGCAGCGACCCCGCGAAGAGCAGCGTCGCACCCAGCTCGCCGAGCGCGCGCGCCCAGCACAGCACCGCCCCGCCGGCGAGCGCGGGCCACACCAGCGGCAGCGTCACGCTGCGGAACGTGCGCCATCGCGACAGCCCGAGTGTGTACGCGACGCCTTCGAGGTGTGGGTCCATGCTCGCGAACCCCGCGTACGCCGCGCGGACGAAGAACGGCGCCGACACGAAGAGCTGCGCCAGCACCACGGCCGCGGTGGTGAACGACACTGTGAGCCCGATCCCGTCGAGCGCGTCGCCGAGGTAACCGGCGCGTCCGAACGCCGTGAGCAGCGCGATGCCCGCCACCGTCGGCGGCAGCACGAGCGGCAGGTCGAGCAGCGAGGTGACGACGCGCGCCGCCGGGGAACCGCTCCGGGCGAGGAGGTACGCCAGCGGCGTCCCGAGCAACACGGCGAGCCCGAGCGTCAGCGTCGAGGTCACGACGGAGAGGCGCAGCGCCTCCCACGTCGCGGTCGACCCGAGTTCGGTCGCGACATCGCCGTCGGTGAGAGCACGCCAGGCAATGCCGATGAGCGGCAGCGCAAGGAACAGCAGCAATACGGCGGCGGCCGCCACAAGCCCGGTGCGTGCGACCGTCGACCGCACGGTCATTGGGCCCGGACGCCAGCGACCGCGCGCAGGAAGCCCGCCGCCCGGAACAGGTCCTGCACCTCCGGCGTCAGCAGGAACGCGAGGAACTCCTCGGTGCCCGGCTTCGCGCTGTCGATGAGCACCGCCACATACTCGTTCGGCGGCACGGTCGGAGGCAGCGGCAGTGCGCGCAGGCCGTGCGTGACCGCGACGTCCGAGTGATACACGAACGCCGCATCGGCCTCGTCGAGCTCCAGCCGGGACAGCACCACGCGCACGCTCGGATCCTCGGTCACGACGCCCGCCAGCAGCTCACGCGCGACCTGCCGGTCGATGAGCGACAGCGCGATCACGGTGAGCCGCCCAACGGGCACCGAGGGCGATCCGACCGCGATCCTGGCATCCCCCTCGGCGAGGTCGCTCAGGCTGTACCACCGCGACTCCTCGCGGACCGCCAGCACCAGCCGGTTCGCGGTGACCACGGTCGGCAGGCTGCCCGTGCCCTCGTCGATCAACCGCTCGGCCTGCACCGCGTTGGCCGAGATGAAGAGGTCCGCGCTGGCGCCCTCGGCGATCTGCGTCGCGAGCACCTGCGAGCCGTTGAAGCGCAGCTCGAAGCTCACATCGAGGTCGGGGTGGGCGCGCAGGAACTCCTCGACAATGCGTGGCAGCACGTGCCGCATCGACGACGCGGCCGCGATCTCGATGTCGTCGTCGTCACCGCAGCCCGACGCTGTCGCCAGCAGGACCGCCGCCAGCGCGGGGAGCGCCGCAGCCCGGCTCAAGCGGCCCCATCGGGCGAGGAGCATGCGGCGCGATCCCTCGACGGCCTCGCGCGCCTACTGCGTGTCCTGGACGATCTGGATGAGCATGCCGCCGGCGCTGCGCGGGTGGATCCACGCGAACTCGTCGTTCGCCGGCGCCACCAGCTCCATCCCCCGCTCCTGCACGAAGTCGGCCGCGGCCTTCACGTCGGGCGTCGCGATCCCGAAGTGGTGCATCGTGCCGTGCGCGCTGCCGCCGTAGCGCTCGAGGAACCGCCCCGTCCCGCTGCCGCCCGACTGCGGCATGATGGCGACGACGTCGTGTCCCTCGGTATCGCCGACGGGCATCGCCAGGACGCGCACGTCCTCGCCCTCGACGAGCCGTCCGCCCTTCATGATCGACGTGCGCAGCGTGTCGACCTGCAGGCCCATCACGTTCGTCCAGAACTTGCGCGAGCGGTCGAGGTCGTCGGTGACCACGCCGATGTGGCTCAGGCGCGTGAAGACACCCTCGCCCTGGTACCGGTCGCCGACGCGGTGGTTGTCGGCCGGCCAGATCTCCAGCAGCACGCCCTCGGTGTCACGGGGGTGGAAGAACGCGACCTGCGTCCATGGCTCATCCGACGCCAGTTCCTCCTCGGTCGCGCCGATGAGCCGCAGGCCGGCCGCGCGCAGGTGGGCGATATCGTTCGGGGTGTCCGAGGCGTGCACGCAGATGTGGTGCAGCGCGCCGACGCCGCCGCGCTGCCCGATGAAGCGATGCGTCCCGCCCGGCGTCGTCCCATCCGTCGGCGGCGCGTTCAGCTCCAGCTCCGAGTTTCCGATGGGGATATCGAGGATGTCCGTCGGGTCGGCGCCGCGCTGCTTGTTGCCGTCGGGCAGCGGCGAGCGCGTGGTGTCGACGATGAGACCAAGCCCGTCGGCGAACACCGTCTTCGCGGCGGCCAGGTCGGCGACGGCGAGGCCGGCGTGGTGGATGCGGTCAAACATGCGGGAGCTCCTCGCGAGCGCGTGTGTGCTTCGAGGCCCCATGATCGCACCGCGCGGCCCAAACCGCCTGCGGTGCGACTCAATCCCCGTCGCGCTCACGGCACAAGCTCTGCCGACTCGGCAATGCGGAGCAGTTCCTCGACCGAGACGGAGTTCGATTCAAGGAGAGCCACGACATCGCCGGAACCCCACACAAGCCGGACGATGTCGCCCTCCGCGTGGTGGAAGACATCACCGAGCTCGGACTCGATACGGCTCCAGGCGAGCACCGTGTGGGGAATGCCCCCGGCGCGGAGCCGCTGATAGAGCAGGATGTACGGCTCATCGGACGACTCGAGCAGCGACCACGCACCCACGACGCGGCAGTCTCCCAGGTCGCTGCCCCGCGAACCGCCGCTACCGGAGTGGTAGCCGGGCGGAGCGTACGATGGTCTGAAGAAGCCCCGCACAGCGTGGAAGCGGCTCCCGCCGTCCGAGCTCACCGACGAACTGCACTCATCGACGGCCTCGACCTCGACGGCCCCGGGAGGCGGATCGAACGTGAATCGGTGCACGTCGATTTTGGCGTCGTGGTCGAGCGCCGTGACCTCGGCGTGGTAGGACTGACGCCCGGGCGCCCCTACGACGGCCCAGCGCATGATGAACATGCGCTCCGGGTCGATGAAGACGCGAGTGGTGCCCACGGACGGGGATCGAATCTCGACAATCTGCGTTGGATTCCGAGGATCGTCGCCTCGCCGGCACGGGCGACGGGCACGCCAGAGCCCTCGCGCCAGAGCTCGATGAAGGCCT
Source organism: Chloroflexota bacterium (assembly GCA_009837285.1). Lineage (GTDB taxonomy): Bacteria > Chloroflexota > Dehalococcoidia > UBA2979 > UBA2979 > VXMT01. The sequence continues at coordinate 8,033 of VXTU01000144.1, read as the reverse complement.
CAACGGTCTCGACGTTCGCTGGGCCAACCGGGCCGCTGAAGAATGGTGACGGAACCGTCCCGGCCGGGAGCTCCTGAAATAGCCCGCGCTGATAGATGTTGAGTCGGTCGTCGTACGCCCACGAGTCCCCGCCGTCGGAGACCGTGAGACTCGCGCGGTCGTCGATGACGCTGCCGCTGCCTTCGATCTCCCAGCGCCAACGCGTGGGTTCGAGGGTGTACCACCAGCGGACCAACGTCCGGCTTCCGGGGCGGCGAAGGCGGGCGAGCGGGTCGTCGGGCGACAACTCGACCTCTACGGCCATTTCCGCGTAGACCCCGGCAACGGGCGGTGAGCCATCTTCAGTGCTACAGGAGAGCGTGGCGGTCGCTGAGAACGCCAGGGCCACCCAGAGGCCGACTCGGAGGCGGCGCGCGCAGGACGCGCGAGCAGCGTTCATGGACACCCTTCCAGCGGTCACGATACATCGGACTACCGGTGGTACGATCGGGGCCCGCCCGGAGGCACACCGTGAGCTTCAACGTCGCGACGCTGTTGCAGGAGCCGGTCGGCAGCCGCAGGCGTGCGCGGCTCGAGGCCGAGCCGATGGCGTCGCCCGCTGATCGGTGGGCCGCCGAGGTCAGCGGCAGCATCGACATGCTGCGGACGATGCGAGGCGTGCTCGTGCTGGCGACGGTGCAGTCCTCGCCCGTGCTGGAGTGCGCGCGCTGCCTCGACCATTTCGCGCAGGACCTCGAGTTCCGCATCGAGGAGGAGTTCGTGCCGGTCGTCGACCTGGTGACGGGGGAGCGGGTCGAGGCGGCCGAGGACGAGCTGCGCATCGACGAGCACCACTTGCTCGATCTCAGCGAGGCCGTGCGGCAGTATGAACAGGCCGCAATCCCGCTGCAGCCGATCTGCCGGCCGGGCTGCGCCGGGCTCTGCCCGGAGTGCGGGGCCAATCGCAACGAGACGCGATGCGATTGCGATGGACGTGCGGCATCAGGGCCGTTTGCAGCCCTCGCCGGGCTCGGCGAGCAGCTGCGAGCGGAGGAGACAGATGGCGGTACCGAAGCGTAGGACTCCCAAGGCGAAGCAGCGCTCACGGCGCGGTCACCATCGCGTCGCCGTGCCGCAGCTGATCCGCTGCAAGACGTGTCGCGCGGCTCACGTCAACCACTTGCCGTGCCCGGTCTGCGGCATCTACAACGGTCGCCAGGTCCTCCAGCTCGACGAGGAGCCCATCGAGCAGTAGGGGCCGCCACCGTGCCCACCTCGAACCCTCAGCAACTCGCACGCGCCGCGGTCGCGGCACTCTCCGTCGTCGTGCTCGTCATCGCCGCGGCCTGCGCCGATGACGCCGAGGCGCCCGCCTCGACCACGACGCCGACAGCCGCCCCAACGGCCGAGGCCACGCCGACGCCGACACCAACGCCGGACGCTCCGACCGCGCCGCGCTTCAGCGGCACCGACGGCCGTGAGCTGTACGGGCAGGCATGCGCGGTCTGCCACGGGCAGGCGCTCGAGGGCACCAACGCCGGCCCGACGTTCCTCGACCGCATCTACGCGCCCTGGCACCACGCCGACATCGCGTTCATCTTCGCCGTCGAGCGCGGCGTGCGGGCGCACCACTGGAACTTCGGCAACATGGCCCCCGTCGAGGGCCTCTCGCACGAGCAGGTGCTCGCGATCATCGCCTTCATCCGCGAGCAGCAGCGCGCAGCCGGCATCGAGTAGCCCTCGACGCTCAGGCGCGCCGAGCCGTCAGCGCTCCATCATCCCGGCGGCCAGGTCCTGCACGTCGCGCTCGGTGAGCCACGGGTGCAGTGTCGCGGCCAGCTCGAACGTGACGCCGTCGCGGCGCCAGCGCAGGTACGCAATGTCGACGCCCGCGCCCGAGGGTCCCGCGAAGCCCTCGGCGTGCCGCCCGTCGACCTCGACCTGCAACCGGTGACTGCCGAGCGGGATCGCGAGGAACGGCACGGTGGCCTCGGTCTGGCTGAGCACGAAGGCGTGCTCACCCTCGCGGTGGACGGAGAAGTTGACGCGCGGGTGCTGCCTGCCTGCTTCGGGCAGCGCGTCCGCGAACACGCGGCCGACCTCGAACTCGGCCTCGTAGGAGCACGGGCGCGCGATCGGGAACGCCGAGGCGGCCTCCAGCTCAGCGAGCGAGCGCGCGGCCTCGGGCGAGAGCGCGATGTCCTCGCACGGCCCGCGCGCGCCGCAGCCGAGCGCGGCGGCCGCGAGGACGTACGCGGCGAGGACCGCTAGCCACGTCGCGCGCGGCATGGCGCGCCTCCCGCGCCGGGTAACGCCCTTAGGCGATCGCCCCGGACTCGCGCAGCGCGGCGATCTCTGGATCCGTTACGCCGTGCTCGTGCAGCACCTCGTCGGTGTGCTTGCCGAGCGGCGGCGAGTTGAGCGGCGAGCCCGTGGGCGTCTTTGACATCTTCACAATCGGGCCAACAAGGCGCTCAGGCCCGGTCAGCTCGTGCTCCATGTCGAGCATGTAGCCCATCGCCTCGACCTGCGGGTCGTCGGCCATCTCCTCGGGGAAGTTAACCTTCGAGCACGGCGCCCCCTCGGCCTCGAACGCCTCGATCCACTCGTCCATCGTCCTGGTGAGCATGATCTTGCGGACGCGCTCGAGCGTCTCGTCGACGAGCTTTCGGTTCTCCGGGATGTTCGAGTCGAAGTCCGGCGTGTTCGTCGGGTCGTCCTCGATGCCGAGCACGCGGCGCATCTGGTCGCGGTTCCGCGGGGTGAGCGCGCCGAGGATGATCCCGCCGTCCTTGACGGCGTAGCCGCCGTAGAAGATGCGGCCGGCGGCGCGGCCCATCTGGTCGTGGATCCCGCCGCGGGCGTCGATCTGCTCCTTGTACGAGCCGCCCGCCTCCCTCACCTCGTACATCTTGGCGAGCGCGATGTCCTGCGTGAACGCGTCGAGGGCTGGTGCCTGGCTCACGCGGAAGCCCTGCATCGCGAGTCCGGCCATGAGCAGCGAGGTCTCTATCGCCTGGCCCTCGCCCGTCATGGCGCGGTGGAAGAGCGCGGCACAGATCGCCATCGTGCCGGCGAGGCCCGCCTGGAAGTCCGCCGGCGCTGTCGCCGAGATGATTTCGGGCGCACCGAACTGGTCCACCTTCCCGTCACCGGCGAGCAGCCCGGAGTAGGCCTGCGCGACGGCGTCGGAGCCGGAGCGCGTCTTGCTGGGGCCCTCGTTGCCAAAGCCGCTGTTCTCGAGGTGGATGATGTCGGGCCGGAACTGCCGCAGCGTGTCGTAGTCCACGCGCAGGCGCTCCGGCACGCCGGGCCGGGCGTTGATCGTGAACACGTCGAAGCCCGGGATGACGCGGTGTACCAGCGCCTGGCCGTCGGGGTGACTGAGGTCCACTACGAGCGAGCGCTTGCCGCGGTTGAGAGCATGGAACCCCTTGCTCTCGCCCGGCACGATCGCGCCCTGGGCGCGCGACCCCTCGCCGCCCGGCGGCTCGACCTTGATCACGTCGGCGCCGAGGTCGGCCAGGTTCAGGCCGCAGTAGGGCCCCGCGACGATCTGCGACACCTCGAAGACTTTCACCCCGTCGAGCGGTCCCGGCATCGTCACTCCTCCTTCGGTACGGCTGGCTGCGAGGCGGCCGTCGCGATCGCCCCGCTGTTGCGGTCGAGGCGTATCCGGCCGTCATGCGCGCTGATAATACGCACCTGGCGCGGGCGTTTCGCGGATGGGGTGTGGGCGCGGAGCGCTACTCGCCGTGGAGGTCGCGGCGGATCGCCGCGTAGGTCGCGAGCGCGTGCATCGCGCGGGCGCTCTCCTCCGGCGTTTCGTACGAGGGGATCGTGTGCTCGCGGAACACCTCCGACGAGATGTCGTCCGCCATCCGCCGCATCCCGACGCCGACGACGGGCTTGCCGGTGCGTTCGGGGATCGTGGCCATGCGCTCGGCCGTCTCGCGCGTGCGCTCGTCGCCGCCCGCGCCGCCGGGTCCCGAGAGGATGAGCCCGTCGATGTACGGCAGGTCGGCGAGGATGTCGGCCACCTGCGAGAACAGCCTCACGTCGCGGAAGTCGCCCGCGAGGTCGACGGGGTTGGTCGGCCTCGGGGCGTGCGGCGCGAGCATCGGGATCAGCCGCTCCTGCGTCGCCTCGTCCAGCACGGGCACGTCGAGGCCGAGATACGCGCAGCTGTCCGAAGTCACCACGCACTGCCCGCCGGTCATCGACATCACCGCGACGCGGTGGCCGTTGGGCAGGGGCGCCTCCGACAGCGCCGAGGCGAGCGTGAAGAGGTGCATCGCCTCGTGCACGCGGATCAGCCCGAACTGCTTGCAGGCCGCGTCGAACACCTCGTCGGGCACCATCAGCGAGGCGGTGTGGGAGTGCACGGCGCGCGCGCCGACGGGGTTGCGGCCGGCCTTGTAGACGAGCACCGGCTTGGTCTCCACCACCCGCCGGGCGGTCTCGAGGAAGCGCCGCGGGTCCTTCAGTCCCTCGATGTAGAGCGCGATGACGTCGGTCTCGGGGTCGTCGCGGAGGTACTCGAGGTAGTCGGCGTCGTTGAGGTCGGCCTGGTTGCCGGTGCTGACGAAGCGGCTCACCCCGTAGCCCTGCCGCGAGGCCGCCTCGATGAGGGAGCCGCCGAACGCGCCGCTCTGCGAGATGAAGGCGATGCGCCCCTTCGCGGGGGCCGTCGGCGAGTGCAGGGTCAGGCTGGACGACGCGCTCCACATCCCGTTGCAGTTCGGCCCGACGAAGCGGATGCCCGCCTCGCGGGCGGCGCTGACGATGTCGGCCTGGCGCTGCTCGCCCTCGACGCCGCTCTCGGAGAAGCCGGCGCTGATGATCACGGCGGCGCGGATGCCCTTCGCCCCGCACTCGCGCAGCACCTGCGGCGTCACGGGCGCGGGGACGGTCAGCACGGCGAGGTCGATGTGCTCGGGGATGTCGAGCACCGAGGGGTACGCGCGACGCCCCATGACCTCCTCGGCGGTGGGGTGGACGGGGAACACCGGGCCGGGGAAGCCGCCCTTGATCGGGCGCTCCATCAGCATGTTGCCCCACTTGCCGGCCGTGTTCGTCGCACCCACCACGGCGATGGAGCGCGGGTCGAAGAGCGGGCGGAGCTGCTCGCGCAGGTCGGGTGCAGGCATGGCGTCCCCGGCGGTCAACTGGCGCGGACGGTACCACGCGCGAGCGGTCCGCGGTGATGCCGAGGTGATACCGCTGGGGGCCGCCTGTGGTGAGGCGTTATGCGTAAGTGTTATAACGCCAGCAACACCCGCCAATCGAGGAGGACACGATGGACTGGGCAGACAACGAAGAACAGGCAGCATTCCGCGCGGAAGTCCACTCGTTCATCGCGGATCGCCTCCCGCAGTTCTACCGCGACCGCATTACCGCCCGCCGCCCCCGTGGCCTCGAGGACGACTGGCAGGGCGACATCGCGGTCGGCACGCCCGAGGCGCAGGCCGCCGCGAGCGAGTGGGCCGACGCCCTCTCTACGAAGGGTTGGGTCGCCCCCCACTGGCCGACCGAGTACGGCGGCGGCGGCATGACGCCCATGGAGCAGTTCATCTACAACCAGGAGATGGCGGAGGCGGAGGCCCCGCTGGTCGGCGGCTCGGGTGTCTCCCTGCTCGGCTCGACACTGCTCGTCCACGGCAACGAGGAGCAGAAGCAGAAGTTCCTGCCTCCCACGCTGCGCGGCGAGTACCGCTGGGCGCAAGGCTTCTCCGAGCCGGGCGCGGGCTCCGACCTCGCATCGCTGCAGACCCGAGCGACCCGCGACGGCGACGAGTACATCATCAACGGCCAGAAGCTGTGGACCTCCGCGGCGCACAAGTCCAACTGGCTGTTCGGCATGTTCCGCACGAACCCGGACGCGCCGAAGCACCGCGGCATCTCGTTCCTCGTCATGGACATCACGAGCCCCGGCATCAGCGTCCGCCCGATCATCACGATGGGTTGGGAGCACGGCACGAACGAGACGTTCTACGAGAACGTGCACGTCCCCGCCGACCAGCTCGTCGGCGAGGAGAACCGCGGCTGGTACGTCGGCGTCACGCTGCTGGACTTTGAGCGGTCGAACATCGCCGGCGCGATCCAGATCCGCAAGAGCATCGACCGCCTGATCGAGAACGTGCGGACGCCCGAGGGTCAGCGCATGGTCGAGGCAGGCGGGCTGCAGCGGCAGCGCGCGGCCGTCGCCGAGCATTACGTCGAGTCCGAGGTGATGTTCAACTACTCGTTCCGCATCATCTCGATGCAGGCGCGGGGCATCATCCCGAACTACGAGGCCTCGACGTCGAAGATGTTCGCTTCGGAGCTGGTGCTGCGAGTCTCGCGCACGGGCATCAAGGTCTACGGGCTGTACTCGAACGTGTGGGACCCGGACTCGGAGCACGCGCCGCAGAACTCGGTCTTCACGCAGTCAAACGTGCACGCGGTGATTGGCACGATCGGCGGCGGATCCTCGGAGATCCAGCGCAACATCATCGCCACGCGCGGGCTCGGGTTGCCGCGCGGATAGCGCAGCGACCGCAACCAATCGGCACGTCCGACGGCCCTGATCGGGGGCCGTCGGATTGCCGCGCCCACGAACCCGCCTGATCGGCTGCTCCGCCAGGACCCTCACCCGCCCGCGCCCCGCGAGCGTTGCTCGCGGTGACCGAGTGACGTCGCCTGTGGTGAGGCGTTGGTGGAGGTGCTATAAGGCCCGCAGCACATCGCGACCACGGAGGGCTCCATGGACTGGGCAGACAACGCAGAGCAGGCCGCATTCCGCACCGAGGTGCGCTCGTTCATCCAGGAGAGCCTGCCGCAGTACTACAAGGACATCATCGAGCGCCGCCAGCCCGGCGGCCTCGAGGGCGACTGGCAGGCCGACATGTCCATCGGCACACCCGAGGCGCGGGCCGCCGCAGGCGAGTGGGCGCAGGCGCTCTCGGGCAAGGGCTGGGTCGCGCCGCACTGGCCGACCGAGTACGGCGGCGGCGGCATGACGCCTATGGAGCAGTTCATCTACCGCCAGGAGATGGCCGAAGCCGAGGCCCCGGCGGTCGGCGGCTCCGGCGTCACCCTGCTCGGGTCGACGCTGCTGGTCCACGGAAACGAGGAGCAGAAGCAGAAGTTCCTGCAACCGACCCTCGCCGGCGAGTTCCGCTGGGCGCAGGGCTTCTCGGAGCCCGGCGCCGGCTCCGACCTCGCCTCGCTGCAGACCCGTGCCACCCGCGACGGCGACGAGTACGTCATCAACGGCCAGAAGCTGTGGACCTCCGCCGCGCACAAGTCGAACTGGCTGTTCGGCATGTTCCGCACCGACCCGGACGCGCCGAAGCACCGCGGCATCTCGTTCCTCGTCATGGACATGACGAGCCCCGGCATCAGCGTGCGCCCGATCATCACGATGGGCTGGGAGCACGGCACGAACGAGACCTTCTACGAGAACGTACGCGTCCCCGCCGACCAGCTCATCGGCGAGGAGAACCGCGGCTGGTACGTCGGCGTCACGCTGCTCGACTTCGAGCGGTCGAACATCGCGGGCGCGATCGAGATCCGCAAGAGCATCGACTGGCTGATCGAGAACGTGCAGTCCGACGAGGGCAGGCGCATGACGGAGCACGGCGGCCTGCAGCGGCAGCGCACCGACATCGCCGAGCACTACGTCGCGTCCGAGGTGATGTTCAACTACTCGTTCCGCATCATCTCGATGCAAGCACGCGGCATCATCCCGAACTACGAGGCGTCCACGTCCAAGATGTTCGCGACGGAGCTGCTGCAGCGGCTCTCGCGTACCGGCATCAAGCTCTACGGGCTCTACTCGAACGTCTGGGATCCGGGGTCGGACCACTCACCGCAGAACTCGGTGTTCACGCAGACCAACGTGCACTCCGTGGTGCGGACCATCGCGGGCGGGTCCTCCGAGATCCAGCGCAACATCATCGCCACGCGCGGGCTCGGCCTGCCGCGCGGCTAACACACCTCTCTACGGCACCCACCGCTCAGATCCCCTCTCCCCCCGCTGGGGGGAGAGGGCGAGGGTGAGGGGGGTCCGC
>VXTU01000038.1 GCA_009837285.1 Chloroflexota bacterium | reverse complement strand
CGAGGACGTCCAGCAGGCTGTCGACGTCCATCGCCTCGTGCAGGCAGTCGTCCATGGTCTGGCGCAGCAGGACGTGGTCGGGCATCTCCAGCGGGCCGGTGACGTTCTCCTGGCAGCCGACCTGCTCGGGGAAGACGGCGGCGAGGAGGTCGTCGGCGATCATGCGCTGCAGGAACGGCTGCACGCGCTTGCCGCCGCGCTGCCTCGGCACCGCGAGGGCGCGCGTGGTGTTCCAGCGCCAGCGCGTCGGGAAGAGCGGGATGTAGAAGCACGACTGCCGCACGGCCTCCTCGGCGTTGTTCGAGGTGACGTAGTCGTACGTCTCCTCCAGCGGGAAGCTGTGCTGCGGGCCGAGCGAGAGCAGGATGCCGTCGTCGTTGGCGGCGGCCTGCAACTCGAAGTCGAAGCGCACGCAGAAGCGCTTGCGCAGCGCGAGGCCCCACGCACGGTTGATGCGCGCCCCAAACGGCGCGTGCACCACCAGCTGCATCCCGCCCGACTCGTCGAAGAAGCGCTCGAACACCACGTCGCGGTCCGTCGGCACGATGCCGAGCCCGTCCCGCGTCGCGCGCACGTAGTCGATGATCTGCTGCGCGCCGCCGAGGTCGAGACCGCACTCGCCGATGAGCTGCTCCTTGAGCCGCTCGCGGTCGGGCAGGCCCTCCTCGACGTCACGCCGAAGACGCCCGACCTCCTCGCTCAGCTCGATGGAGCGGCCCGGCGCCTCGCCGAGCCAGAAGGGGATCGTGGGCGGTGCGCCGCGGGCGTCCTCGACGCGCACGACGCCTTCCTCGATGCGCCGGATGCGCCACGAGGTGGTGCCGAGCAGGAAGATGTTGCCGGCCATGCTCTCGATGGCCCAGTCCTCGTTGACCGCCCCGACGACGGTCTCGTCGGGCTCCGCGATGACGCGGTAGTCGCCCAGCTCGGGGATCGTGCCGCCGTTCTGGATCGCCACCGGTCGCGCGTTGCGGCGGGCGCGCAGCACGCCGTTGACGCGGTCGCGGTGCAGGAGCGGGCGAGCGCGCCCCGCGCCTTCGCCCACCCCTTGCGCGAGCATGTCGACGACCTCGCCGAAGTCGTCGCGGCTCAGGTCCCGGTACGGCGTGGCGCGCCGGAACAGCTCGTACAGCTCGTCCTCGGGCCACTCCTCGCACGCCGACTCGGCCACGATCTGCTGCGCCAGCACGTCGAGCGGCGCGACCGGCTGCACGATACGGTCGAGGCGCCCCGCGCCGACGGCGCGCACGAGCGCCGCGCTCTCGATCAGCTCGTCGCGCGACGCCGGGAAGATGCGTCCCTTGGGGCGCACCCCGAGCGCGTGGCCGGAGCGGCCGACGCGCTGCAGGAACGTCGCGATGCTGCGCGGCGACCCGACCTGGCACACGAGGTCGATCGAGCCGATGTCGATGCCGAGCTCGAGCGAAGCGGTCGCGACGAGCGCGCGCAGCTCGCCGTCCTTGAGCCGCTGCTCCAGCCGTAGCCGGCGCTCCTTGGAGAGGCTGCCGTGATGGCTCGAGACGTGCTCCTCGCCGAGCCGCTCCGCGAGCTGGTGCGCGACGCGCTCCGACATCCGCCGCGTGTTCACGAACACGAGGGTCGTGCGGTGCCCTGTGATGAGCTCGGTGATGCGGTCGTAGATCTCGCCCCACTGCTCCGCCGGCGCGACCGCGCCCAGCTCGCTGCCGGGCACCTCGATCGCGAGGTCGATGTCGCGCTGGTGGCCGAGGTCGACGATGGTGCAGTCCGGATCGCCGTCGGCGTCGACGCGCTCGCTGCCGACGAGGAACGCCGCGATCTCCTCGATCGGCCGCTGTGTCGCCGAGAGCCCGATGCGGGCGGGCCGCTCCCCGCCGTTCGAGGTGATGACGTGGTCGAGGCGCGCGGCGGTCAGCGCGAAGTGGCTGCCGCGCCGGTCGCGCGCGAGCGCGTGGATCTCGTCGACGACGAGCGTGCGGACGCGGTGCAGCGTCGCGCGGCTCCGCTCTGCGGTCACCATCAGGTACAGCGACTCGGGCGTGGTGATGAGGATGTGCGGCGGGCGGCGCACGATCGCCTGCCGCTCGGACTGCGTCGTGTCACCGCTGCGCACGGCGGTGCGGATGACGGGCAGGTCGTAGCCCATCTCGACGGCGATCTGCCGGATCTCCTCGAGCGGCTGCTCCAGGTTGCGATGGATATCGTTGCCGAGCGCCTTGAGCGGCGAGACGTAGACGATCTCCGTCACGTCCTCCAGCGTCCCCGCCTCCGCCTTGCGCACGAGCTCGTCGATGCCGGCGAGGAAGGCGGCGAGGGTCTTGCCGGAGCCGGTGGGGGCACTGATCAGGGTGTCGCGGCGGCTGCGGATGTGCCGCCAGCCGGCGCGCTGGGCGTCGGTGGGCGCGTCGAAGTGACGTCGGAACCACGCGTCGACGACGGGGTGGAACTCGATGCCCGGTGCGATCGGCGGCTGCGCCAGCGTCACCCTGTCACCTCGACGAACATGCGTGCGGGACGTGCCTTCGCAGCCTACTCTCCGGAGCCACGCAACTCAACCCGTGACGGGGCTCCTGTTGCACCGGCCGCGGATAGGCGCATGATGCCCTATCGCACGGACGGAGGTGCAGCATGCCAATGAGCGAGGCCCGGCTCGACGAGTTCCTGACCGAGGGCACAAAGCTCGCAGTGGTCTCCACGGTCGACCGGCGCGGGCATCCACGCTCCGCGCCCGTCTGGTACGAGTGGCGCGACGGCTCGGCGCTGATCTTCACCGGCCGCTCCAGCCTCAAGTGGCGCAACCTCCAGCGCGTCCCACACGCCTCGGTGTGCATAGACGAGCGCGAGACGCCGTACGCGGGCGTGGTCATCGACGGACCCGTCGAGGAGGTGAGCGACGGGGACGACCCGATCTACGAGGTCGCGCTGCGGATGGCGACACGCTACTACGGCGAGGAGGAGGGCCGCGCCTTCGCCGAGCCGTACCGCGACGGCTCGCCGGGCACGGTCGTCTTCCGAGTGCGGCCCGAGCACATCGTGTCCTGGGACTACGCCGCCGACGTGTAGGCGTCATGCTACCGTGACGCCATGCACCACCGAGCGGTGACCGGAAGGCCCTCCCCGTGCGCGTAGCGCCGATCATCGTCGGGGCGATCGCGGTGACCGTGGCGACGGCCGCATGGGTGCTCATCACGTCGATGGCCGACGGCACCACCTACCACCTCTTCCCGCTGCTCATCGGTGCCTCCGGCCCCGTCTTCGCCCGCTACGCGGCGGGCGACAAGCTGAACGGCGTCGAGGCGCTTGTGAGCGCGAGCGACGGAGCGATCGGCTGGATCGTCGGCTGGGCGCTGCTCGCCGGCATGGGGAACTGGCCCTCGTCGACCGTCTTCGCCGACCAGCCCGGCGGCGTGGGCGGCGAGACGATCATCCTCGGGCTCGCCGGTGGGGTAATCGGCATCCTCTACGCGCTCTTCCGCCCCGCGCGCCGCCGCTAGCCGCACCCCTTCCCGCGCACGCGCGACGTGCCATCATGGATGTATGAGCACGACGACCGACGCCGTCACCATCGAGGACGTCCACGCGGCCCGCGAGCGCATCACGGGCGCCGCGCGCGTCACGCCGATGTGGCCAAGCGTCTCGCTCTCCGACCTCGCGGGCGTGCCCGTGCTGCTGAAGTGCGAGCAGCTCCAGCGCGGCGGCTCCTTCAAGTTCCGGGGCGCGTCGAACATGCTCGGCTCGCTGGCCGAGCCCCCGCGAGGCGTTATCGCCGCCAGCGCGGGGAACCACGCGCAGGGCGTCGCGCTGGCCGCGGCCGAGCGCGGCATCCCCGCGACGGTCGTGATGCCCGCGGGCGCGCCGCTCGCGAAGCAAGCCGCCACGCGCGGCTACGAAGCCGAGGTCGTGCTCGTCGACGGACCGCTCGAGGACTGCATCGCGCACGCCCGGGAGCGCGCGGCCGAGCGCGACCTGCTCTTCGTCCCGCCCTTCGACAACCCCGCGATCGTGGCAGGCCAGGCCACGCTCGGCCTCGAGGTCATCGAGCAGGCGCCCGAGGCGACGACGGTGATCGTGCCGGCGGGCGGCGGCGGACTGCTGGCCGGGGTGGGGCTGGCCGTGAAGTCGGTACGGCCCGACATCCGCGTTGTCGGCGCGCAGTCGCAGGCGATGCCGGGCATCGTCGCCTCGCTACTCGCCGGTGCTCCGCGGACCGTGCCGTTCGTGCAGACCCTGGCCGACGGCGCGGCGGTGGCCGGCCCCTCGGCGCTCACGCTCGAGCTGATCGAGCGCTACGTGGACGACGTGGTAGCGGTCCACGAGGAGGACATCGCGCGCACGATGGTGCTGCTGATCGAGCGCACCAAGTTCGTGATCGAGGGCGCGGGGGCGCTGGGCATCGCCGCGCTGCTCGCACGCGTCGTCGACGCGGACGGGCCGGTGGTGCCCGTCCTGTCCGGCGGGAACGTCGACATCAACCTTCTCGACCGCATCGTCGAGCGCGGCCTCGAGGGCGAGGGGCGACGACGCTCGGTGACCTTCGCCACGGCGCACGCGCCGGGTGAGCTGGCGCGCATCAGCCGCATCATCGCGGCGCAGGGCGTGAACGTGATCGAGGTCGAGCACGACCTCGTCGACACGCACCTGCCGGTCGGCGCGGCGTTACTCAGCTTCCGCCTCGACATCGCCGGCGACGAAGCGTTCGAGGAGCTGTGCGAGGCGCTGATCGAGGCCGGAATGCGCCCCGGCACGCTGAGCGACTTCGTGACCCCCGCGGCCCAGTCGATCCCCCCGTAGCCCTCGCGCGTCCCGCGTATGATCGAGGTCACACCCGCCGGGGTGGCGGAATGGCAGACGCAGCGGGCTTAAAACCTGCCGCCGAAAGGCGTGAGGGTTCGACCCCCTCCCCCGGCACCACATCTGATATGAAGAGCACGCCCCGCCGGTTCGAGCACCGTTGACACCTCCGCCCGATCCGCGCGTCGAGTAGCCCTCGAATACCCGTGCGTACGCGTGCCGGTGTATAACTCCCTGAAGGCCGTGCGCGGCGCAGGGGCAATAGCGCTGCACGCAACGCCGGGGGGCAACCATGGATATCCAAACCGGGCTGCAGCGCGTATTCCACCCGAAGGTGGTGGCGGTCGTCGGGGCGAAACGCGACAACGACTACATGTGGCTGCGGGCCCACGGCCCGTTCACCGAGTTCGGCGGCAAGATCTACCACGTCAACATCGACGAGCGTGAGTGGCCCGGCGCCGAGGAGCTCGGTTTCCCGAACGTGTCGAGCCTGCTCGACATCCCGGAGCCCGTCGACTACGTGGCGATCTCGGTGCCGAACACCGTCGTGCCGAGGGTCCTCCAGGACTGCGCGACGAAGGGCGTGGGCGGCGCCCACATCTTCGCCGCGGGCTTCGCCGAGACCGGCACGGAGCTGGGACAGCAGCTCGAGGACGCGATCGAGAAGATCGCCACTGAGGGCGAGTTTCTTGTGATCGGGCCGAACTGCATGGGCCTCTACAACCCCGCGCTCGGCATCAGGCCGGGACGCGACGTGCCGTACGGCGTGGATGACGGCTACTTCAGCTTCCTCTCGCAGAGCGGCACCACCGCCATGAGCATTGCCTCGGCCGCACCCGCGAACGGGATCGATGTCTCGAAGGGCGTCAGCTTCGGCAACGGGACCGTCGTCGACGCGACCGACTACCTGCGGTACTACGCAGCCGACGATGAGACCGAGGTCATCGGTATGTACCTCGAGGGCGTGAACGACGGCCCCGCGTTCTTCGACGCCCTGCGCGACGCTGCTTCCCGCAAGCCGGTGCTCGTGTGGAAGGTGGGCAGCACCACCGAGTCGGCGCGCGCGGGCTTCGCGCACACGCGCAGCGAGGCTGTGCCTGCCGAGCTGTGGGACGCGATGCTCACCGTGTGCGGCGCGATCAAGGTGTCGAGCATCGAGGAGATGCTGGAGACGGCGATGGCGCTTCGTGTCGTCGGCGACCCCGGTGTCAACGCCGCTCTCGTCGCGGTCTCGGGCGGGCACTCGGGCAAGATCGCGGACGTGTTCGGCCAGGAGGGGTTCCACATCCCCGCGCCGAGCCCGGAGTCGATCGAGGAGATCGCCTCGTACGCCGAGATCGAGGGTGGCAGCTTCAGCAACCCCATCGAGGGACCCAGCGCGCGCGGCGCCGAGCGCCTCGGGCGGACCCTCGGCGTCCTCGCCCGCGACGACAATTTCGACCTGCTCGTCGCCGAGTTCGGCGCCGGTGCGGTGAAGCAGGAAGACAACGCGCTCGCCGAGCGCATCGAGTTGCTCCAGCAGGTCCAGGCCGACCACCCGGACAAGCCGATCGTGACGGTGCTGAGCACGGACATTCCGTACGTCGAAGGCGTCGACGTCCAGGGCGTGGCCCGCGAGTTCTTCGAGGCCGGGCTGCCGTGCTTCCTGAGCATGGAGCGCGGCGCGATCGCGCTGCGCAAGGCCCGCGAGTTCCAGCAACGCCCGACATGGCTGCTGCCGCAGAGCGCGTGATCGCGACGACTCGAAGCGGGCTCGCGCGATGAGCGCGAACGAACCGGGCGAGCGACCAGCGGACGCAGCCGGCGACGACGCGGGCGCGGACGCAACGGGGGCCTCGACCGAGGCCGCCGGGCCGGAGCCGCCGCGCAGGCGGTTCCTGCTGCGGCGTCGCCCGGTGATCTTCTACGGCTGGTGGGTCGTCCTCTCGGGCACTGCCATCATGGCCCTGATGGGCGCCTTCTCGTATTACGGGATGGGCGTCTTCTTCAACTCGATCAAGGACGACCTCGGGTGGAGCGCCGCGGCGCTCGGCGCCGCATTGTCACTCGCGCGGATCCAGGGCGGCGTCCTCGCGCCGGGGGTCGGCTTCCTCATCGACAGGTACGGGTCGCAGAAGCTCGTGCTGATCGGCGTGGTGCTGAGCGGGCTCGGCTTCATCCTGCTGGGCCAGACGATGTCGGTCGTCTACTTCTACATCATCTTCGTGTTCCTGGTGCAGGGCGGGGTGAGCGCCGGAATGGGCAACGCGCCCATGGCCGCCGTGACCAACTGGTTCTACCGGCGCCGCGCCACCGCGCATGGCGTGATGAACCTGGGGCTGAGCTTCGGCGGCATCCTCGCGCTCCCGCTGGCCTGGATCATCGAGGCGTGGGGGTGGCGCCAGGCGCTCGTCTTTGCCGGCGCGACCATCTGGGTCGTCGGCATTCCGCTCTCGTTCGTGATCCGGCACCGGCCGGAGGACTACGGCTACCTCCCGGACGGCGACAAGCCCGGGGAGCAAGGCGGCGAAGGCGACTTCCCGGGCGCCGAGGCGCCGGCCGAGGTGGAATACTCGCCGTGGGAGGCGATGAAAACGCTGGCATTCTGGAGCATCGCGCTCATGTTCTCGGCGCGGCACTTCGTGACCGGATCGGTGGCGCTGTTCCTGATCCCGCTGCTCGAGGAGCGTGGGATGTCGCTGGCCGACGCCGCCGGGGTGCTGAGCCTGATGGCGCTGATCGGCACGCCGGGTCGCGTCGGGTTCGCGTGGCTGGGCGACCGCTACGACAAGCGCCTGGTGATCGGCTTCTGCTTCGCCTTCCAGTCCGTCGGCATCATCGGCTTCACGGCGCTGGGCGGGAACATCGGGATCCTGTTCTTCCTCATCCTCTACTCGCCGACGTACTCGGGCGTGCTGCCGCTCATCCCGGCGATCCAGGCCGACTACTTCGGCCGCGAATGGTTCGCGACGATCCGGGGGCTCATGACGCCGGTTGCGACGGCCAGCGTGGTGCTCGGCCCGATCGTCGTCGCCGGGATCCGGGACTGGACCGGCAGCTACGAGCCGGCGTTCGCGGCGCTCGCGGTCTCGAACCTGCTCGCGCTGGCCTTCGTGGCCATCACCCGCCCGCCGCGCGGCGCGACGTTCCAACCCGCCGTCTGACCCCGTTCACCCAACCCGCTCCTGCAGGACGAGGGCAGGGGCTGGGGGTGAAGATCCGGAGTGGGCAGACCCCCTCACCCTCTCCCCCGCTGTGTGGCAGGAGTCGGCAAGCTGCGGGCTGTGCCCGCCGCCTGCCTCCACGCGGGGATACCCCGCGGACGGGGGCGAGGGGATCGGAGGCGGAAGCTCAGAACAGGCGCCGCAGCAGCGTCAGCAGCACCGACAGCACGACCGAGACGACGAGCATCGACGCGAGCGGGACGTAGACCCGCACGCTGCCGTCGTCGCGCTCGTAGCGCAGGTCGCCCGGCAGGTTGCCGAACCAGCCGAGCGCGCCCGTGACGACGAGCAGTCCGACAGCTACGACGGCCGCGCCAGCGACGATGAGCACGAGGCCGACCTCGCGCGTCACGTCACGCGCTCCGGCCCCATCGAGTGGTCCGTCGGGTGTTGGTGTGTGGAGCGGGAGATGGGATTCGAACCCACGACCCTCTGCTTGGGAAGCAGATGCTCTACCCCTGAGCTACTCCCGCCTGTCAGCGGAAGTCCATGCTAGCAGGGAGCCCCCGCACCGTCCCGCCGGGACCCCGGTCAAGACGGGCGGTCGCCCTCGTTCGACAGGAAGCGCTCGACGTCCTCGAGCAGGTCGCCGGCAGACGGGAGTTCCGAGTCGTCTTCGCCGGCCGCGCCGGCGATCGACTCGTACTGCTCCTCCATCGCCTCGACGGCCTCGCGCACCTCGGCCGAGACCTGCATCTGCTCGTCGGCCTGGGCGCGGACGTTCTCGGCGGCCTCCTCGTACTGGCCGGTCGGCGTCTCCGCGCCGATCAGGCGGTCGAGCGTGCGCGTGACGCCGAGCACCGCCATGGGGTTCGGCACGACGCCGAGGTAGTTGGGCACGAGCACGGTCATGCCGCCGATCGCCACGCCGCTCTCGGCGAGCTCGCTCGCGACCACCTCGCCGATGTCGATCGGACCCTCGTACGAGGGTTGGAGTTGGGGCAGGCCGAGCTCCCCGGACAGCTCCTCGCTGGTGGTGGTGAGGCGCAACAGCACCGGCCGCGTGTGCGGCACGTTGGCTGGGAACGACCGCAGGATCAGGACCGCCTCCACGTCGAGCGACCGTGCGAAGGCGGTCAGCTCCGCGCTGAAGTGCCGCCACCGCAGGTGCGGCTCGATGCCCGAGACGATGAGCGCGTCGCGTCCGCCCTCGGAGGCCGGTTCGAGGTGGACCCGGTTGCGCGGGAACTCGATGACGCGCTCGTCGCCTTCCGTGCGGACCTGGGGGCGTGACTGTGTGAAGTCGAAGAACCGCTCCGGGTCGAACTGCGCGATGGGCTGGAGGTCGTGCGAGCGGATGCGGTGCATGAGCGCCGCCGCGGCGGTGGTGTTGATGCCGTTCTTGCGCACGAACGACGCCACCAACAACGGCTTGTGCAGCGTCCCGACGTCCTCGAGTTGACGCAGTACCTCGGACTCAGTCACTCCGCGCCTCCTGCTCAGCCTGGTCGCCGGGCGGTGACCAGCGGTACGTGGTGGGCTGTGCCCGCCACACGCGGTCGGCCGCGCGCTCCTCGATGAGTTCGACGGCGTCGCCGCTGCGCACGGTGCCCTCCTCGAGCACGCGCGCGTAGACGCGGCTGCACCCGGGGTTCGTCTGGTGGTTCATGCGGTTGAAGTCGCCACCCGCGAACCACTGCGCGTTCTTGTTGCACGGCGCGGTATAGGAGCTGACCTCGACCAGCACCTCGTCGCCCAGGCGCAGCCGCGCACCGGGCACGACGCGCGACCAATCCACGCCGGCCACCGTCACGTTCTCGCCGGCGCTGCCGGGTGCGATGGGGTGGCCTTCTGCCTGGAACTCCTCGATGCGTTCGAGGGCGAAGAGGCAGAGCGCGCGCTCCGGGCCGCCGTGGTGACGGCGGTCGGCCTGGGCGTCGCCGTCCATGCCGCCGAGGCCGACACGAGCCTCCTCGACGGGCAGCTTAGGCACGCCGCCGCCGGAGACGTTGAGCTGGTACACGGTGCCGTGGCGTGCGGACGCAACCATCGCGGCCTCTCCCCCGCGTTACATCGTACCAACAAGCCCATGCAGTCGATGCCGGTGGCGTACAGACCGGCACGCCGTACGCTGGAAGGGGCGGTCCGACGGCCGCCCGAGTGGTGGGGAGACATCATGCGGCGATGGCGAGGCCATCTCACAATCCTCGGGGTGCTGGCGGCCGCGGCGCTACTCGTGGGCTGCGGTGGCTCGGACGACACCAGGATGAGCCCGACCCGGACGCCAACCGCGACGCCGGCACAAACCGCGACACCCGCTCCCGCCACTTCGACTGCCACGCCGACGGACGCGGCGGCGCAGGACGCGGCGAACGAACGGGCGGCCGAACTCCAGGCCGAGGCGCCGGACGGCGTCGTGATCGTCGTGGGCGTCGAGTGGGCCTTCGGGACGGCTCTCGACTCCGTGCCGGCGGGCGAAGTGACGTTCGAGATGCTCAACGAGGGTGCGGTCGTCCACGACCTCTGGGTCGTGCGCACGGACCTCGCGTACGACGCGCTGCCCGTGGAGGGCGGCGTGGCCGTCACCGGCGGTCAGAACGAGGTGATCGACAAGGTCCTGGAGACCGACGCCGGCTCGAAAGTGAGCCTCACGGTCAACCTCGAGCCCGGGAATTACGCGCTGATCTGCAACATCCCGGCGCACTACCAGCTCGGGATGCGAGCGCCGTTCACGATCGAGTAGGGCCGCCTGGTTGCCCGGGTGATCACGGGCACGCGGCGCGACCCCTTCACAGGCCTCACGCGGGGGGTGTATCGTCGCGCTGACGAGCGCATCGCTCTGCGTTACGGAGGGAGTCCTGTAATGGCTGACTGCATCGTCTGCGGCACCGAGGTCACCGACGACGACCAGAACAACTTCCGCTGGTTCCACAGCGACGGGAAGTGGTACCGCTTCGAAGACATCGGCTGTCGGAACCGCTTCATCGGCAACCCCGAGAGGTACCTGAACCCCGAGGAAGCCGAAGCGTCCTAGCCGCCCGTCCGCTCGAACCATTCGAGCAAGCACGGCGGAGTTGCCGTGCACCCCGTACCTGCACCGGCGGTGCAGGTCGTGGACACTGGGCGCACGGCAGCCCCGCACGTTGACCCGCTGCTCCCGACGCGTCCCGGAGGGAGAGCCTCGGACGCGGCCGGTCGGTGAGCGGATCTGTGATTGCGGACGCTCGACCGTCCGCTTGTCACCTCACATATCCAGGTGGCGCCCGTTCAGCCACCCGTTATTGATACCTTGTCTCGATTCGCGTGAACCGCAAGATACTGCATCTCACGTAGGATGTCCATCATTCCTGGACGCGGACGCCGCTAGACGGAGCACCCATGAGCACCGCCGCACCAGACTCCACTGACGTCGCAGGCTACGAGGTCGTCGTCGGCCTCGAGGTGCATGCGCAGCTGCGCACGCGCTCGAAAATGTTCTGCCACTGCGCCAGCGACTACTTCGCCGCCGCGCCCAACACGCGCGTCTGCGCGGTGTGCCTGGGCATGCCGGGCGTGTTGCCGGTGATCAACCGCGCAGCGGTCGACTGCACGATCCTCACCGGCCTCGCCCTCGGCTCCGAGATCCCGGAACACACCAAGTTCGACCGCAAGAACTACCCCTACCCCGACCTCATGAAGGGCTACCAGATCTCCCAGTACGACCAGCCGCTGTGCGTCGGCGGCACGGTCCACATCGAGGCGGACGGCGCGGAGCACACCGTGCGGCTGGAGCGCATCCACCTCGAGGAAGACACCGCGCGCCTGCTCCATCGCGAAGACGATGGCGGCTACTCGCTGCTCGACGTGAACCGCTCGGGCGTGCCGCTGATGGAGATTGTCTCCGCGCCGGACATTCGCTCGGCGACCCAGGCGGTGGCCTACCTGCGCAAGCTGCGCCAGACACTCCGTTACCTCGAGGTCTCGGACGCCGACATGGAGAAGGGCTCGTTCCGCTGCGACGCGAACATCTCGCTGCGGAAGCCCGGCGACCCGCTCGGGTCGAAGGTCGAGATCAAGAACATGAACTCCTTCCGCGCCGTGCAGCGCGCCATCGAGTTTGAGGTCGTCCGTCAGGCCGCCATCCTCGACGCCGGCGGGAGCATCGAGCAGGAGACGCGCGGCTACGTCGACGCCACCGGCCAGACCGCGAGCCAGCGCTCCAAGGAAGAGGCGCACGACTACCGCTACTTCCCCGAGCCCGACCTCCCCCCGCTCTCCATCACGTCCGACCGCACCGCGGCGCTACGCGAGCGCCTGCCGGAGTTGCCCGACGCGCGCCGTGCGCGCTTCGAGGCCGAGTACGGCCTGTCCGGCGACGAAGCTCGCATCCTCGTCGAGACGCGCGCCCGCGCCGACGCCTACGAGGCCGCCGTCGCCCTCGCCGGCGACGACGACGCGCAGCGCGCCGCCCGCGCGCGGGCAGTGGCGCTGTGGCTGATCGGCGACGTGGCGGCGCTGCTCAACGACCTCGGCGGCGACGCCGAGCTGTCCGACACGAAGCTGACACCCGGCCACGTCGCCGCGCTGGTGCGGCTCGCCGACGCCGACACGATCACCGCGGCAACCGCCAAGGAGGTGCTCGCCGCCGCGTTCGAGTCGGGGGACATGCCGGACGCCATCGTGGAGGCGCGCGGGCTCGGGCAGGTGCGCGACGACGCGGCGATCGCGCGCATCGCC
>VXTU01000088.1 GCA_009837285.1 Chloroflexota bacterium | reverse complement strand
GCCTGGCAATAGCACACCCCCGGGGCTCGTCCCCGGACAGACCCCTCCCCAGTGGCGGGGTCTTCGCGTATCTGCCTCTCCCCGACGCCGCACTCGCCACCTCGCGCCGACCGGTCACCAGTGACCACGACGGAAGAGGGGATCCGGAGATGACGGCCGAACGCAAGAGCCTGGAGCGCGCATGGGGCTTCGACGATGTCGCGATCGTCCCCGGAGCCGTCACCACCAACCCCGATCTCGTCGAGCCCTCCATCACGCTCGGTGAGCACACCTTCGACGTCCCGATCCTCGCCTCGGCAATGGACGCCGTCGTCGACCCGTCGTTCGCGGCCTGCCTCACGCAGGCCGGCGGCCTCGCCGTCCTCAACCTCGAGGGCCTGCAGACGCGCTACGAGGACCCCGACTCCGTCCTCGACGAGATCGCCGCGGCCACCCTGGAGCACTCGACCGAGATCATCCAGCACGTCTACTCGCAGCCCATCCGGGAAGACCTCGTCGGCCAGCGCGTCGAGGAGATCCGCGCGCGCGGCGGTGTCGCCGCCGTGAGCGCCACGCCGGCGAACACCAAGCGCCTCGCGCCCGTCGCGAAGGACGCCGGCGCGAGCTTCTTCGCCGTGCAGTCCACCGTCACGACTGCGCGCCACGTCTCGCGCTCGCTGCGCGGCCTCCAGCTCGACGAGCTCGTCGAGCAGCTCGACCCGGTGCCGGTGCTCGTCGGCAACACGGTCGACACCGGCGCTGCGGTGGAGCTGATGGAGACGGGCATCCACGCCATCCTCGTCGGCGTCGGGCCGGGTGCGGCGTGCACATCGCGCGAGGTGCTCGGGATCGGCATCCCGCAGGTGAGCGCCACGCTCGACACGGCGTACGCGCGCGACCTGTACTTCGAGGAGACCGGCCGCTACGTCCCGATCATCACCGACGGCGGCATCCGCACCGGCGGCGACGTCTCCAAGTCGATCTGCGCCGGCGCCGACGCCGTCATGATCGGGTCGCCGTTCGCAGCGACGAAGGAGGCCCCGGGCCGTGGCTACCACTGGGGCATGGCGACGCCGCATGCGGAGCTGCCGCGCGGCGTGCGCGTCCACGTCGGCCAGCCGCGCACCCTCGACACGCTGCTCTTCGGCCCGACGTCGCGCACCGACGGCACGGAGAACCTCGTCGGCGCGCTTCGCACGTCGATGGCCACGTGCGGCGCCCAGACCATCGCCGAGTTCCACGCGGCGCGCATGGTGATCGCCCCGTCGATCAAGACGGAGGGGAAGATCTACCAGCTGGCGCAGCAGATGCCGGGATAGGGATGGGGCGCCTTGGTCGTCTCTAGTGCGACCGCCAGCCACATACAGCAACCAACTCGTGAGTGACCCGACGGGATCCGATGCCGACGGCGCTCGCGACTGCGAGAGCGAACATGTACAGCGTAGGACCCTGCAGCCCTAGCTCAACCGCCGCATAGGTACCGAGCACCAACCCCAATGTGAACGGCATAGTTGTGGGAGCATTCGCTCGCACACCTCTCAGCGTGGCATGTAACCCGCCACCACTGCTTAGGGACACCGGTAGCGCGGCATGCCACGCAACAGCTGGCCACAGGGCAACTGGGACCACGATCCAAAGAGCGACGTGCGGCCATAGCGGTGCAATGGCAGCCCGGAGCTGAGCCAGCGCTCCAGGGCCATCGACATAAAACTCCATCGCGATGGCGACGTGCAGCACTATCGAAGAGGCGATACCAACAGCCCGAATCACTTAGCCTCCGATCGGAGGCCCTCAGGCGGTCTCGAAGTCGAGCGCGGTGAGGTCGATCTCGGGAGAGCGCTTAGAGAGGCCTAGCATCTCGATCCCGACGACTTCGTTCGCCTCGTTGTAGTCGAGCACGACGCCCGGCGAAACCTCGTCGGATTCGACGATCGCGGACTCATCGAGGCGGAGGTAGAGGGCGTCGGCCTTCTGGTCCACGCGCAGCTTCACACCATCCTCCGCATCCTGCGATCAAAGAATACGCTCACGATTCGCCACGGGGCAAAACGCGTATTGACCACCACGCGGAGCACCCGGTCGTCTCGCGGCGGGATGCGCCGATAGAACCGCTCCAACTCTGGGTCAGCTGGGTCGGGCGTGCGCAATTCCGGCTCGCTGACCGCGTCCTCGACCCACTCGAGCGCGATCAATCGCTCGTTCATTGCATCGATCGCGTGCTGTGTGATCTCGAGTTCCATCCCGCTCAATACCCTCGCCGTACCTCCAGCACCCGACGGTTCCCCGCCAGGTCCCGGTGCACCTCGACGTCCCCACCCCCCAGCGCTTCCACCACCCAGTCGCCCACGAGGCCGTGCTGACCGCCGCCGAGCTCGAGCAGGACGGCGACCGGGCCATCGGCGACGTGGTCGGGGAGCTGGTCGACGAACGAGCGGACGATGTCCACGCCGGTGTCGCCGCCGTCGACGGCGAGGCGGGGCTCGCCCGCGCGGATCTCGGCGGGGAGGTCCTCGTACTCGTCGGTGGGGATGTAGGGCAGGTTCGCGGCGACCACGTCGAGCGGCTCGCCGATGGGTTCGAGGAGGTCGCCGGTGAGCAGCACCACGCGGTCGAGCAGGCCGAGGCGCGTGCGGTTGCGGCCCGCCCACGCTAGCGCCTCGGTCGACGCATCCGTGGCGAAGACCTTCGCCGAGGGTGCGTGCCGCGAGACGGCGAGCGCGACGGCGCCACAGCCGGTGCCGACGTCGGCGACGCGCACGAGGCGGCGTGCCTTGGGGTGTTCGCGGATCGCCGCCAGCGTCGTCTCGACCAGCGTCTCGGTCTCGGGGCGCGGGATGAGCACGCCGGGACCGACCTCGAACGTCAGCCCGTAGAACTCGCGCCGCCCGAGGATGTACGCGAGTGGCTCACGTTCGCGGCGGCGCTTCATGAGCACCTCGAACGTCGCGAGGTGGGTCGCGTCGGCCGGCTCGCGGGAGGCGGCGATGACCTGCGCGCGGGTGAGCCCGGCGGCCTCGCCGTACAGCAGGTCGACCTCCAGGCGCGCCTCGTCGAGGTCGTGCGAGGCACCCGGCGTCAGCAGCTCCTCGGCCGCGGCGTGCAGCCGCTCGCCGAGCGAGGGGGTGGGCTCGGTGTCGCCGGTCACGGGGGCGTAGGGTCAGCCGGTGGTCGCTGCGAGCAGGCGCGACTGCTCCTCGAGCTGGACGGCGTCGATGAGCGCCTCGATCTCGCCGTCGAGGATGCGCGGGAGGCTGTGCAGCGTGACATTCACGCGGTGGTCGGTGACGCGGTCCTGCGGGAAGTTGTACGTCCGGATCTTCTCCGAGCGGTCGCCCGTCCCGACCTGCGTGCGGCGGGCGTCCGCGACCTCCGCGTCGGCCTTCGCGCGCTCCAACTCATAGAGGCGGGCGCGCAGCACGCTCTCCGCCTTGGCGCGGTTCTTGGCCTGCGAGCGCTCGTCCTGGCAGATCACGACGATGCCGGTCGGCTCGTGCGTGAAGCGGACCGCCGTCGCCACCTTGTTCACGTTCTGCCCGCCGGCGCCGCCGGAGTGGAAGATGTCGGTACGCACCTCGCCCCAGTCGATGTCGACCTCGACCTCGTCGACCTCGGGCAGCACGGCGACCGTAGCCGTCGAGGTGTGGATGCGGCCCTGCGACTCCGTTTCGGGTACGCGCTGCACGCGGTGGACGCCCGACTCGTGCTTCATCCGCCGGTACGCATCCTGGCCGCTCACCTCGAACGTGATCTCACGGTACCCGCCGGGGCCGGACTCCGAGGTGTTGAGCACCTCCAGGCGCCAGCCCTGGCGCTCGGTGTAGCGCTGGTACATGCGGAACAGGTCGGCGGCGAAGAGGGCGGCCTCGTCGCCGCCCGCGCCGCTGCGGATCTCGATGATCGCGTCCTTCTCGTCGGCGGGGTCGCGCGGCAGCAGGGCGACCTTCAGGTCCTCCTCGAGCTCCGCGAGCAGCGGCGTGAGCCGTTCGTCCTCCTCGCGCCCAAGCTCGCGCTCGTCGTCGTCGCCGGAGCGCAGCAGCTCGCGCGCATCGTCGAGCGCCTCGGAGGTGTCACGGAAGCGGCGCCCGAGGTCCACGACGCGTTCGAGCTGGGCGCGCTCGCGGGCGATCTCGGCCATGCGGCGGTGGTCGGAGGCCACCTCCGGGTCGCCGAGGAGCGCCGTGAGCTCCTCGAACCGTGCTTCGATCTCTGCGACGCGTTCGAGCATGGGACTAGGTTAGCAGGGGCCGCAGTCGGGAGCCCGCGCGGGGCGCGGTGCTACGATGTGTCGACCGCTCCCACGCGGTGGAGGCATGCAGGTGGCGAAGAAGCGCCTTTCTGTTGAACTCGACGACGCAGCGCTTCAGGCGCTCGACGAGCACGCCCGCGAGGAGGGCGAGTCGCGTGAGGACGCGGCTGCGCGGCTCCTCGAAGAGGGCCTGCGCATGGCGAAACACCCCGGGGTGTTCTTCCGTACGGAGCCCGCGGGACGGCGGCCGGTACTCATGGGCGGCCCCGACGTATGGATGGTGGCGCGCCTCTTCCGGGACCTTCCGCTCGACAGCGATGAGGCGATTGAGCACGCTGCAGACCACGCGGTCACACTCCTCAGCAGCGTACCCCGCCACATGATGCTGGCCGCGATCCACTACTACATCGAGTACCACGACGAGATCGACGAGTGGATGCGCATCCTCGACGCTGAGTCGGAAGAGGCCAAGGCAAAGTGGCTGCGCGAGCGTGAGCTGCAGCGCGCTTGAAGCTGCTCCTCGACGAGATGATGGACCCGGCGGTCGCGGCCGGGCTGCGAGCGCGCGGCCACGACGTGATCGCGGTCGGCGAGGTGCGCACCCTGCAGGGCCTTTCCGACCGCGCTCTGCTCTCGGTTGCGCAGGCTGACGACCGGGTGGTAGTGACGGAGGATCGCGGCGACTTCCGTCGGCTAGGCGCCGCTGACGTGCGCGCCGGCCGACCGTACCCGCGGCTCATTCTTACTGACGATCACGCGTGGCCGCGCGGTGATCGAAGGACCGTCGGTAGACTCGTGCGCGCCCTCGACGCGCTGCTGCTCGCCGACGTGACGCTCGAGGGTGAGCTCTGGCTGATGCCGGTCGACTGACTGCGGCGACTACCCGCCACCCGCGACAACGTCGGCTGCATCACCCACTGCCACCTCGCGCTGCTCCCCGTCACCCGCGAGGTGCTTGAGTTGCACCACGCCGCGTGCTGCCTCGTCGTCGCCGAGGATGGCGGCGTAGCGGGCGCCGGCGGCGCCGGCGCTGCGGAGTTGGGCGCGGAGCGAGCGGCCCGGGATGCCGGCGCGGACAGTGAGGCCTGCCGCGCGGAGGGACTGCGCGAGGCGCAGCGCGGCCGCCGGGCCGCGTTCGCCGAGCGGGATGGTGACCACGTCGACCGGGGCGTCCGAGGGGGCTTCGATACCACGTGCGCGGAGGTTGAGGACGGTGCGCTCGACGCCCATCGCGGTGCCGGTGCCGGGCGTAGCGGGGCCGCCGAGGAGCTCCATGAGGCCGTCGTAGCGGCCGCCCGCACTGACCGTGCCCTGCTGTCCTCCGTCTGAGCCCTCGGCGGGCGGCTCGAACTCCCACACCGTCCGCGCGTAGTAGTCGAGGCCGCGCACGATGCGCGGCGCGACCTCGTACGCGACACCGGATGCGTCGAGGAGCCCTCGCACCTCCGCGAAGTGCTCCGCATCTTCGTCGGTGAGGTAGTCGAGGATGCTCGGGGCGCTGCGCAGCGCGGGGTGCTCGGCGTCCTCCTTCGAGTCGAGGATGCGCAGCACGTTCGTCTCGAAGCGGCGCTGTGAGTCGTGCGAGAGGCCTTCGAGGTGCGGGCGCAGGTGCTCGCGCAGCACGTCGACGTAGGTGCGGCGCGTCTCGGCTGTGCCGATGGAGTTGATGCTCAGGGTGAGGTCATCAAGCCCCAGCTCGCGGAACAGCGTGTACTGCAGCTCGATGATCTCGGCGTCGGCGGCGGGCGAAGGGTCGCCGATGCACTCGACGCCGAACTGCCAGAGCTGGCGGTACCGGCCGGCCTGCGGCCGGTCGTAGCGGAACATCGGGCCGAAGTAGTAGAGGCGCACCGGCTGCGGGCGGCTGCCCATGCCGTGTTCGAGGTAGGCACGGCATACGGCCGCCGTGCCCTCGGGCCGCAGGGCGAGCTCGCCGCCGCCGCGGTCCTCGAAGACGTACATCTCCTTGGATACGATGTCGGACTCGTCGCCGACCGTGCGCGAGAAGACGCGCACGTCCTCCACGATCGGGGTGTTGATGAGGCGGTAGTCGAAGGAGCGGGCGACGCGTTCCGCGGTGTCGCGGACGAAGCGCCAGAGCGGCTCGTCCTCGGGGAGGACGTCGCTCATGCCGCGAGGAGCCTGCAGGTCCGCCATACGCCCTCCAGCGCGCCGGCCACCCCTCGAACGAGGGTACGCGCTGCGCCCCTCGTGTTCATCACGGCCTGTCTCGACGGGCCGCGAAGTGCTAACCTGCCTGAACATGACCACGTCCAGCGTGGACGAACGCACGGGGACCACCTACGACGACGGCTCCTCGGAGCTGCTCGAATCGTTGCGCGGATACCTCCCCGACGACCGACTCGAAGCAGTCGAACAGGCATACGAGTTCGCGGAAGAGTGCCACCGCGAGCAGATGCGGCGCTCCGGCGAGCCATACATCACGCACCCCGTGGCGGTGGCGCAGCTCGTCGCCGGGCTGCACATGGACGCACACACCGTGCAGGCCGCGCTGCTCCACGACGTCATGGAGGACTGCGGCATCAGCCGCGGCGAGCTCACGAAGCGCTTCGGTGTCGACGTTGCCGACCTGGTGGAGGGTGCGACGAAGATCGACAACATCCCCTCGACGGCCGCTCCCGGCGGCAAGGGCGCCGTCGACGCCGAGACCGTGCGCAAGATGCTGCTTGCGATGGCCGAGGACGTGCGGGTCGTGATCGTGAAGATCGCCGACCGGGTGCACAACATGCGGACCATCGAGTACCTCGAGCCGCACAGACAGCACGAGATCGCGCGCGAGACCATGGACATCTACGCGCCGCTCGCCGGCCGGCTGGGCATCTGGCAGATGAAGTGGCAGCTCGAGGATCTCGCGTTCAACGTGCTCGATCCGGAGAACTATCGCCGGGCGGCGTCCGCGATCGCCTCGCGGCGCGCGCAGCGCGAGCGGTTCGTGCGGCGCATCGAGCGGACGCTGCGCGAGGCCCTCACCACGGCCGGCGTCGACGCGAACATCACCGGGCGTGTGAAGCACCTCTACTCGACGCACGAGAAGATGCAGCGATACGCGGCGGAGGGGAAGTCATTCGACCAGATCCACGACCTCTTCGCCCTGCGGGTGCTCGTGAACAACGTGGGTGACTGCTACCACGCGCTGGGTGTGGTCCATCAGACGTGGCACCCCATCCCCGGCGCGTTCGACGACTACATCGCCAGCCCCAAGGAGTCGCTGTACCAGTCGCTCCACACGAGCGTCATGGGGCCGGGCGCGCGTCCGTTCGAGGTGCAGATCCGTACGCAGGAGATGCACGAGATCGCGGAGTACGGCGTAGCCGCGCACTGGCGCTACAAGGAGGACGCGGGGGCCGCCGACCGGCAGTACGAGGAGCGGATGGCCTGGCTGCGCCACCTCATCGAGTGGCAGCAGGAGGCATCCGGCACCGAGGACTTCCTCGAATCCGTGAAGACCGATGTGTTCCGCGACCAGGTCTTCGTGTTCACACCTCGCGGCGACGTGCGGGTCATGCCCGCGGGGTCAACGCCGATCGACTTTGCATACCGCATCCATACCGACCTCGGGCACCACTGCACTGGCGCGCGCCTCAACGGCCGCATCACGCAGCTCAACACGCCGCTTGAGAACGGCGACATCGTCGAGATCCTGAGCAGCCGCCGCTCGGCGGGGCCGTCGCGTGACTGGCTCAGCCCAGAGCTCGGCTACCTCGGCTCCAGCCATTCCCGGCAGAAGGTGCGGCAGTGGTTCCGCCGCCAGGAACGCGGCGAGAACGTCGCCCGTGGCCGCGACCTGCTGGAGCGCGAGCGTAAGCGCATGGGCATCGACGACGGCCCGGACGAGTTCCACCGCGACTTCAACTACGAGAGCTTCGAGGACCTGCTCGCGGCGATCGGCTACGGCGACGTCTCGCTGCAGAACCTCAGCAACAAGCTCGCCGACCACGGCGCGCCACCCGTTGCCACGCCGCAGCTCTCCGCGCCGACAGTCACCTCGACGCGCGGCGCACCGAGCGTGCGCGTGCTCGGCTCAGCCGGGCTGCACGTCACGCTCGCGCGCTGCTGCGGGCCGCTGCCGGGCGACGACATCATCGGCTACGTCACCCGCTCGCGAGGGGTGACCGTCCATCGCCGCAGCTGTCATAACGCGAGCAACGCGGCCGAGTCCGAGCGCTTCGTGGAGTGCGACTGGGGCCACAGCGGCGACCTCTACTCGGCGGCGGTCGCGGTGCATGCGTGGGATCGCGTCGGCCTGCTGCGCGACATCAGCACCTTCGTAGCGTCCGAGGGCGTGAACATGGTCAACGTCAGCACCGAGGGCCACGACGACCGCACCATCACGATCCACCTCACCCTCGAGACCGAGGGCCGCGCGCAGGTGTCCCGCCTGATGGGCCGCATCGACGGCATCCGCGGGGTGATCTCCGTGGCGCGCTCCGAGGGCTAAGCCGCCGCTACCGTACATCCGTTCCCATATCCGTACACATGTGCTACGCTCCGCGCGCACAGCGGAGGACGCACATGACGCTTGCGAAGGTTCGAAGCGGCGCGGTCGTCGGGGTCGAGGGCATCCCGGTCGACGTCGAGGTGGACATCGGCAGCGGGCTGCCGGCGTTCAACATCGTCGGGCTGCCCGACACGGCGGTGCAGGAGGCGCGCGAGCGCGTGCGGGCCGCGATCCGCAACGCGGGCTTCGAGTTCCCGCTGCGCCGAATCACCGTGAACCTCGCGCCCGCCGACGTGCGCAAGCAGGGCCCGCTCTACGACCTCCCGATCGCCGTCGCCATCCTCGTCGCGTCGAAGCAGGTACCCGACCACTTCAGCGAGATGGCGCTGCTCGGCGAGCTGTCACTGGACGGCCACCTGCGGCACGTCAACGGCGTGCTTCCGCTGGTCTCGATGTGCGCCGAAGAAGGCATCGCCACCGCGGTCGTGCCGCCCGAGGACGTGGCGGAGGCACAGCTCGCGGAATCGATCGAGGTGCGCGCGCTCGAGACGCTCTCGAAGGTGCGCGAGGAGCCCGAGAGCTGGCTCGCCGAGTGCGAGCCGGACGCTGAGCGCCCGGAGCACGCCGCCGCCGTCGACCTCGCGGTGGTGCGCGGGCAAGAGCACGTGAAGCGCGCGCTCGAGGTGTCCGCGGCGGGCAGCCACAACGTGATGCTCCAGGGACCGCCCGGGGCGGGGAAGACGCTCCTGGCGCGCGCGGTGCCCGGCAT
Source organism: Chloroflexota bacterium (assembly GCA_009837285.1). Lineage (GTDB taxonomy): Bacteria > Chloroflexota > Dehalococcoidia > UBA2979 > UBA2979 > VXMT01. Next base: position 3,181 of record VXTU01000088.1, on the reverse strand, counting down.
CCTGCCGGAGCTGAGCGCGGCCGAGGCGCTCGACGTCACCAAGATCTACTCGGTGGCGGGTCTCGTGGGGCAAGACCGCGCGCTCGTGCGGCAGCGTCCGTTCCGGGCCCCGCACCACACCATCTCGCACGCGGGGCTCGTCGGCGGCGGCAGCACGATCCGGCCGGGCGAGATCTCGCTCGCACACCGCGGCGTGCTGTTCCTGGACGAGTTCCCGGAGTACCCCGGCGCGGCCCTCGAGGCGCTCCGCGAGCCGCTGGAGAGCGGGAGCGTCACCATCTCGCGGGCACGTGGCTCGCTGACGTTCCCGGCGCGCATTCTGCTCATCGCCGCGATGAACCCGTGCCCCTGCGGCTACTACGGTGACGCCCGCCGCACCTGCTCCTGCAACGACTCGACGGTTTCTCGCTACCAGCGACGCGTCTCCGGACCGCTGCTCGACCGCTTCGACCTGTTCATGGACGTCCCTCGCGTGGAGTACCACGAGCTGTCTGGTGAGCCCTCGGGCGAGCCGAGCGCCGCGGTGCGCGAGCGCGTCGAGGCGGCACGTGAGCGCCAGCGCGAGCGGCTCGCGGGCAGTGGACACCTCACCAACGCCGAGATGGGCCCGGTGGAGGTGCGTGAGTTCTGCCAGCTGCAGCTCGAGGCCGACGCCGAGCCGCTGCTCTCCGCCGCGATGGAGCAGATCGGGCTGTCCGCGCGCGCCTTCCACCGTGTGCTGCGCGTCGCTCGCACCATCGCCGACCTCGCCGGGTGCGACACGATCTCCGCGGCCCACCTCGCCGAGGCGATCCAGTACCGGAGGCGCGCGGCTGACTGAGTCCTCGCGGCACGCGTTGCGGCCCGGGGTGAGGGGCCGCTAGTGTGCGGGCGACCGCGAGGGGAGCCCGTCATGGCAGGTGACTTGCAGTTCGTGAAGTACGAGTTGGATGGCCATGTCGCCACCATCACCCTGAACCGGCCCGAGCGCCTCAACGCGGTCGGCAGCGAGCTCGCCGCCGACCTCGTGGCCGCGTGGGACGTCGCGATCCACGACGACGAGGTGCGTGTGATCATCCTCACCGGCGAGGGCCGCATCTTCTGCGCCGGCCGGGACATCAAGGAGCAGGCGGAGCTCGGCGGTCACACCACCGGAGCCCGCGGCCGGAACACCTCGCCGTACACGACCAAGCCGGTGATCTGCGCCGTGCGCGGCGGCGCCTGGGGCGCTGGTTGGGCGCTCGCGTACAACTCCGACATCGTGATCGCGGCCGACGACGCCGTGTTCGCCATGTCCGAGGTGCCGACGGGCACCATCGGCCCCACCAACTTCGGCGTCATCAACAACGTGCCGTGGCTGGCCGCGTCCGAGATCCTGATCCGGGGCCACCAGATCAGCGCGCAACGCTGCTACGAGATCGGCCTCGCCAACCATGTCGTGCCGAGCGACGACGTGATGCGGCTCGCGCGCGAGATCGCCGGGGAGATCGCGGCGCTGCCTCCTCGCCACGTCCAGGTGACCAAGGAGCAGCTCATGATGGCGCGGCCGCGGCTGTCCCAGTACCAGCACTCGGTCGAGCTCAAGCAGGCGCAGGACTACCTCTACGCCCTCGAGGACACGAAGGAGGCCGCCGTCGCCTTCGCCGAGAAGCGCACGCCGGTCTACCACGGCCGCTAGCCGCGCACTCGAACAGGCTGCCGTCCCGTGAATCCCGCACAGATGCGGATGCTGCCGTTCCGCATCGCCTTCAGCGCACGCGCCGTCGCCGACCTCCATCGCCGCATCGACGCCACCCGCTGGCCTGCGATGCCGTTCGGCACCGGCTGGTCTGCGGGCACCGACGACGGCGTGTTGCGCTCCCTCGTGCGCTACTGGCGCACCGAGTTCGACTGGTTCGAGGTGCAGGAGCGGCTCAACCGCCACGCGCAGCTGCGTGGCCCCCTCGGCGACCCGGAGGGTGAGCTGCACTGCTTCCTCTTCGCCCCCGGCCCAGACGCCATCGAGGTCGCCCCGTTCCCGCTGCTGCTGCTGCACGGCTGGCCCGGCTCGTTCATCGAGTTGTTGCCGGCCGCGGACCTGCTCTCGAAGGGCGCGGGCGGCGGGCCGGCGTTCGAGGTCGTCGTGCCGTCGCTACCCGGCTACGGGTTCTCGGACGCACCGCCCGAGCCGGGCATGCACCCCGGCCGCATCGCCGAGCGCATGCACGCACTCATGCGCGCTCTGGGCTACGAGCGCTACGGCGTGCAGGGCGGGGACTGGGGCGCCGTGATCGGGAACCGGCTCACCGAGGCGCACTCGGAGGCGGTCGCCGGCCTGCACCTCAACTTCCCCGTCCTGCCCCGGCCCGCGGCCGATGCCGTGCTGTCGGCTGAGGAGTCGCAGTGGTGGGCGCAGCAGGAGGCGTGGCGCGCGCGAGAAGGGGCCTACAGCGCCCTGCAGGGCTCCAAGCCGCAGACGCTTGCCTACGCCCTCAATGACTCGCCGGTCGGGCTACTCGGGTGGATCCTCGAGAAGTTCCACGGCTGGAGCGACCACAGCGACGACCTGTGGGAGACGTTCGACCGCGACGACGTCCTCGCGAACGTCACGCTGTACTGGCTCACCGGCAAGGTACTGTCCGCGGCGCGCACGTACTACGAGGCGCGGCACGAGGCCCCGCCGTACCGGCCCGGCGATCGCATCGAGACCCCGACGGCGTTCGCCCACTTCCCGGCGGAGCCGTGGGCTGCGCCGCGCGCGGCGGTCGAACGCTCGTACAACCTCGTGCGGTGGAGTGAGATGGAGCGAGGGGGCCATTTCGCGGCGCTGGAGCAGCCCGAACTGTTCGCGGACGACGTCGCGGCGTTCTTTGCAGCGCTTTGGTAGCGCGCCCGGTTGCTCCGCGCGAGCGGGCGTCCCTACACTGAGGCCCGCGCCCTCGTAGCTCAGTGGATAGAGCACCGGCCTCCGGAGCCGGGAGCGCAGGTTCGAGTCCTGCCGAGGGTACCAACACACAAGTCGTGAACCGACGTCCCGAGGGGATCGCGTCGGGTGGAGCGTCCCGGCGGTGAGTTCCCCGTGCCGGCCGCGCCTCCGGCGGCGGTAGCCACGAGATGAGGCCGATGAACGTGCGTATGAGGTCCCTGCTAGCCGTCGTTGGCGTTGCGCTGGCGATGCTCATCCTGGCTGGATGCACGACCGACCCCGAGCCCGCCCCGACGC
>VXTU01000114.1 GCA_009837285.1 Chloroflexota bacterium | reverse complement strand
CCCCCACCACCCGCCGTAGATGCGGTCGAACGCGTACGGCTCCACCGAGGCGACGATCGCGCGGACCATCGCCGCCGAAGTGGGGATGAGGTTCGGGTAGCTGTACATGAAGCTCACGTAGCGGCGGTCGGGCACGACCGTGATCGAGTCGCCGACGAGGAGCGCTCCACGGCCCTCGGCGCCCCCCTCCCAGTGCAACACCGCGCTGCCGGGGAAGTGGCCGCCCGTGCGGATCAGCGTTACGCCGGGCACGACCTCGAGGGGCTCTCCGTCCCAGTACTCGATGACCGGGTCGGGGCGCGTCACGAAGTCACGGTCGACGTCCGGGACGTAGATGGGGCAGCTGCCGAAGGCGTGGCTCCAGCTCACCATCGCGTCGTAGAAATGCGGGTGTGAGAGCGTGATCGCGTCGACGCCCCCACGCGCCTCGATGGCCTCGCGGGCCTCGTCGTCGAGCAGGCTGACGCAGTCGTAGAGCACGTTGCCGGCGTCGGCCTGCACGAGCAACGCGCGCTGGCCGATGCTGAACGGCGGGGCGATGCCGATGCCGGTCAGCCCCGGTTCGATGTCGCGCACGTCGTTGCGGTGGCCCTGCGCCAGCAGTTCCTCGCGCGTCGTCCACTCCTGCCCGCCCCAGCCGACGTACTGGCGGTCGTCCTCGCAGATCACGCACCCCGCGGGGGGCTGCGTGGTGTCGGCGAACTCGACGCCGCAGGTGCGGCAGAGCCACAGCGTCACGCGGGGCCTCCAGCCTGCGGGGGGCCTCGACGCCAGCGCAGCACGGACGACACGAACAGCGACAGCAGCGCGACGATGAGCGCGCCGAAGACTGCCGACGCGAAGCCGTCGACGCGGAACCCGAGCCCAAGCTGGCCCGCGATCCACGCCGTCAGCGCGAGCATGAGCGCGTTGATGACCACGATGAACAGCCCGAACGTGAGCACGATGAAGCACGCCGAGGCGAGGAATGCCAGTGGCCGCACGAGGGTGTTGACCAGCGCGAACAGCGCGGTCGCGGCGACCAGCGAGGGCACGTCGTCGATCTGGATGCCGGGCACGAGCACGGCCGCGAGCCACAGCCCGACCGCGTTGACGACGAGCCGCAGCGCCAGCTCCCACAGCGAAGGCGGTCGCCGCTCGCGCTGTCCGCCGACCACCACCGTGCGCATCGCCGGGGCCTCGCCGCCTCCGGCCTAGACCGAGGCGATGTCGACGGGGCGACCCTCGGACCAGCTCCGCCACGTCGCCTCGATGACCTGCATGTACTGGACCCCGTCCTCGAAGTTGGTCAGTTCCACGGGCGCTCCGTCGCGGATCGAGTCGATGAAGTCCGCCTCGACGCGCCATGACCCGGCGGTGCCCGGATCCGGGTCGAGCGGCTGTGGCGCCTCGCCTCGCGGGGCCAGCTCGAGGCGGTCGCCGTCGGCCCACCAGTGCAGCGTCGCGTCCGTGCCGTGCAGGGCGATGCCGTTGGGGACTCGGGGGGCGTCCGTGACCGCGCTCACCAGGTACGTCGCCCGTGCGCCGTTGGCGAGGCGTGCGAAGACGCCGAGGCTGTCGGGGATCTCGATCGCGTAGTCCTCGCCGCTCTCCTCGTCGCGGCGGGAGGTGACGTACGTCGCGGCGTCGGCGAGCACCCGCTCGGTGGGGCCGAGCCAGCGCTGGACGACCTCGGCGACGATGCCGAACTGCATGATGTTGAAGCCGGAGTACTCGCTGTGCTCGCGCCAGTGCAGGGGCCGCCGGGGGTTCATCGCGCCGGGCGTCACCATCGTGACGTGTACCTCGCGCACCTCGCCGAGCGCGCCTTCGCCGAGCAGTCGGCGCACGGTGCGCCAGCTCGCGAGGTCCCACGGCGCGGGGACGAGTTGCGCGACGAGGTCCGGGCGCGCCTGGGCCGCGATGAGCATCGCGCGCGCGCGGGCCACGTCGGTCGCCATCCGCGCCTCGCACAGCACGTGCTTGCCGGCGTTGAGGCCGCGCACCGTGAACTCGCTGTGGCGGTACGGCCACGTGCCGATGCAGACCGCGTCGATGTCGTCTGCCGAGTAGATCTCGTCGGGGTCCGTGACGACGCGCGGGATGCCGAACTCGTCCGCGACGCGCTGCCCGCTCTCCGTGGAGCGGTTACACACCGCGACGACCTCGACGCCGTCGATGGCCTGGAAGCCGGGGATGTGGAGGAGGCGCGTGTTCGCGCCCGCCCCAATCAGGCCGACGCGGATGGGTTGGTCGCTCATCGGATGCTCCTCCCGGGCCTGGTCGGGTCGTGGCCCGTCGCCCGTGCCCACCGTACCGGGAGCGATCGTCAACGGCAGCCCCCGACGGTCGCCTTGTGGCGATCGGGGCGATAATCGAGGCGGCCTGGAGCCCGGTATGCAGATCGCCCGTCTCTCGCTCACGAACGTCCGCACGTTCCGGCGGCTCGACACCCCGCTGGAGCGCGGAATCAGCGTGGTGACCGGGCCGAACGGCGCCGGCAAGACGAACCTCATCGAGGCCATCGCGCTCCTCGCCACCACCCGCAGCGGGCGCGCCGGCGCGGACGCCGAGGTGATCTCGCAGGACGCGCTGCGCGAGGAGCCGCTCCCCGCCGCAACGCTCCGCGCCGAGGTGGTGACGGCGGCCGAGCCGGTGACGGTCGAGATCGTCGTGAGCAGCCAGGAGGTGCGGGGCCGCGAGGCTGCCGAGGAGCGCGCGCTGCCCCCGACGAGCCGCCGTTTCCGTGTCGACGGGGTCGCGCGGCGAGCGTCGGACCTGATCGGGCGGCTGCGTGTCGTGATGTTCTCCGCCGCCGACCTGCAGATCATCGACGGCTCGCCTGCGCGGCGACGGCGCTACCTCGACATCACCATCTCGCAGCTCGACCGCGAGTACGTGCGGGCGTTGCAGCGCTACCAGCGGGTGCTGCAGCAGCGCAACAGCCTGCTGCGCAGCCTGCAGGAGCGCCGCGCCCGACCGGGTGACGAGCTGGCGTTCTGGGACCATGAGCTCGTTGCCGCCGGCGCCGTCGTGCTCCACGGCCGCGCGAGCGCCGTGCGCGCACTCGCCGAGGGAGCGGCTCGGCACTACGCCGACCTCGCCCCCGGGGTCGAGCCGCTGGCGGTGTGCTACGAGCCCTCGCTGCCGGCGCCCGCCGCAGCGGCTGTGCTGGACGCAGGCGGCATCGAGGGCGTCGAGTCCGTGTTCCGCGAGGTGATCGAGGCCCGGCGCCGCGACGACCTGGTCGCGGGCATGACGCGCAGCGGGCCGCACCGCGACAACATGCGCTTCGAAATCGCAGGGAACGACGCCGCCGCGTTCGCGTCGCGCGGCCAGCAGCGCACGGCGGGGCTGGCGCTGCGGCTCGCCGAGGTCGCGCTCTCGCGCGACCGTACGGGCGACGCGCCACTGCTGCTCCTGGACGACATCCTGTCGGAGCTGGACGAGGAGCGCCGCGAGCGCGTGCTCGCCGCTGCCTACGGCGTCGACCAGGTCGTGATCACGTCGGCCGACGAGGACCGCCCGAGCGCCGCCGACCTGCCCGGCGCGCGGCGGTTCCGCATCGAGGACGGCGAGCTGCGTCCGGCCGGTTGACCCCGGCGCCTACTCCACTTCGCCGGTGAGCAGCGGGTTCGGGTCGGGGTCGAGCAGCACGTGCAGCGCGCGAGGCTCGACGGTGATCGTGATGGGTGTCTCGCCGATGTACTCGCCGTCGGCCTGCACAGGGAGCCGCGTCACCGGCGCGATGCGCACCTGGGCGCCTCGTTGGTAGTCGACGCCGCCCCGCTGGCGCTCGTCGAGCCGGCCGCGCAGGGCGCGCGCGGCAAGGGCGAGCCGCCCCGGGAGGCGTCGGCCCGCGAAACGCCGGGCTGAAAACGTCGCGACGTCGAGCTGGCCGTCGTCGGCGAGGGCGGCGCTGGTGAGCTCCGTGATGCCACCGTACAGACGCGTGTTCCCCACCACCGCGACGTAGAGGTCATGCTCGGCATACGCTCCGTCGACCTCGATGCCCGTGAGCGTTGGAGCGGCCCGCACGACCCGCCCGAGGCCCGCGCCGATGTACGCGGCGCGGCCGAAGATCCGCTTTCGCAGGCCACCGCCGCCTATCCGCCGTACGACCTCGGCGTCGAGTCCGACACTGCACATGAGCAGGAAGCGCCGCGCGGTCCCGTCGTCGAACGTGACGCGACCGACGTCAACAGGCACAGAGCGCGCACGCGCCAGGAACCCCGTGGCCCGCGAGGTCTTGCCCGGGACGCCGGCTTCCGTCGCCCAGATGTTGGCCGTCCCCGCGGGCAGGACGCCGAGCGCGGTGGAGGTACCCGTCAGGCCCTGCGCCAGCTCGTGCACCGTGCCGTCGCCGCCGACGGCGACCACGGCGTTGTAGCCCTCGGCGGCGGCTTCGGAGGCGATGTGCGCCGCCTCGCCGGCCTGGGTCGTCGACCGGATGACGATGCGCCAGCCCCGGCCGAGCAGTGGCGTGGACACCTGGCGGAGCGCGCCTTCGGAGGGCGCACGGCGCGCCCGGGGGTTTCGCACGAGGAGCACACGACCGGGTAGCATCGCTGGATGCTAGCCCGGTGAGGCAGTAGCCGACCACCGGCGCAAGGCTGCCGGTGCAGCGTCATCGTGCCGGGGCCGCGCTGACGACTGTGCACGCGTGCCGAGAGCGCACCATGGATGTCGAGCGGATCGATCGCATCGGGATGGCCGTAGCGGAGCTCGAGCCGCAGGTCGACCCCTCGAAGGCCTCTTCGGCTTCACCACCAAGCAGCGCTTGCGGGACGACGTGGCCGGAGTCGAGCGCGTCCTAATGTCCGTGCCCGGCACGCCCGACATCGAGTGGGAGGTCTCAGCTCCGACCCGGGCGGCCTCGTGCCTCCAGGGGTTCATCGACAGCCCGCTCGGTCCGGGGCTCCACTACGTGCGCATGCGGGTCCCCAGCCTGTCTGCCGCTGTCGAGGACCTGCGCGCCGCGGGCATCGAGCCGCGGAGCGAGCAGGCAGGGACGCAGGAGCAGCCCGTGGAGGAGGTGCTCATTCACGGTCATGGCTTCCAGTTCCGTGTCCGTGGCCCGGGCGGCCTCGAGCATCGCCCCAACCCCCCGCCCGCGCGCGAGGGCTCCGTGGGGATCACAGCCATCGACCACCTCGCGCACGCCCATGGCGACTGCGACGAGCTCGCGGCCTGGTACAGGCGCGCGTTCGGCATGACGAGCGTCGACCGATTCACGACGAGCGAGTTCGTGCAGGTGGTGATGGAGACCCCGGCAGGCCAGCTGCGCTGGGAGGCGATGCACCCTGCGGACGATGCATCGTTCGTCGCACGGTTCCTCGAGCGGCGCGGTTCCGCGATGCACCACATCGCCTTCGAGGTGGCCGACTGGGACGCCGCCGTCGATGCGTGCGTCGCGCACGGCGTGCAGCCGTTCCGTGAGAGCACGGGGGTGACCGACGACGGGGCTCGCTGGATGGACGGCTTCATCCACCCTCGCCAGACCGGGGGCGTGCTCGTTCAGTTCTTCTGGGAGGAGCGACCCGGCATCTGGGGGCGGGCAGGCTAGCCGACTGCCGCCGCCCATACGGCGCGGCGTCGTTATGATGGGGCATCACGACCGAACGTTAACGCACACTGGGAGCGCACCGTGGACATCGAGCGAATCGATCGTATCGGCATGGTCGCAGCGCAGCTTGAGCCGCAGGTCGAGCTGCTCGAAGGGCTGTTCGGCTTCACCACCACGCAGCGCACTCGTGACGACGCGCTCGGCGTCGAGCGCGCCATGATGTCGGTGCCCGGCATGTCGGACATCGACTGGGAGGTCGCCGCGCCGACCGGCCCCGACTCATACCTTCAGAGCTTCATCGACGGCCCGCTGGGACCCGGCCTCCACTACGTACTGCTGCACGTGCGCGACCTGTCCGCCGCCGTCGACGAGCTACGCTCGCTCGGCATCGAGCCGTGGAGCGAGCAGCAAGGCACGGCCGAGCAGCCGGTCGAGGAGATCCTGATCCACCCGTGGCGCGGCGGCCACGGCTTCCAGTTCCGCTTCCGCAGCGTCAACGGCGCGATGCCGCGCATGGGCGCGCCGCCGGCGCGCGAGGGGGCGCTGGGCGTCATCGCCATCAACCACATCTCCCACGCCCACGGGAACCGCGACGAGCTGGCCGGCTGGTACGGGCGCGTCTTCGGGATGCAGAGCTTCTACCGCTCCGACGACCCCGGCCGCGAGTTCGTGACCGAGGTGATGGAGACGCCCACGCGCCAGATGCGCTGGGAGGTCATCCAGCCCCTCGGCGACCCCTCGTTCATCGCGAGCTTCCTCGAGCGCCGCGGCCCGACGATTCACCACATCACGTTCGAGGTGGCCGACTGGGAGGCCGCCGTGGCCGCCTGCGCCGCTCGCGGCATCCGCCCGTTCGGCGAGCGCGAAGGCGTGACCGACGGCGCACGCTGGATCGAGGGCTTCATCCACCCGCGTCAGACCGGCGGGATGCTGGTGCAGTTCTTCTGGCAGGAGCGCCCCGGCATCTGGGTCTGAGCACCCACGCTCGCCAACCTGATCGCGCCCGGGGCGGTAGCCGCCTCGGGCGTTTTGGTGTCTTCCGGGGGCTGCCTCCCGCTCGCCCGCTCGAGCCGGTGACCCGACCGGCGCTGCCCGTGACGCCATGGTCGGCGCCCTGAGCCCGTGGCGGGTGTGGTGGGATCGTCATTGACCGGCGCAGTAGCGCTCAATAGGCTAAAACGCGTTAGCAGGCCCATCGAACGTATGCAGCCACGCGCGAGGAGCACGGTTTGCTGCAGTTCGCGCTGGCCATGGCGAGGCAGATCCTGGGTGCCCTGCGGGACCTGTTACCGATCTTCGCCGTCGTTGCCTTCTTCCAGATCGTCGTGCTGCGACAGGCGTTTCCCGACATCGCCGAGGTGGTCGTCGGGCTCGTCTGCGTCGTCCTCGGGCTGGCCCTGTTCGTCCAGGGGCTGGAGAGCGGGCTCTTTCCGCTGGGCGAGGCGCTGGCGCAGGGCATGGCGCGCAAGGGCAGCGCGACGGCGCTGCTGGCGCTGGCCTTCTGCCTCGGGTTCGGGACCACCGTCGCCGAGCCCGCGCTGATCGCCGTGGCGGCCGAGGCGGCCGACGTGGCGGGGCAGGCGGGATTCATCGGCGGCAGCCAGGCCGCGAGGGACCAGTACGCCCTCGAGTTGCGCGTGGTGGTGGCCGTCGCCGTCGGCCTGGCCATCGTGCTGGGGGTCCTGCGGATCCTGAAGGGGTGGCCCATCCATTACTTCATCATCGCCGGCTACGTGCTGGTGATGGTGATGACGGTGTTCGCGCCCGAGGAGATCGTGGGCGTGGCCTACGACTCCGGCGGGGTGACGACCAGCACGATCACGGTCCCGCTGATCACCGCGCTGGGCGTGGGCCTCGCCTCCAGCATCCGCGGGCGTAACCCGATGCTCGACGGCTTCGGGTTGATCGCCTTCGCCAGCCTCACCCCCATGATCTGCGTGCTGGGCTACGGGATGGCAGTGTGATGCTCGAGTTCCTCGCGCGCTTCGGGGAGACGCTGCTGTACACGCTGCGGGACGTGTCGCCCGTCGTCGTCATCCTGGTGGTGTTCCAGCTCGGCGCGCTGCGGCAGGGGCTGCCCAACCTCCGGGGTATCGTCACGGGCTCGGTCATGGTGTTGCTGGGCCTGGCGCTGTTCCTCATCGGGCTCGAGCAGGCGCTGTTCCCCATCGGCGAGACGATGGCGTGGCAACTGACCGAGGAGGTGAGGTCGCTGGCTGGCGCGGTGCGGTGGGAGGACTACTGGGTGGTCTACCTCTTCGCGGCAGCGGTCGGCTTTTCGACAACAGTGGCGGAGCCGGCGCTCATCGCCGTGGGGCTCAAGGCCCAGGAGGTATCGGGCGGCGCGGTGAACGCATGGGGGCTGCGGATCGCGGTAGCGGTGGGCGTCGCCCTCGGTGTGTCGCTGGGGTGCTTCCGCATCGTCACCGGCACGCCGCTGCCGTGGTACATCGTGGCGGCCTACGTCGTCGTCATCGCGCAGACCTTCCTGAGCAGACGCACCATCATCCCGCTTGCCTACGACAGTGGAGGCGTCACGACCTCGACCGTCACGGTACCCGTGGTGGCAGCCCTGGGGCTCGGTCTCGCCGCCAACGTCCCGGGGCGCAGCCCCCTCATCGACGGCTTTGGGCTCATCGCATTCGCCAGTGTTTTCCCCATTATGTCGGTGCTAGGCTATGCCATCGTCGCCGACGGGGTGGAGCGCTGGCGCACCCGCAAGGAACGCCAGGAGGTGCACTCATGAAGATGGCGCTGATCGTCGCGCTCGTGAGCAACGAGGAGACGAACGACATCATCGATGCGGCGCGCGCGGGCGGCGCCACGGGCGCCACTATCATCAGCGGCGTGCGGGGCGAGGGACTGAAACCGCATAAGACGTTCCTGGGGCTGGACCTCGCGGCGAGCGGGGACGTGGTGCTCTTCCTGGTAGCGGAACCGCGGGCCCGCGACATCCTCGAGCGCCTCGCCGAGGCCGGTGGCATGGAGCGCGAGCATGGCACCGGCGTCGCCTTCCAGCTCACCATCGAGGACGCCGTCGGGCTCTCGACGCAGTTGCCCACGCTGATGGAGGAAGTGGAAGGCGCGCTGTGAACCAACAGGCCGACGACCGGGCGATACGCGTGTCCGAGATCATGAGCGGGCAGGTCCACACCATCGACGGGATGGCGACAGTTGCCGAGGCCATGGCGACGATGCGGCGCCTGCAGATCAGCTCGCTGGTGGTCGACCGGCGCCACGACGACGACGAGCTGGGGCTCATCACGGTCAGCGATCTGGCGCGCGAGGTGGTCGCCCACGACCGCGCGCCGGCGCGCGTCAACGTCTACGAGGTCATGTCGAAGCCGGCGCTGACGATCCGCTCGTCGATGCTGGTGCGCTACGCGGTGCGGTTACTGGTGCAATTCGGCGTCTCGCGCGCGCTGGTGGTCGATGACGCCGGGGCGCCATGCGGGCTGGTGACGCTGCGCGACCTGGTCCTGGGACTGACCCCGGACTAGGGTCCGCGCGGAGCTATCGAGTCGCGCCCGGGGTGCTGAGCGCCTCGGGCGTTTCGTTACCGCCCGAGCACGGCCTCGGCCATACGCTCGCCCGCGATGCGATACGGCGAGATCACATGGTCCGCGCCCGCTGCTTCCAGTCGGACGGCTGCCGCGTCCGAGGTCGCACGAGTAGTAATTGTGAGGTCGGGATTGAGGGCGCGGGCCGTGAGGACGATGAATGTGTTGTCGGCGTCGGTGTGGACGGCCGCGACCAGGGCGCGCGCGTGTTCGAGGTTCGCGCGTTCGAGCTGCCTCTGGTCCGTCGCATCGCCCATCAGGTAGGCCACGCCCATCTCTCGGGCAACTTCCAGTCGCTCTTCCGTAGAGTCGATGACGAGTACCTGTTCGTCCTGCTCCTGCAGCTGACGCACCACTTCGCGCCCGACTCGGCCCAGCCCGCACACGACGACGTGGTTGCGCATCCTGCCTGCTCTCCGGCTGCGGCCGCGCACCCCGAGCGCCTCGGCGATGCTGCCCGCGACCACCTCTTCAACAATAGCGCCGACGGTGTAGAAGAGCAGACCGATCCCCGTGCCCGTGTAGAGGATCGTGAACAGCCGCCCGCCGCGGTCCAGGGGATGGACCTCCTCGTACCCCACGGTCGTGAGAGTGATCACGGCCATGTAGAACCCGTCGAACGCCCCGAACTCCTCCACCCATGCGTACCAGGCCGAGGCCCCGACCACGATGACGACGAGCGCGATGGCGGGAACGAGCAGCCGCGGCGGGATCCGGGAGGGCATGGGCGGTCCCCGTTCGCCAACCTCGAGGCCTCGGCCGAGGCGGGACGCGGGCGACCGCCCGGCGTCAGGCGCTGCGGCCGATGTGCTGCCGCTTGTGCTGGACGTAGTCGACGAGGATGTACTCGCCGAGCTTGTCGGGCGTGGTGAAGAAGACGCGGCCGCCGTTGATCTTCGCCAGGTTGTTCACGAACTCCTTGAGGTAGTAGTTGCGGTCCAGCATGAAGGTGTTGATCGTGATCCCCTCACGGGTGCAGCGTCGCACCTCCTTGAGGGTCTCGCGGATCGTCGTCGGGCTCGGCGGATACGAGAACTGCGAGCGCCCGCGTTCGAGGTGCGCCGTCGGCTCGCCGTCCGAGATCATGATGATCTGCCGCGTGCCGCCCGTGTGCTTGGCGAGCAGCCGTCGCGCGAGCATCAGCGCGTGGTGCATGTTCGTGCCCAGTACGGACTCGTCCCAGCGGACGTACGGCAGCTCCGAGATCTCCAGCTCCCGCGCGTACGCGGAGAACCCGAGGATGTAGAGCTGGTCGCGCGGGTACTGCGCCTTGATCAGGTTGTGCAGCGCCAGCGCCACCTTCTTCGCGGACTGGAACGAGCCACGCAACGCCATCGACCACGACAGGTCGACCATCACGGCCGTGGCGGTCTGGGTGAGCAGCTCCGAGCGGAACACCTCGAAGTCGTCGGGCATGAGCCGCACGGGCGTCTGCGGCCCCTCGCGCTCGATGGCGTTCATCATCGTGCGGTGCATGTCGAGGTGGAACGGGTCGCCGAACTCGTACTCCTTCGAGTCATCGATGCGCTCGCCGTGGCGGCCGGACTCGGGGACCGGGTGGTTGCCGATGCCCTGGCGCTTGAGCTGCGCGTAGATCTCGGCGAGCGCGCGCTGGCCGATCATCCGTGTGCCGCGCGGCGTGAGCTCCCATGTGTCGCCCTCGCGCCGGATGTAGCCCGCCTGCTCCAGGATGTCGAGCAACTCCCCGAGGCGGTCGATGGCGTCTGAGGCCTCGTCGCCCAGCAGCTCTCGCAGCTGGTCGAGGTCGATGCCGTCGAGTTCGCCGTCGTACTGCGCGCGTTCGAGCTGGCGCTCGAGCCCGTCAATGTCCTGCATCTCGGACATGAGCTGCATCGCGGCCTGGAGGTCGATCTCCTCGTCCCCGCGGAAGGGGTAGGCGGGAGCGCGCTCCGCGCCGGGGTTGAGGTACTCGAGGTTCGCGGCGAGCTGTGAGAGCTCGCCCTCCAGCTCCGGGTCGCCGAGCTTGTCGGAGAGCAGGGACTGCAGCTGCTGGCGCTGGTTCGAGGGCAGCGACTCCATGAGTGACTGCATCGCCTGCGTTTGCGCCTGCATCTGCTCGATGAGCTCGTCGAGCGACTGCGGGGGGTTGTCCCCGAACATGTCGCCGTACTTCTCCATGAAGGAGTCGAAGTCCGGCTGCTCGCCGCGCATGCGTTGGATGAGCATGTCGTTGAGGTCGCGCAGCATCTCCTTCATGCGCTCGATGTCGCCCTCGGACATCTCCTCGACCATCTGCTGGACGTCGTTGAAGAACGACTCGGTCATCGCCTGCTTGAGCTGTTCCATCAGCTCCTGGAACTTCTGCTGTGCCTCGGGGTTCAGGAACTCGTAGTTCTGCAGCTCCTTCACCTGCCCGGCCGGCTCCGGCGGCAACTGCTCGAGGAAGTCCTGCTTCCGCTCGACGATGCTGCGGAGCATGTCCGAGAAGTCGTCCTCACCGCCGTCGGACTGGCCCGGCTGAGATCCACCCGGCTGCCCGCCGCCCTGTTGCCCACCGGCCTGTTGCCCAGCGGAGGGGCCACCCGGGGACTGCTGCGCGGCCATCTCGCCGTCCTGATTGCCCTCGCCGTCCTGCTCGCCGCCACCCGCGAGGCCGGAGGCCTCGTCATCGTCGGCACCCTCCGGCGAGTCGCCGCCGGGCTGCTGGCCGTCGGCCTGCGGCTGCGGCTCGCGTGGGCCGCCCGCCTCCTCGATGCGGTCGTCGAGCGTGGAGCGCTCCAGGTCGAGGATCTCCTCGAGCTGGCGGGCGATGTCCTCCATCACCCCGCCGAGGTCGAACTGGTCCAGGCGCTCGCGGCGCTGCTGGCGGAGCTGGTGGAGGAGGTCGCGCAGGCCGGGCGTGCGCATGCCCTGCGGGCCGCGCATGCCGCGCTGCATGAGGTTGCGCAGCGCGTGCTGGAGGTCGCCGAAGTTCATCAGGTCGTCGGAGAGGGCTTCCAGGATGTCGCCGGCCTCGAGGTCGCCGATCTCCTGGGTGCCGTCCCAGGCGGAGTAGCGGACGGTGATTGGCATGTGCTACCCCCGGTAGTGCGCCCCTCCGCCGACGGCGTCCTTGTTGAGCCGTTTGTTGAGGTGCAAGCCCTCCAGCACGAACTCGACCGCCGCGGCCTGCTCGGCCGCTGAACCGTCGCTGCGGATCTCGGCGACTGCGTCCGCGAGCGGCGCGATACGTCCCACGAGCTCCTGGTAGGCCTCGGCGCCGGCGTCCTCGCCGACCTCGGCGGTGGTGCCGGTCTTGAACTCCTCGATCAGCGGCTCCATGTCGGTGATGGAGCAGTGGCGGTTGAAGACGGCGACGACCGCGCCCTGGATGAGGCGGTCGATGATCTGGTCCTCGCGTCCCTCGTCCACCGTCTCGAGCTCGACCTTGCCTTCGAGCGAGGCGCGCAGGAAGCCGAGGTCGGAGATGCGCGGGACGGCGTCGGGCTCGTCCAGGCGGATGGCGCGGCGCAGCGCGTTGGCGAGCATCGCCTCGTAGTTGGAGATCGAGGCGCGCACGGAGACACCGGAGCGCTGGTTCACGTCCGGCGACCGGCGCGCGAGGCGCGTGATCTCGGCGATGATCTCCTCCATGTAGCGCGGGACGACGGCGTTCTTGCCCGCCATGTCGAGGTGCGCACGCTCCTGCTGAACGATTTCCAGCTCGTCGTCGATGGTGCGCGGGTAGTGGGTGCGGATCTGGGAGCCGTAGCGGTCCTTGAGCGGCGTGATGATGCGCCCGCGGTTGGTGTAGTCCTCCGGGTTGGCGGTGGCGAGGATGAAGACGTCGAGGTCCAGCCGGATCTTGTGCCCCCGGATCTGGACGTCGCGCTCCTCCATCACGTTGAGCAGGCCGACCTGGATGCGCTCGGCGAGGTCGGGAAGCTCGTTGATGGCGAAGATGCCGCGGTTCGTGCGCGGGATGAGTCCGTAGTGGATCGTCAGCTGGTCGCTCAGGTAGCGGCCCTCGGCCACTTTGATGGGGTCCACCTCGCCGATGAGGTCAGCGATCGTGATGTCGGGCGTGGCGAGCTTCTCGCCGTAGCGGTCGTCGCGGTGGATCCACTCGATCGGCGTGTCGTCGCCCTGCTCGGCGACGGTCTGGCGGGCCTGCTCGCTGATAGGGGCGAACGGGTTCTCCGGGATTTCGGCGCCGGCGATGACCGGGACCCACTCGTCGAGCAGCGCGACGAGGCTGCGGATCAGCCGCGACTTCGCCTGGCCACGCTCGCCCAGCAGGATGACGTCGTGGCCTGAGAGGATGGCGTTCTCAAGGTGCGGGATGACGGAATCTCCGTAGCCCTGGATCTGTGGGAAGAGGTCGACGTTGTTACGGAGCGCGTCGATGAGGTTCGCGCGCATCTCCTCGCGCACGGGCCGGACGCGGTAACCGGACTGGCGGAGCTCTCCGAGTGTGGTCGGGTGATCGCTGGCCAATGCCGCCTCCTTGCTTCACGTGCGACGGCCACGGCGGCGAGATCACGCTGCGGCTCCAGCCTGCCTGGGGCATCAGCCGCGGCAGCGATCGATCCGTCAGGGACCCGCCGGACGCAGATAGTATACGGCTGCGCGGCGAACGCGGTTCGCCCTCCCTCACGGACGCGGTAGCGGGCCCACAGTGGATCAGGGAACCGCGACGGGCTCGCCGTTGATCACCGACTCCAGCAACTCGGGCGAGTCTGTGAGCGCGCGCACGGCGTCGGCGAGCCTCGAGTCCCGCAGGATGATCACGTCGGATATCTCCATCAAGTCCCCGAGCGGAACGTCAAGCGCGGCGGCCAGGTTCATCATCGTGGACAGGGGCAGTTCCCTCTTGCCGGTCTCATAGTTGGAAAGGGACGCTTGCGTGATACCGGCTGTCTGGGAGACCTCGGACTGCGAGAGTCCCCGTCGCCGCCGCGCTTCACGGAGCCGTCGCCCAATCTCGACGCGCCGGCTCAGCGTCTCGGAATCCCCCATAGTGATCGTCTGTCCCTCCATTGGTCGTGTGCGGCCCATTCATGATCGCGACACCTACGCTTCCGCACCAGCGTCCGTTGTCTCCGCCTCGGCGTCACTCTCCACTGGCGCGTCAGCGACGGATTCCACCTCAGTGTCTTGCGGCTCGGCGTCCGTGGGTTCGACCTCACCGTCCGTCGCACCGCCTTCGGCGTCCGTGGCGGCCGCCTCGCTGTCCGTGGCTTCGGCCGCGCTGTCGGTGGCCGCGGCCTCACCGTCGCGCGCCTCAGCTTCGCTATCCGCAGCTTCGGCCTCGCTCACCGGTTCCTCGGTCTCGCTTTCCGTGGCCTCGACCTCGCCTTGCTGCGCTTCGGCGTCAGCCTTCGGCGGCCTCGGTGGAGGCGGCGGGCGCGGCCCGGCGATCGACGTGAGCAGCTCCTCCGAGTCGGCCAGGATGCGCACCGCCCTCGCGAGATCCGGATCGTGGACCACGAGGATGTGTGGCACCTCCAGCAGCTCGCCAAGCGTGACGTCCAGTGCAGCCGCGACTCGCACTGCCGAAACCAAATGTATGTCGCGCCTGGCGTTCTCATAGTTCGAGAGCGAGGCCTGCCCGAGGCCTGCCGCACGCGCGAGTTCCGCCTGCGTCATTCCGCTGTCGCGGCGAAGCTCACGCAGCCGCCGCCCGAGCTCCGAACGCCGGGTCAGCGTCTCTGGGTCGACCTGCATCGCTGACGCCGCCATTTCGTCGCTGTGGGAGCGGCCACGCACGTGGCGACCGAGGGCGCCTCGCGCGATGGGGCATGCGATACGTACACATTATCGACTTTGACCGTGTGCGCACAAGCACAAGTGTGGCTAGTTGACGATCTCGATCACCACGCGCCTGCCGACGTCGCGTTGCCAGCTCCAGCCCTCGGCGTTCGTGCGGAACCAGATATCCCGGTGCAGCCCGTGCACGGCGCTGCCGGTGTCGTTGCACGTGTACACGCGGCCCGTCGGATCGCCCTCGATGCGGAACTGCTGGCCGAGGTACTCGTAGTCGCAGGCCGCCGCGCCCGGGTAGACGACCGTCCCGTCGCGCATGGCCCCGCACCACGCGCCGCCATCCCCCGGGTGACCCGAATCCGCCGTGCAGTAGTAGAAGCTCACGGTCGCCACGACGCGGTCACCGGGTTGGAGCTCGGGAGTGGCCGTCGAATGCGCCGCGGTCGCGAGGCTCTCGCGGCCAGGCGACTGGCCCAGGGCGCCCGCACCGGACGCTCCATCGAAGAGCGTCGGCGAGAACGGCTTCGGGAACACCGCGACGCTTGCGTCGGGAGCGCCGGCCGCGACCCGCGGCGGCGGGCTGGCGGGCGACTCCAGCAGTCCCGCCGTGGCGGCGCTTCGTATCACGGCAGGTCCCGGCACGGGCGTCACGCGGGAGTCGCGCGGGAGCGCGTCCCGCTCGGAAATCCGGAGCGCGACGGACTGCACCGCCTCGAACGAACTCGTGGCGCCCACCGTCTCGGACCTCGGAGCGGGAGTCGTGCCGGCTGCGGAAAGCGTGGCCTGCCACACGGTGGCCGCCGCGAGCAGGAGCGCGGCGGCAGCAGCGACGACTAACTGATCCGGGTGACCCGGCTTCAGGACCTGGGGAGCAGCCATCAATGTCCGACGGCTGAGCGTATGTCGGCGTCACGCCCGGCCGAGTAGCAGTGCGTTTCCCTGTGAAACGCACAACGGTGTGGAGTTCTACGCCATCAGATTCCTATTGTCCACACTTTGTGGATAACTCTGAGCGGGGGCACGAAGTTAACCGCCCCCGAGCAATCCCTCACGGACCAGGTCGTCGACGGTGTCCGAAAATGCCTCGATGGTGCGGGTGATGTCTGACTCCACGTGCGCCGAGGACACCATGCCGCCCGTCCCCATCAGGTCGACGCCATGGTTGAGCAGCGCCTGCTTGAGCGGGCGCACCAGTTCCTCGGTGACGCCGCGCGGCTCCTCGGCCGCGTCCCACTCCACGTCGGTGGGCCGGGGAGCGTCGTAGCCGAGGTTGAGGTGCCAGATCGACGAGGCGGCCCACGCCGATCCCGGTACCGACCGCTCGGCGAAGAGCGCGTTGAGGCCGCGCACCAGATCGGCAGCCGCGGCGTCGGCGCGCTCCACCTCGCCGCCCGCCTCGATGATGCGGAGCGCGGCGATCCCGGCCGCGGCGGCCGGGGGCTGCGCGTTGTACGTCCCCTGATGCGACACGCGGCGGCGTGTGTTCCACGCCGCGTCGTCCTCGCGCATCTCGATCATCTCGATGAACTCGGCGCGGCCGGTGACGCACCCACCCGGCAGGCCGCCGGCGAGGATCTTGGCGTGCGTCGAGAGGTCCGGGGTGACGCCGTAACGCTCCGAGGCGCCGCCCGGCGCCATCCGGAAGCCGGTGATCACCTCGTCGAAGATGAGCGCCGTCCCGGCCGCGCTCGTCGCCTCGCGCGCGGCCTCCAGGTAAGAGGGGTCCAGCGGGTGGGTACCCCAGTGCGCCCCGGTCGGCTCGAAGATCAGCGCCGCCACGTCGCGCGGGACGAGAGCCTCCTCGAGCGCCGCGACATCGCCGGCCGGGACGATGGTGAGGTCCTCGTAGAACCCCGGCGGGACGCCGACCGACTCCGGCCGCGCCTCGTCGACGCCCGGGTGGCCGACGGCGAGGTCGTGCCAGCCGTGGAAGTGCTCCACGAGCTTCACCACGCGCTGACGCCCCGTGAAGGCGCGCGCCAGCCGCAGCGCCATCATGGTCGACTCGGTGCCGGAGGAGGTGAACCGCACGCGTTCGCCGCACGGCACCATACGCAGCACCTGCTCGCCCCACTCGACCTCGAGGTCGTGCGAGGAGCCGAAGTGCGTGCCCCGGTCGAGCGCGCCCCGGACTGCCTCGATCACCTCGGGCCGGTTGTGCCCCAGCAACAGCGCCCCGTGCCCGCCGATGTAGTCGACGTACTCGTTCCCGTCGACATCCCACTTGCGGGCCCCCTCGGCGCGCTCGATGTAGACCGGCCATGGCCAGAAGGCGCGGATGTCGTGCGTGACGCCGGAGGGGAAGACGCGCCGCGCGCGTTCGTGGAGGGTGCGAGAGGTGGGGTGGAGGGCCTCGAAGGTCTGCAGGATCGTGGTCACGTTACCTCAGTGCCAGTTGTACGAGTCCTCGACCATCTGCGCCAGCGACCACATCTCGCGCAGTTCCCCGTTCTTGCCGATCAGGTCGCCAGGGAGTTCCGGGTTGAGGTGCACCAAGCGGTCGATCACCGCGTTCCGCATCACAGGTGCCGTCTCCGCGATGACCTTCTTCAGCCGCGCCGTCCCGAACTCGGCTGTGACGCCGTAGAACCGGCAGTCGGCGTTCAGAACGCGCACCGCAGGCATGTAAGCCTCCGCATCGCGGAGAATTCCGACGCGCGTGTGGCGGTACGTCCAGTGCGTGGTGATGAGCGCGACGAGGTGGTCGCCACGCCGCACGACAATGTCGATTCGGCTACCGCGTCCGGCGGCGAAGCGGTCGAAGCCGGCAAAGACGTCATGTGGCGAGATCGCCTCCGCCACGCCGAGCGCCGGGTCACCGAAGCGCGCGAGCGTCTCCGCGACAAGGGAGCGGAACGCGTGGCCGCGCGGGTTGTTCGGCTGGAGTCCCAGAAGGCGAGGCTCGCGGAAAAAGCGCCCAAGAGTCGCGCAAACATCAGCGTCCGCGACGGCGAACCCCACCGCCAGCCGCTCCTTCACGCGGAACGCATCGGTCAGGGCTGGATTTGGGTCACCTGTTCGGGTCAGTCCATAGACGTTGGATTCACGCAACACCGGAGCGTCGTGGAATGGATGCCAGTCCCCGTCCCACCACAAGTCGCACGTCATTAGCAGAGATGAGATCGCGAGCCACGCGCGGTCGAGGCCCCAGCCGTGCTCGTCGAGGAGTTCGCCATACATCCGCACGGCTAACTCGGCGTTGGCATCAGTGGTGCCAAGCCGCGGCATCAAGCCCGTCCCTGCTGGGCTCGGCGTTGCAGCCACTCCAGCGCTCTGCGCTGGTCAGCGATCGTGGCACGCCGGAGTTCGCCCATCAGTGCCACGAGGCCTGGCGACGCCGCCTCCGTTGGTGGGCTCGTCTCGCAGGCCGTGCACACGACATTGAGGTTGCAGCGGGCGTCGTCGCCTCCGGGGAGGCTCTCGTCCGCGAGGGCGACAACGAGCTGCGTAAGCCGACTCTGATCGACGCGATCGGGATCCCCGGGACCACGGGCGCACAGTTGGCACGTCGACCCATACAGATCGAGTACGAGGGCCCGCGTCTCCAGGCTAATGTTGGCGTCGATTGCCACGGCGCTGACGCTCAGATGCGGGCGGCTATGCCGCCGCCCGCATCTGCTTGATCGCCTCGAGCAGGTGGTCGGCAGCCGCCTCCCACGAAGGGCGTCCCGATCCGACCTTCGCCGTTTCGGCATCGATCAGGGTGCCGACGAAGATGCTGTCGTCGAGGGTCAGCGGGGAGCCCTGCGGCGGCGGCGCGGGGCGCGCGAAGTTGACGCCCTGGAAGGCAGAAACGGCCTCTCCGAGATCCATCCCGACGTCCGAGGCCTCGTGCGCCGCAGCCGCGAGCGCGTACAGCACCCCGGCGGCACCCAGCAGCGTTTCCTCACGGAGCTTCGCCGGGGTCGACTCGCCACCGATGATCGCTGCGATCGGCGGGAGCGCAGCGAAGGCCTGCCAGAATGCAACGAGTCCCGCCCGCGACGCGTCGGGGTGCTCTTCGATCGCAGCGTTGACGGCCTTGTCCCAGCCACGCGCACTCCGCTGGCCAGTGCCGATCAACGCGGTACCGCTCATGTAGCGGATGGTGTTGAAGGAGTAGAGCTTCGCCGAGAGCTTCCCCGGCGAGTCCTTGAGGAACTCAACGCGCTCCCCCAGGTCGAAGACCGGGAGTGCCGCATCCTGGACGAGGTCGATCAGCATCCGGTTCACCGGCTGACGCCGGTCCATGCTGAGAGCGATCGAGTTGGAGGGCGGCTTCGCGTTGCGCTGGAGGTCGGTGAAGTCCTGGGCGCGGTGCAGGGGTTCGTCGTCGATCACGACGACGGCGGGCTGCCCTGACGCGCGAAGGCGCTCAAGAATCGGGTCGCCGTCCTCGTCGTGGCGGGCCATGACGTCGCTGTACGCACCGATACGGTGCTGGCCGTCACCGACGTCGAACTCCGCCCCGAACTCCAGCTTGAGGGTCCCAGGGCGCACTGGGCCGTTCGAGTCGCCCTCGGCCGGCTCGAACATCGCATCGCGCGGGGAGGCGTAGAGGACCACGGCGCCCAAGACGAAGTTCTCCTCCTCCTCGAGGTACTGGGCAATGCCCTCCCGGTGCCCCTTGTCCTGCGGGCGATTGCCGTGCGGCTGCTTGCCGAGCGGGTTCCACCGGTCCGGGCTCGTCACGGTCTTCACGAGGGCGACCGGGTTGAGCGCAGTCACGACCATCTGCCGGTTGCCCTGCTGGTATCCGATTCCGGGGAGTTCGAGTCGCATGGGTTGCCTCCTTCGGCGCTCCGACCACATTCGGGATGTTGGGAAGGTAGCACGACATATCGCGTAGTACAAGTCATTTCTGACGTAGGAGATCCACAACTTCACGTATCACGGTGCCAGTGTCGCGTAGCTGACCAATGCCTTGCATCCCTCGCCCCCGCCCTCCTACGCTCCCCCCACAACGCGGCGGAACGAGGTGCCACATGCCGGCGAACAAGCTGAACGACGCCGAGATCGAGGAGGCGCTCGCCGGGCTCGACGGGTGGAGCCGCGATGGCGATGAGATCGTGCGCGAGGTGCAGCTCGCGGACTTCGTGGCGGCCATGGGGCTCATCACGCAGGTCGGCATCCTCGCCGAGCGCATGAACCACCATCCGACCCTCACCAACACCTGGAACCGCGTCCACATCGCGCTCAGCACGCACGACGTCGGTGGCATCAGCGACTACGACATGCGCCTCGCCGCCGAGATCAACGAGCGCGTCGGGTAGGACGCTTGCCGCCGGACCCTCACCCCAACCCTCTCCCGCAGTGCGGGAGAGGGAGCCGGACTCCCATCCCCCCGGCCGAGGGTCTGCGGGGTGCGACTAACCCCCGAGGAGCCCGCCGGACCCTCACCCCAACCCTCTCCCAGCGGGAGAGGGAGCCAGAGCTGCCGCCTCGACCTCGTCGATGAACCGCAGCACCTCGGCGTTCCACGGCTCGGGGCGCTCGAAGTAGGCGGAGTGGCCCGCGCCGGCGATCTCGGCGTAGCGCGAGCCGGGTGTGAGCTGGTGCGACATGCGGACCAGCTCGGCCGGGATGACCCGGTCGACCTCGCCGACGATCCAGAGGAGCGGCACGCCCGACTCGATCAGCCGGGTCGCCGACGAGCCCCGGAAGTTGCGCAATGCAGGCGACGGGGCGAGGAAGTCCGGCGGGCGCGGCGGGTTGATCGAGCGGATCTGCCGGTAGAGGTGCCACAGCTCCGGCTCGCGCTCGTGGAAGTCCTCGGGCAGCGCGCGCTGCAGCAGCGTCCCGGCCGTCACGCCCGACGCCGCCAGCTCCGCCTTGCGCTCGCGCAGCCGGTCGTCGACGCAGCCCGCGTTCGAACCGGAGATGGTGAGCGAGCGGAACCGGCCGGGGTCGAGCCGCATCAGCCCGATCGCGGTCCGCGCGCCCATCGAATGCGCGACGAAGTGCACCTCGCCCAGGCCGAGCGCGTCGAGGAGTGCGAGCGCGTCGGCGCCGAAGGCCGTGCGGCCCGGGCCATCCTCGACGTCCGGGGAGCGGCCGAACGCGCGGTGGTCGAAGGTGACGACGGTGTACCGCTCGGCGAAGACGGGCACCTGCCGCCACCACGACATGGCGTTGCCGCCCGCGCCGTGCGCGAAGATCACCGGCGGGCCATCGCCGTGGCGCTCGTAGTAGAGGCGGAAGCCGTCATCAAGTTCGAGGTGCGGCATCAGGCGTCGGCCCCGCCGCTCTCGTGCTCCTCGTCCCAGGGGATGCCCGTCGCGGAGGCGACCACGTCGAGGATGTCTTCAATGTCACCGCGCAGGCCGGGCTCGGGGTCGCAGTCGAGCGCGCGCAGCATCACCTCGGTGGTGAGGGCGTAGAGCGTCGCCGCGTCCTGCTCGACTGGCTGGTGCGCGACGCGCGGCTTCTCGAGCGCGTTCGCGACGAACTCGCGGCACCAGCCGAGCGTGTAGAGGATGCCCGCGTCGCGTGGGCACAGCGCGGCGGCGCGTTCGAGCGCGGCGAGGCCGTCGGCGAAGCGGCGCCTGCGCGTGACGAGCGTGTTGCCGAGGTAGGAGTGGGCCTCGCAGAAGTCGGGCACGCTCTCCACCAGCGTCTCGGCTGCCGCGATCGCCGCATCGACCTCGTTCTGCGCGTGCAGCAGCATTGCCTCGCGCAGCGCGGCGAGCTGCTCGGCCGTCGGTGCACCGACGCGAGGCTCGATCGAGGGCTGCTCGATGCTCGGAGGGGTCACGCCGCGCCCGTCAGTCGATCGCGTCGTAGGCAGCCATCATGTCGTGGTAACGGTCCTCGACGGGGCCGCGCTGGTCAGCGTGGGTGAAGATGTACAGGCGGTTCGCCCGCACCCCGTCCAGCACGCGCTCGCCGACCTCGCGAGGCTCCATCGGCGGCGGCCGGTCGGCCGCGCGCTCACGGCGGCGCTCGGCGAGCTCGGGCGCCTGCTCGATCGGGCCGCCGAGGGCGTCCGGGCGGTTGCGGCCTGCCTCCTGGATGCGCGTCGCCACCCTGCCGGGGCACAGCACCGAGACGCCGATACCCTCCGATGCGAGCTCCATGCGCAGCATCTCCGAGTAGCCGACGACCGCGTACTTCGAGGCGGTGTAGACCCCGATCGGCATGCCGCGGATCGCGAAGGTGCCCGCCACCGAGCCGGTGTTGACGATGTGCCCCTCGTCGCCGGGCTGCTCGCGCATCCTCGGAACGAAGGCGCGCACGCCGTGGATGGGGCCCATGAGGTTCACACCCAGCGTCCACTCCCAGTCCGTCTCCGGGGTCTCGACAAGGGGTGAGACGGAGAGCACGCCCGCGTTGTTGCAGAGCAGGTGCACCGAGTCGAACGCCTCGTACGCGCGCGCGGCGAGCTCGTCGAGTGACTCGGGGGACGAGACGTCGGCGTGGACGGCGATGGCGTCGCCGCCCAGCTCGCGGACGTCGTTGGCGACGCGCGCGGCCTGGTCTTCCTCGACGTCGCCGAGCGCGACCCGCATGCCGGCGGCGTGGCAGGCGTGGGCCAGGCCCTCGCCGATCCCGCTGCCGCCACCGGTTATCACGGCCACGCGGCCTTCGAGTTGCTCCATCAGGCGACCGCGAGCCGCGCTACTGAGTCGATGGCCTCCCGGATCAGGGTGGCATCCTGCGGCTCGATGCCAGCGAGCGAAACACCCTTGCTCACGGACAGGAACTCATAGGCGAACAGGCGATCCGCCTGGTCGAAATGGGCGTAGCGGCGCTCGTCAATGCGCTCGCCGCCGCTCTCACCCCCTCGGGGTTCGCGCAGTACGACGAACACCACATCGGCGTCGGAGTCGTAGCGAACTCTCATGCCGACCATCCTACTCCTCGCGTGCGAGCATCACAGTGATTACGGTCCGCGGTTCACTGCCGCGAGACACGACGACGATCGCCCGCCGACCGTCCTCGAGCGTCCCGCTGTACTCGCCAGCGCCGCAGTAGGAGCCGGAGCGGTCGTTTCAGGTGCGGCCGCCTCGTCGTCATCGTCGCCAGTGCAGGCGAGCACGGCGAACGCCGCGATCAGCACGAACGCGACGAGCAGCGGCCTCAGCAGCCATCGATGGATCGGGAACGCGTGGGTCATCTGGCTTGCCACCTCGCCTTTTTTGGGGGCGGGGCGACTCACGGTTGCGGGACAGCGCCGGACTTGCACCGGACTTCCCCGATCACTACGCCGAGGCCGCACGCTGGCACGCGTCGGCGGGAGTGGCCAGACGACCGGGCGGACACCGGCGGCAACGGGGGCGCGAACCGTTAATGAACCAGCAAGAAACTCTGTAGACTGCGGCCAGCTGATTCGCAGTCGCATGTCCGGAGGAGGGCTGATCACGATGATGGTGAAGCGTCTGGCGGGGGTATACCTCGCAGTCGTCGGAGCGGCCGTGGCGGTCCACTTCGTACTCGATCCCTTGCTCTACGAGTGGGAGGCCGGTGAGGGCGTTCCGATCGCCTGGATCGTGCTCGACTGGCTGATGGCCGGCGGCCTCCCGATCGCGCTCTACGTGACCTTCATGGCGAAGCAGGCCGCGGACGGCGAGTCGGACCTGCGCGCGTACCTCGTGGCCAACACGAAGTTCTTCGTCGCCGTGGCGCTCACGCTGCTGTTCCTGTGGAACGCGCTCCAGATCGAGTGGTCGGCGGGCGCCCAGACCCCCGACGCGCAGGTCTGGATCTTCATCGACGTGGTGCTGCCGATGCTGTTCGTGACGGTCGGCTTCGACCTGCTGCAGGCCGAGGAGATGTAGCGGCGGATCGGTCACCACCCGCCGACGCTCGGGAGTCACAATGCTGAATCGACTCCTCGCCGCGCTCTTCATCGTGGTCGGGGCGGGCCTCGCGGTTCACTTCGTGCTGGATCCGGTCCTCTACGACTGGGAGGACGGCCAGCCCGCGCTCTGGCACGTCTTCGATTGGGCGCGGGCCGCCAGCCTCCCACTCGCCGTCATCGTGACGTTCGAGGCGAAGCGGCGCGGCGACGCCGAAGCTGACGTGCGGCGGTACCTCGAGGCGAACGTGCAGTTCTACCTCGCCGCCGCGTTGACGCTGCTCTTTTACTGGAACTGGGTGCAGGTCGACTGGGCGGCGGGGGACCAGCAGTCGGATAGCCAGGTCTGGGTGTTCATCGACGTGGTCCTGCCGCTGGTGTTCGTGCCGCTCGGTCTGAGGCTGTGGCGAGAGGCTGAGAGCTAGAGGCCTGGCCGCACCCCGCAGACCCCCCTCACCCTCGCACACTCTCCCACAGCCGGGGCGAGGGGATCGGAATCCGGCCCCCCTCCCGCACCGCGGGAGAGGGCTGGGGTGAGGGTCCGAGGGCCCAGCAGGCCCTCGATGCGTGCTCGCACCCCTCAGACCCCCTCACCCTAACCCTCTCCCCCGCAGACGGAGGCGAGGGGATCAGAGTCCGCCCTCTCCCCCCGTCGGGAGGAGAGGGAACCGGATCTCCGAGGGTGGCGTCAGGCCGGATCGCCCACGGGAGAGGCGTCCTTCTTGTCGCCCGACCATTCGCCGGAGTTGCCGCAGCTTCCGCCGAAGCCGCGCTTCCCCCAATGGCCGTGGCCCTTGCCGCTGAAGCGGCCGAAGCCCTTCCCGGCGTCGCGCAGGAGTTCCGCCTGCTCGGTAGTGATGTCGCCCGCGTCCTCGGCAGCGTCGATCGCGGCGTCGCGAGCGTCGACGAGGGCCGCGACGAGGGCGACGCGGTTCACGTCGGCCAGCCTGTCGCGCAGCGTGCCGTCCGACTTCGCAGCCTCGACTTCGTCGCTCGTGATCCCGAGCAGCGAGGCGTACACCGCAGTCCGGTCGACGGTGACGGCGCCCCGCAGGCTCTTCAGCGTCGCGATGTCGTCGTCGGTGAGGTCGCCGCGGTCGGCCGACACGACCTCCTTGAGGCGGTCCGCCTGAGTCGAGGTGATGTCACCTGCCGCCGAGGCATCGTCGATCACCTCGGTGGCTTCTGCCTCGTACGCCGTCCTGAGGTCATCCCGCGTCACGTCCGCGAGGAGACCCTTCAGGGTGCCGTCCTCCCGCGCCTGCTCGACCTCCTCGGCTGTGATGCCGAGCGCCCGCGCGAGCACGTCCGACCGGTCGACGAACGCTCCGCGGGGGTGCGCGAGCACAGAGCCGAGGAGCAGCAGCGCCGCGAGTCCGCCGACGGCAATCGCGACCGTCTTCTTTGTCCGTGTCATCCACTCCATCCTTCGCTGCGGTGGGAGCGTTGCGCCCGGAGGCTAGCGAGCGACGCATAAGCTCCTCGTAAGCTTCCCGTTGTCTTCCCGTTTACCTTCGCCGGGCGGGCGTTACGTTCCCGTTAGGTCGGGCGGCGTACCCTGCCCGAGGGCTCGAGGCCCCCCGGAGGCTGCATGCGCGTGCTGCTGGTCGAAGACGAGCGCGACCTAGCGAACGCGATCGCGCGCGGACTGCGGCGCGACGGCCTCGCTGTCGATCTCGCCTTCGACGGCGCCGAGGCGCTGGAGAAGGCCGCCATCCACCCGTACGACATCGTCGTCCTCGACCGCGACCTCCCCACCGTCCACGGCGACGACGTCTGCCGGAAACTGGTCGCAGGCGAGCACGACTGCCGCATCCTCATGCTCACGGCGGCGGCCGCCGTCCACGACCGCATCGAGGGGCTCGACCTGGGCGCGGACGACTACCTGGCGAAGCCCTTCGACTTCGGCGAGCTGCGCGCGCGGCTGCGGGCGCTGGGCCGCCGCGCGCGGCCGGCGGCGCAACCCGTCCTCGAACGCGATGGCGTGCGCCTGGACGCTGCGCGGCGGAGCGCCGCGCGCGACGGTCGCGATCTGGGCCTGACGCGCAAGGAGTTCGCCGTGTTGCAGGTGCTGCTGGAGGCAGAAGGCGCCGTCGTCAGCTCCGAGGAGCTGCTGGACCGTGCGTGGGACGAGCACACAGACCCCTTTACGAACGTCGTGCGCGTCACGATCATGAAGCTGCGCAAGTCCCTGGGCGAGCCGCCGCTGATCGAGACCGTGCGGGGCGTCGGCTACCGCATCCCCTGATGCGGCGGCTCCTCGGCGCCGCCGGGCAGCCATCGATCCGGCTGCGCCTCACGCTCTGGTACGGGGCGCTCTTCCTGCTCGCGGGGACCGTCCTGCTTGCCCTCAACTTCGCGCTCGTCGCACGCAACTTCCCCTCGGGCGGCGAGGACCTGCGCGATGCGCTCGAGGAGCGGCTGGACCTGGAGGCCGGAGACCTGCGCGGGGAGTTTACGTTCCTGGTCCAGCGCGAGCCCGTGCGCGGGAGGCAGGGCGTGTTCCGCGCCGTGTCGGCCTCCTCGCTGTTCGATAGCCTCGTATCGCGCATCAAGGAGGACACCCTCCGCGAGCTCCTCTGGCGGTCGAGCATCGCTCTGGGGGCGATGGCCGTCGCCTCGATTGGACTGGGCTGGTTCGTTGCCGGGCGGATGCTCCGGCCCGTGCACGAGATCGCCGATACCGCCCGCCGCATCACCGACGAGCGACTCGAGGAGCGCATCGACCTCGCCGGCCCGCCCGACGAGCTCAAGGACCTCGCCGACCAGTTCGATGCGATGCTGGACCGCCTGCAGACGGCGTTCGAGGCGCAGCGCGAGTTCGTCGCCAACGCCTCGCATGAGCTGCGCACACCGCTCACGATCATCCGCACCGAGATAGACGTCACGCTCGACGACCCCGACGCGGGGCGGGACCAACTCGAGGCGACGGCGGAGGTCGTGCGGCGCGCGATCGAGCGCACCGAGGGGCTCATCGACCGCCTGCTCGTGCTGGCCCGCGCCGAGGGTCCGCTGGAGTTGGACCAGGAGACGGATCTCGCCGACGCGGTGCGAAGCGCACTCGACGCACGGTCTGCGGACATCGAGGAGTTGGCACTCGATATCACCCTCGACCTGACCGAGGCGCGGGTCGAGGGCGATCGGATGCTGCTCGACCGGCTCGTGGGCAACCTGGTCGACAACGCCGTC
Source organism: Chloroflexota bacterium (assembly GCA_009837285.1). Classification (GTDB taxonomy): domain Bacteria; phylum Chloroflexota; class Dehalococcoidia; order UBA2979; family UBA2979; genus VXMT01. The sequence goes on along the minus strand of VXTU01000114.1, from coordinate 31,144 downwards.
GACCACAACGAGCGCGACGGCCGGATCGAGATCGCCACCATGCAGGACTCCGACACGGTGACGCTCCGGTGCGCCAATGGCGGCCCGCTGATTCCCGGCGAGGAGGCCCCGCGGCTATTCGAGCGCTTCGCGCGGCTCGACCGCACGCGCAGAGCGGGGCGCGATGGGTACGGCCTCGGCCTGTCGATCGTGCGCGCCATCGCGCTTGCGCACCGCGGCACGGCAACGGCCCGGGCGCTGCCGGGCGGGGGGCTCGTCGTGGAGGTCTCGCTTCCACGCAGTCCCACGGGCGCCACGCCGTAGCGGCTACACCGCCAGCAGTTCGCGCAGCCGGAACGCACCCACACCCGCAAGCGCACCGAGAGCGATCGAGGCGAGCGCGATCCACGCCGAGCGGTTCACCCCCTCACCGCTCCCGGCGGCCTCCCGCTCGAGGTTCGGCTCCGTGGAGGTGAGCTCGGGCCGGGCAACCGCCCCCGTCGCCGATGTTGGAGCGGGGCCGGAGGCCGTGGTTGCCGCAGGCGCCCTTGTCTCGACAGTCGGGCTCAAGAGAGGGGCGGCAGCGCGGGCCTCGACTGTGGGTTCGGGATCTGCCGTCGCTACAGCCATTCCTGCCGCCTCCCCGCCACCGCCAGGCCCAACCTCCACGCCAATCAGCGTCCCGTTCGCAGCGAAGCGCCGTCGGAGCTGCTCGCCGCTGCCGGGGGCCGCGAGGGGTGGGCCGAATCTGCTCGCGTCGTCCCCATACGACAGCGAGTCGACCACTGCCCCTTCCGGGGTCAGCAGCACGACGCGGTCGCCCGCGTTGGCGAGGCCGTTGAAGAGCCCGCCTTCCACGCGCAGGGCGACGACGTGACCGAGGTCGGCCGATTCGCCCGCCACCATGATCGAACCCCCCGCGGGCAACTCAACGTCCGGGAGGGCGAGGGAAGAGGCGTTGTCGCGCAGCTCAAAGCCCCGGATACGGAGCGGCGACCGACCGACGTTCGTCACCTCGATCCACTCGAACCGCGCGTCGGGGCCGGGTTCGATCGGGTCGGGGAGGAGTGCCGTGATGCGCAGCGGGATGTCGAACGCCGTGAGTACCGGCGCGGTGGCGCTGATCGTCGCGGCCGGGCGAGTCGGGGGCAGCGCAGGGGCCAGCGCCACGCTGCGCACGACTTGCGGGGCGGACGGGGGTGTCGACTCGGGCGTCGGGCTCGCAACCGGTTCGGGCGGCGTGTTCCGACTTGGACGTGCCGTGGGCTCCGGGCTGGCGGCAGGCGTGGCAGTCGCCGGGGCCGCGGAGGACACCGGCGACGCTATAGCTTCCGGCGACGGCGTGGCCGCCGGAGAGGGAGCGGCGATGGCCGTCGGGGAAGCCACGGGCGTCTCAGTCGGTGGCGGCGCCTCGGGCGGTTCCGGGGCAGGCGCCGAGGTCGGCTCGAAGTAGGCATCGTCGGCGATGAGGCTGGCGAGCGCGCTGCTCCGCGGGCGGAGCATCAGCCGCACCTGGGCGCTTCGCGCCGTGGGAGGCGCCCGCACGGCTCCGGTCATCACCTCTACAAAGTCGGCAGCATCGCCGGGCGCGGGAGACGAGTCGACCGTGGCGAGTTGCCGCCCGCTGCCGTCGCCAGAGGCGTACCAGGCGATGCGCACGAGGCCGAGTTCGGCGTCGTCGCGCGGCTGCAGCCATGCCCCAGCCTGATACCACTCACCCGGGGTGACGGGCACTACCTGATAGATCCACTTCGTCGCGGTGGTCCGCGAGGTCAGCACGGCGACGGAAGACCCGGGCGTGGACTCCTCCACGCGCCCCTCGCCGCCACGGGCGTGCCAGCCATCGAAGCCGTCGGGCGACTCGAAGTCGGCGTTGCGCAGCAGCAGCGGCGCCACCCTCCGGGGCGGCGGCTCGGCGATCAGCCGTGCCGGGAACGTCGGGCGGGGTTCGGGGCGGTTCGCGACGGAGCGGAGTGTCGGCTTCGGCACATCGACCGGCGGCACGGGCACCGTTGGCTCAGGCGATGGGGGTGGTGGGGCGGTCGCGGTTGCCGTCGCGGTTGGCGTGGCTGTCGCGGTAGCGGTGGCCGTGGCCGTCTCCGTGGGTTGAGGCTCCGGGTCGGCGACGGTGACGGCGGCCGAGTCGATGTGGAGGACCGCTCCCGCGCTCGCCGCGGCGGCGCTCACGACGATCCGCGCGTACTCAGCTGAAGCGGGCGCGAGTACCGGCTCCGTTGTGATGGACAGCCACCCGGAGCCAGTCTCGGGCGACCCTCCCCGGCTTGCCAGCACCTCGCCATCGCCGTCCACCACCTCGAGTGTCGCGGCAGCGTTGCTGATGCCGGGGTCGTCGGCCTGCAGCTCGATGCTGAGCGTGTACTGCTCGAGGGCGTCGATGGGCGCCCACCAGTACTGCGACGCGGTGGAAATGGCGCCGGCTGCCGTGGCCGTGAGGCGCCCGGCCGCGGAGCCGGAGTGCACGGGGTCCGTCTCGTCGACGGTCAGGGTGGCATTGGTCCCGGACGTCAACCACCCAGAGGCGCCGTCCTCGAAGCCTCCATTCGACAGCACGTTCTCGGACTGTGCCGAGGAGGGAGCAGCCACAGACGAAAGCAGCGCGACAGCCGCAACGAGCGTCGCGCGAATCAAGCCCTTGTCCGGACGCATGCGCAGCCCACCCCGCCTGGTCGCACTGCATCGGCCGGCTGCGCGTCGCGCACGGCGACGCGCGCAGCCGCGCGGATGGCGTTGCTGCTACGGTGGTGGGAGCGCGCGCATCATAGCGAAGATGTGTGAGGAATGCGCGGCCCCGCGATTGTTAGAGCCTTGTTACCGAAGCTCGGGCCTGCGCAGCACGGCTCTGTTATCGAACTCGGCCGGGCATCAAGCCCGACGCGTCGTCAGCATGAGCAGAGGGGGCGCCGCGTGCACTTCCTGCACGGCAATGGATAAATGATAGCAATAATGATATCGTCGGCACGTGGCCAGCGTTGAGGCGATCGTCCAGCAGATGCGCGCCAACGCGCGAGGCGTGCGTTTCACGGATCTCGTGAAGGTCTGCGACGACTACTTCGGGTCGCCACGACGATCGGGCGGGAGTCACTGGGTCTACCGCACGCCCTGGGCCGGAGACCCGAGAGTCAACATCCAGAACGACAGGGGCAGGGCCAAGGCGTATCAGGTGAGACAGGTACTCAAGGCCATCGACAGACTGGAGGCCGGCGATGAGTGATCGCTACACCTACCGCGTTACCTGGTCGGAAGAGGATGCGGAATACGTGGGCCTATGCCTGGAGTTCCCGCTCCTGAGCTGGCTCGCGCCGGAACCAGAGGATGCGTTCGCCGGCATCAGGCAGGCGGTGGGCGAAGCCGTGCAGGACATGCAATCGGCCGGCGAAGCGGTCCCCGAGCCCCTCGCGACCCGTCCATACTCCGGACGCATTCTGCTCCGGGTCCCGCCCGAGATGCACCGCGAACTCACGACGCAAGCTGCCGAGGAGGGCGTGAGCCTCAACCGGCTACTCAACGCGCGCCTGTCGTAACACCGTGCGAGACGCCACGACGGATTCCGGGAGCGCGCCCGATACCAGGTGAATACCCTCGGCTGATGCCCTTCGGCCCTGGGTGTAGCTTGCCGGGTGGCGGAGCGCGTTGGTGCCGCGAGGTACGATGAACCGTGCAAGCGGACGCGCCCCTGTAGCTCAGTGGACAGAGCAGCGGACTTCTAATCCGAAGGCCGGAGGTTCGAATCCTCCCGGGGGCGCCAATGACCCCTCCCGCGCCAGCCACGGGTGGGCGCGCGGGACAGGCTTCCCGGCGGCACGGCGGGCGTGCGCGACGCTTGCAAAGCGTGATCCGAAGGAGCATCATCGAAGGGCAGACACGAGGAATGGAGGCTGATCGTGGCATCGATCAGGATGTTCCTCGGGAGCGCCCAGCGCGCCTGAAGCTGAAGGAGCGGACCCTTGGACAGAGCAGGCCACGGCTAGCCGGGCGTCGCACCTCCAGCGGCGACAGGCGGCGCAGGCCGCCACCCGCCGCAGCCAGCCGGAGTTGACGCGGAGACGGCGCCCGGCGAACCAGGCACACAACCCACTTCGGGCCCTGCGAGGGGCCCGAACTGCGTCCGGGCCCGCCTCGGGATGGACGCTCCCGAACGCTCCGGGACGCCTGTCTGTTGATGCCGACGGCCCGACGCAACCGCGCATCGCGCCACCGCGCACAATCGGCATACAATGCCCCCGACCTCGACCCCATCGGCCATCCGGGGGGTTGCCGTCGGCCAGGAGTGCGCCGCATGACCGAGTACATCATCCGCAGGCTGCTGTCGGCGATCCCCTCGCTGGTTCTCGTCTCCATCATCATCTTCTCGCTCGTGCGCCTCGTGCCCGGCGACGTCGTCATGGCGCGGCTTGCGGAGGGCGGCTACGCCGATGAGGAGCAGCTAGCCGCGATGCGAGCGGACCTCGGCATCGACCGGCCGTTCGTGACGCAGTACATCGACTGGGCCAGCAAGGCCATCCGCGGTGACTTCGGCGAGTCGTTGTGGGACAGCAAGCCCGTGCTGCCGACGATCGCGCAACGAATGCGAGTCTCGATCCAGATCGCCATCATGGCGATCGTCATCTCGATCGGCATCGCCATCCCCATGGGGGTCATATCCGCGGTGAAACAGGACACCGTACCGGACTATGCCGCGCGCCTCTTCGCCATCATCGGGTTGTCGATGCCGGACTTCTGGCTCGCGACGATGTTGTTATTGGCGCTCACGTTATGGATCGGCTGGTTACCCGAGTTCGGGTACTTCCCGTTATGGGAGGACCCCAGCCGCAACCTGCAAGCGCTGATCTTCCCCGCCCTCATCGTCGGCTACCGCCTCTCGGCGACAGCCTCGCGCATGACGCGGTCCTCGATGCTCGAGGTGCTGCGCGAGGACTACGTGCGCACGGCGCGTTCGAAGGGACTGCAGGAGCGCACGATCATCGTCCGGCACGCGCTCAAGAACGCGCTCATTCCGGTTATCACCATCTTCGGCGGCCTCCTGAGCTTCATGCTCGGGGGCCTCGTGGTGATCGAGACCATTTTCGCGCTGCCCGGGATGGGCCGGCTCGCGCTCAACGCCGTGCTGCTACGCGACTACCCGGTCTTGCAAGGCACGGTCATGGTCATGGCGGTCATCTTCGTCACCGCCAACCTGATTGTGGATCTCTCGTACGCGGTCATCGACCCGCGGATCCGCTACCAGTAGCGCGACGGAAGCGGACGGAGCGTAGCCCATGAGCTCTCTGGCAGATTCCGTAGTCGTCACCACTTCGAATGTGCGCGGACAGCGGCACTGGCTGCTGGACGCCTCGATCCGCGTCATGCGGAAGCCCGTGGGGCTGGCGTCAGCCGTCGTCATCGGCGTGCTCGTGGCGGCTGCCCTGTCGGCGCCGTACGTGTCGCCGTTCGACCCGATCGCCATCTCGATCGAGACGTTCCAGTCGCCGAACTCGACCTACTTCTTCGGCACCGATGACCTCGGCCGTGACATGTTCAGCCGGATCCTGCACGGCTCCCGCATCTCGCTCTACGTTGGGTTCCTCGCGGTGTGCCTGGGGTCGCTCGGCGGGGCGCTGGTCGGTCTGATCAGCGGATTCGCGGGCGGCTGGATCGACATGGTGATCCAGCGCATCGTCGACGCCGTGCTGGCCTTCCCCGGCATCGTCCTCGCCATGTCCCTGGTCGCGGTGCTGGGCACGAGCACGACGAACGCGCTGCTGGCGATCGCGATCGTGATCATCCCGTTCCAGTCGCGCGTCGTACGCGGCGCGGTGCTGTCGGTCAAGCAGAACGTCTACATCGAGGCCGCCCAGACCATCGGCGCAACGCCACAGCGCATCATGTTCCGGCACGTGTTGCCGAACGTGGTCGCCCCGATCCTGATCCTGATCTCGGCTTCGCTGGGCAACGCGATCCTCATCGAGGCGGGTCTGAGCTTCCTCGGACTGTCGACGCAGCCGCCCGAGCCGTCGTGGGGCCTGATGCTGTCCGGCACGGGTCGCCGCTACATGGAGGAGGCGCCCTGGCTGGCGATCTTCCCGGGCATGGCGATCGCGATCACGGTGCTGGCGTTCAACCTGCTCGGCGACGTGATCCGCGACGTGCTGGACCCGCGCCTGCGAGGCACCTAGAGCTCAGCGCCCTACCCGGCCGCCGTCGTGCTACGCCGGTGCGAACCGCTCCACGGTGAGCGAGTCCGCGCGTCCCCGGGCCTGCCAGAGGTCGTACGCCATCTGCATCCCGAGCCACGTCTCAGGGGAAGAACCGAACGCCCTGGACAGGCGGATGGCCATCTCCACCGAGATGCCGGCGTGTCCGTTCACGAGGTCGGAGAGCGCCTGGCGGGTCACCCCCAACCCCTCGGCCGCCCGCGTCACGCTCAACCCGAGGGGCTCGAGGCATTCGGCACGCACGACTTCGCCCGGATGGGGTGGCTTCTGCATCGCCAGGACGACCTCCTCGGTAGTAGGCCAGTGCCATCGTGATCCGTCGCCCACCGAGTGTCTAACGACAACAGGGAGACGAGACAGGGCCCGACGACCGGCTCACCTCGCCGCCGTCGTCTCCGTGCGCGCGAAGACGACAGCGACTGCGCCGATGAACAGCGAGACGATCGTTGCGAAGAACGCAGCCTCGTACGTGCCGGTGTAGTCCACCGACCACCCGACGACGGGCGGCAGCCCGCCGTTCACGATGCGGAGGATGAGCTGCTGGGCGCCGAAGATCGTCGCGTACGCGAGCAGGCCGAACGTGTCGGCGACCACCAGCGGCATCAGCGCCCCCACGGCCCCGAAGCCGATGCCGTAGACAGCGACAAACGGCCACAGCAGCCAGCCCTCGGCGGGCGTGCGCAGCAGCAGCAGGATGATGATCCCGAACACCTGGAGCACGCAGATCGCGGCGAACCCGTAGCGAGATGGGAACCGCTCCGACAGGAACCCGAAGATGAGCTTGCCCAGGAACCCGAACGCGCCGAGCAGCCCCAGCGCCGCACCGGCGGCCTCGGTACTGATCCCGACGATCTCGAGGTGCTTCGCAAGCTGGTTCAGCACCGCGAAGATCGAGGCGAACGTGGCCACGAACGCGAGCGTGAGCAGCCAGAAGGCGGACATGCGCAGGCTCTCCTGCCACGTCACGCCCTGGCTGCGCGCCATCGACGAAGACTGCGACGCCGCGTCGTCGCCGCCGGATGCGGTGGCTGCGAGCAGGGCCTCGGCGGTCCGGGCCTCTCGCTCTCGGCCGACGCGGCGCGCCTCCACGATCACGTCCTCGGGCTTGTCGCGCACCCAGAGCCAGATCAGGAGCGAGTTGATGACGATGATCGCGACGCCGAAGACGAAGACCGTCGTCCGCCACCCGAACTCGTCGATGAACACGGCGGACATCGGCGCCATGATCACGCCGCCCGCGTTGTTGCCCGCCAGGGCAATGCCCATCATTCGCCCGCGGTCCGTGTCGAACCACAGGCCGACGAGCTTGCCGGTGCCGAGGAAGGCCGCGGACTGGCCGGTGATCAGCAACCCCTGGGCTACCCAGAGGTGCCAGATCTCCGTCATGAACGCCTCGAGGATGAACGTGCCGCCAATCAACGGCACGCCGAGCAGCATCGCCAGCCGCGCGCCGCGCTCGTCGATGAAGCGGCCGAGCAGGGGGCTGGTGAACGCGAGCGGTAGGCCGATCAGGAACGAGCCGTTGATGGCGGTGAGCGACCAGCCGAGCGTCGTGTCGTCCTGCCAGGCGGTGATGAAGAGGCTGAAGGAGTAGAAGCTGACACCGGTCACCGCGATCTCGGCGATGAACAGCGCCGCGATCACGTAGTACCCGAAGTAGACGCGCCTCAGCCGCCCCATGGCGCCCGCACTTCCCTCAGCCTCACCCGCGACATGCCGCAAGGCGGCATGTCGCGGCATCGGGGCATTCGGTGGGAGACAAGCAGGGAGCCGGCCAGTTGGCCGGCTCCCGTTGTGGTCTCCAGTCCCCCGAAGGGGATCCGACTACTTGTCGATCCAGCCGAAGGGGATGATGTCGCCCCAGTCCTGGTAGATGTTCGTCGTGGAGAGCGCCCCGCCGAAGCGGATGCCGCGCAGCCACGGCTGGTAGACGAAGAAGCCACCACCACCGCCGATGACGGGGCGGTACGCCTTCTCCAGCTCGTAGTTCCAGATCTCCTGGAAGATCAGCTTGCGGGCCTCGGGGTCGAGCTCCACCTGCTGCGCCTCGGTCAGCTCGTCGAGCTTCGGGTCGTTGAACCGCCAGCGGTTCCCCGGAGCCGTCGAGTGCATCGAGTTGTAGAAGTAGTTCTCGGCGTCGAAGCCGATGGTGCCCCAACCGGCGGTCGAGACGTCCTCGAGCATGCGGCCGACCCACTGGGAGTTGAACTCCGTGTAGTCGGCGGCGCCGCCCGTCATGGTGATCCCGACATCGCGGAACATGTCCGTGAGGATGTCCGGAGTCTGCTCGTAGGCCGAGGAGTACGGGAAGAAGATGTTGACCATCTCCAGCCCCTCGGCGCCGGCGGCCGACAGCAGCTTCTTGGCCTCGGCCGGGTCGTAGCGCGTCCAAGGCCCAAGCAGCCCGTTCTCCACTGTCGGCTGCTCGTCCCAGACGAAGAGCCACGGGATCGCGTGCATGACCTGGCCGAGACCCTGGTAGAGGATCGTCATCAGCAGGTCACGGTCGATCGCGAGCGAGATCGCCTGGCGCACACGCTCGTCCATGTACTTCGGGTTCTGCAGGTTCATGGCGAACCCGGTCCCGTTGGTGAGCGCGGTCAGGTTGATCTGCGTGTCCGGGTTGGTCTCGAGCAGGTTCTCGACCTCGCGGATGTTACCGACGATGCCCTCGCCCGTGGCGACCTGCTCGGCACGGAAGGCTGCCAGGCGCGCAGCGCCGTCCGGCAGGTGCCGGAACTCAACGCCGTCGACCAGTACGTCACGCTCCCAGTAGTCCGGGTTCTTGACGTAGGTGACCTTCTCGGCCTGGATCGCCTCGTCGAGGATCATCGGGCCCGTGCCCACGGCGGTGGTCTCGATCTCGCCGTTGTCCACCAGCTCGCGCGGGTGGATCGACTGGTAGCAGCTCGCGAGCGGGCGGATGAAGTCCGCTACGGCGCGAGCCAGCGAGATCGTCACCGTCTGGTTGTCGGTTGCCTCGACACTGCCCGAGTTGAGCCAGTACCCGGTGTGCACGCCCTCAACCGCGTAGCGGTCATAGGCGAACTTCACATCCTCGGCGATGAACTGCCGGCCGTTCAGCGGCGCAACGTTCTGCCAGTAGACATCGTCGCGCAGGTGGAACGTAAGGGTCATCCCGTCGGGCGAGCGCTCCCACGAGTGCGCCAGCTCCGGCTCGATTTCGATGTTCGACGGGTGCAGGTTCACACCGCGGTTAAACCCGAGGATCCGGTTGTAGACCATGTTCACGTAGCGGCCGGTACCGCTCGCCGCCGTCTTCGTGGAGTCGAACGTCGAGATGTCGGTGCTGGCGCTGGACACGATCGTCCCGCCTGCCTTCGGCGTCTTGTCCGGCTCCGCGAAGTTGAACGGGAACGGCAGGTTCGGATCCTGGATGAGCTCACCCTTGGGGTAATCCGCCGCCATCGCATCGCCGGCGTCGTCCCCGTCGTCCGACGTCGTCGCCGCCGCCGTGCTGGTCGTCGTGGTCGTGGTGGTGGTCGTCGATGCCGTCCCACCGCCACCGGTGTCGTCGTCATCGTCGTCGTCGCCACCGCAGCCCACGAGGGCGGCCGCGGCGAGACCAGCGACGCCGATGGCACTGCCTCGTAGCAGCGTGCGCCGGCTCGTGACGTTGCCGAACAACGTCGTCCAGTCGCGACTCTCGTCGCTATTATTCGTCATGTAATGCCCCCTCCATCGGAGATGCGTGCTCTGCACCACTTCGCGCGATTCTAAGCTAAGGCCGCGTTAGGCGATGCCCTGCGATCTGTACGCCCTTCGCGAGTCTGTTGCAAGCCACACCACCGCATTACGTGATACCTGGCATGTCGATCGGCAGGCTGTAACGTTGGTCGCCGAGGGCGTCGACGCGCTCCCAGAACACGCTCACGGGGGCGTCTTCCAGGTTCCAGGCCTGCCGCCAGATGTTCCAGTTGTCCGGCGCGAGCCGCTTCGCCTCCTCCAGGAAGCGGTCCCCTTCCTCGACCTGCCCGCGTTGCCGCAAGTGCTGGCCGATGCGGAAGTGGGCGTTGGCGAGCGCCGTCTCTTCCGAGGGCAGCCGCAGGCGGTCGCGGGCTCCGGCGGCGTCCCACGCGAACTCGCTGGCGGCGCCGTTGCGGGCCCAGTCCCGGATCGCGTCCATGTAGATGAGACGCGCGCGTCGCATCTCCTGGAACGCATCGTCGGACCACGCGCCGGTCTCGCGGTCCTGGCCGCGGAACGCGTCGTTGGTGCCGGCGTACTCGGCGGGCCGGACGATGCGGCCCTCCTCGTCGATCCACACGGCCATCGGGACGTTCACCATGTTGTAAAGCTCGGAGATCACGTGGTCACGGTCGATGAGGCTCGGGTGGGCCGGCTCGGCCGCCTCGATCCACTCGCGCGCGGCGTCCGCGCCGCGGCTTTCCATAGCCACGGTGATCACGAGGAAGTCGTGCTCGGCCAGCTCGTTGTAGAGGCGCTGCCACACGGGCAGGTCAAAGCGGCAGCCTCACCACGAGGCCCACGTCACGAGCAGGACGCGCTTCCCGCGGTAGTCGGACAGGCGGTGGATGGTGCCGTCGAGGTCGGGCAACGCGAAGTCCGGGGCCTCCAGCGACAGCATCTCGTAGGAGCGCGTGGTCGCGTCCTCGCCGAGCATCCAGACCTCGCGAGCGTCGTCGTGGAGTACCGGCTTGCCCATGTGCCGCCAGAAGCCGGCGACGTTGACCGAGCCGGGCGCGACGAACTCCGCCTCGCGGCCATAGGGGACGGGGACGCAGACGGGGCCGTAGCAGAAGCCTTCCGGCTTCAGCTCCCAGCCCGTCGCGCGCTCGGCCTCGGCGACATCGAGCCAGAGGCCATCGCCGTCCGTACGTGCGTCGAGCTCCGTGGGGCCCGAGTGGGTCAGCAGCGTGGTCATGCTATCGCTCCTCGTGCGGCGTGCGGGCGCCGGGGCCACGAGCCCGTGCCGCGTGCGTCCCGTAGACTACGCCCCGCTGCGTAGAGAGGAACCCACCATGTTCAAAGTGAAGTACCACACAGTAGCGGTGCACGACCTCGACGAGGCCGTCGAGAACCACAAGGCGCGCTTCGGCATGGAGCCGCTCGGCGAGCCCGCCCACAACTCGATCGGCAACTTCCGGTTCGTGGCGCTGGGCTACAACGGTGAGACGGCGCTGCACCTCATCTCGCCGGTGGACGAGAACGGCCCGATCTACCGCCTGATGCAGGACCGCGTGAACCCGCTCAACCCGCACGGCGAGGGCATCTACCAGCTCGTCTGCGAGGTCGATGACCCGGAGGCGTTCGCCCAGCAGATCGAAGCCGGCGGCGGCCGCGTTACCCGCGTCCCGAACAGCGAAGCGATCTGGGTGCACCCGCTCTCGTCGAACTTCGTACTCATGGAGCTGACGAAGTCGGCGTAGCTTCGGGGATCCCGGCTCCTCGGTGCCTCCCCGCAGGTGCGGGGTCAGGCGAGACCAGACCCCCTCACCCTCACCCTCTCCCCCGCAGACGGGGGCGAGGGGATCAGAGGCTTCCGCCGCGGACGGGGGCGAGGGATCGGAGCGGACGCTGGCGCACAGCGCGAGGAGCGGCGTAGGGTCGAGTCAACGTTGAGCAGCCTGCCACGACGCCGGGCGCGTCGTGGCGCACGCAAGGAGTGACCGCGTGGTTGTTGGTGAACGGGAATACAAGGTCGTGGGCGGCAGCCCGGTACGGCCCGACGGAGTGGACAAGGTCAACGGGCGCGCCATCTACGGCGCGGACATTCGGATGCCGCGGCTGCTCTACGGCCGGGTGCTGCGCAGCCCGCACGCGCACGCGCGCATTGTCTCGATCGACACGTCGAAGGCCGCGGCGCTGCCGGGCGTGACGGCGGTCATCACGAACGAGGACTTCCCGCGGCAGGACGACACCGAGCTGCTCATGGGCGAAGGCGAGACCGCCAGCGCGCGCTGGGTGCTCGACAACGTCCTCGCCTCCGACAAGGCGCTCTACCGCGGCCACGCCGTGGCCGCCGTCGCCGCGACCGACCCCCACGTCGCCGAGGACGCCCTCGACCTCATCGACGTCGAGTACGAGGTGCTCGAGGCCGTGATGGACGTGCAGTACGCGATGGCGGAAGACGCGCCGGTCATCCACGAGAGCATCACGACCGAGCAGGTCTTCGGCTTCTTCGGCGCTGAGGGCTCCGAGGAGTACGGCAACCGCCCCTCCAACGTCGCGAAGCGCATCGAGTTCGCGCAGGGCGACCTCGACGCCGGCTTCGCCGAGGCGGATGTCGTCCTCGAGCGCGAGTTCGACACGCCTATGTACCACCAGGGCTACATCGAGCCGCACAACGGCACAGCGCTGTGGAGCGAGGACGGCCAGATCAACGTCTGGGTCAGCACCCAGGCGTACTTCGGCGTGCGCGACCAGCTCTCGCAGCTGCTGAGCTACCCCGTCTCGAAGATCCGCGTGAACCCGGTCGAGATCGGCGGCGGCTTCGGCGGAAAGACCTCGGTCTACATGGAGCCCCTGGCCGCCATGCTCTCGCGGGAGAGCGGCCACCGCCCCGTCAAGATGTACATGGGCCGCGACGAGGTGTTCGAGGGCACCGGCCCCACCTCCGGGACCCACATGCGCATGCGCATCGGCGCGAAGCGCGACGGCACCATCACGGCGATGGACTGGGAGGGCGCCTACGAGTCCGGCGCCTACCCGGGCTCGGCGTTCAGCGCGGGCGCGATGTGCGCCACCGCCCCCTACAACCTCGACACCTTCCGCACGGTCGGCTGGGACGTGGTGGTCAACAAGCCGCGCGTCCAGGCGTACCGCGCCCCGGCGGCGCCCGCGGCCGAGTGGGCAGTCGAGTCGCTCGTTGACGAGCTCGCGGTCGAGCTGGACATCGATCCCGTCGAGCTGCGGCTCAAGAACGCGATGGTCGAGGGTGGCCGCCGCGTCGACGGCGTCGCGTTCGGCCCCATCGGCAACGTCGCATGCCTCGAGGCGGTCCGGGACTCGGAGCACTACCGCTCCGAGCTCAGCGGCGAGAACCGCGGCCGCGGCGTGGCGACCGGCTTCTGGTTCAACGTCGGCATGGAGTCCTCGGCGTTCGCGGCGGTCAACGCCGACGGACGGCTGAGCCTCAACATCGGCTCCGCCGACATCGGCGGCAGCCGCGCGTCGCTGGCGATGCAGTTCGCCGAGGCGATGGGCGTGGCGTACGAGGACGTGGTGCCGCAGACCGTGAACACCGACTCGGTCGGCTACACGCTGCCGACCGTCGGCAGCCGCACCACCTTCGCGGGCGGCTGGGCCGTCTACGAGACGGCGATGGAGCTGCGTCGCAAGCTTGAGGAGCGCACGGCCCTGATCTGGGAGTGCGAGCCCGACGACGTGAGCTACGGCGACGACGCCGTGCTGCGCGGCCCGGACGACCACGAGATGAGCCTGACCGAGCTCGCCGGGCAGCTGCAGGCGACGGGCGGCCTCATCCAGGCGCGCGCCGACGTCTCGCCGGAGACGGCCGGCCCGGCGTTCGCAACGCACGTCGTGGACGTCGAGGTCGACCCGGAGACCGGCAAGGTGGACATCCTCCGCTACACGGCCGCGCAGGACGTCGGCACGGCGATCCACCGCGATTACGTCGAGGGCCAGATCCAGGGCGGCGCCGCGCAGGGCGCCGGGATGGCACTCACCGAGGAGTACCTGTTCAACGACGACGGCAACATGGTCAACTCGACGCTGCTCGACTACCGCATGCCGACGGCGCTCGACCTCCCGATGATCGACGCGCTCATCATCGAGGTGCCGAACCCCGGCCACCCGTACGGGGTGCGAGGCGTCGGCGAAGTCGGCATCATCCCGCCTCTGGCCGCTGTGACGAACGCGATCCGCGACGCCATCGGCGTGCGGCCGACTGAGATCCCCGCGTCGCCGCAGCGCATCCTCGAGATGCTGGAGGACCAGGGCTAGCAGACGCCACGACTGGCAACGGCGAGCCACTGGGCCCGCTCCCCGCGAGGGGAAGCGGGCCCAGTCTTGTCCCGTGGTGTTGTCGTTCCGCTCCCGGGACTCCGACGCTTACTTGTCGAGCCAGGCGTCCTGAACCTGGGCGGCGATCTCCGTGAACGAGTAGTTGATCCCGAGCGGACCCACAAACCGCACGTTCCGCAGCCACGGTTGGTAGAGACTCCAGTACTGCGGGGCCGGCATGTCGATGCGGTAGACCCGCTCGTGGATGCGGTCCCAGATGTTGCGATGCAACTCCTTGCGCGCTTCCGGGTCGAGCTCGACCTTCTGCGCCTCCGCCCATGCGTCGATCTGCGGATCCTCGATGTTGTATCGGTTCGCCGCTGACCCCGAGTGGATCTGGGCGTAGAAGAAGGTGTCGGCGTCGAACCCGTTCGCGGACCACCCGTAGATCACGTCCTCGTAGGTGACCTGGATGAGCTGCGAGTTGTAGGACGTGTAGTCCAGCTTGGTGACTTCGACGTTGACGCCGAGGGCCCCGAACTGCTCCTGCAGAATCTCGGCCAGCTGGTCCCAGGTCGCCGCGTAGTTGTGGTAGATCATCTCGAACGAGAGGTTCTCAGCGCCGGCGGCTTGCAGCAGCTTCTTCGCCTCGTCCGGCCGGTAGCCCCACCACTCTCCCAGCAGCCCCGACTCGGGGGTCGGCGCCTCGTCGAAGAGGAAGAACCACGGCAGCGTCGAGACCTGCGCGCCGTACCCTTCGTAGGCGATATCGATCATGAACTGGCGATCCAGCCCCACCGACAGCGCCCGTCGCACACGCTCGTCCTGGTACGCGGAGACCGTCTTCATGTTGAAGGCGATCTGCGTGCCCGCGTTCACCGTCGGGCTCCACGTCCCCTTCACATCGGGGTTCGTCTCGAGCAGCGCATCGAGGTCACCGACGGTGCTGGTGACGATCATCGCGTGGTCGACCTGGTTCACGCGCATGGCGGCGCGCCGGGCCTGCTGGTCCTGCATCACGAGGTGCTCGAGCCCGTCGAGGAGCACCTCCTTCTCCCAGTAGTCGGGGTTCTTCTCGTAGAGCACGCGCTCGGCCGGCGTTGCCTCCTTCATGATCATCGGCCCGGTGCCGATGGCGCGCTGCTCGATCGTCCCGTCGTCGACGATCTCGCGCGGGTGGATCGTGAGGTAGCGGCTGGCGATCGGCGTCAGGAAGTCCGGCTGCGGCGAGATCATGTTGACGACCACCGTGTGGTCGTCGGTGGCCTCGATGCTGCGTACGGCCGTGAAGTACTGCGACTGCGCTCCCCCGGCCGCGTAACGGTCCCACGCGAACTTCACATCGGCCGCAGTGAAGTCGCGGCCGTTCGTTGGGTCCACGTTGTGGAACTTCACGCCCTCATTGAGGTGGAACGTGTAGGACAGCCCGTCTTCGGCGCGCTCCCATGACGCCGCCAGCTCCGGCCTGAACTCGATCTTGTACGGGTCCGCGTCCGGTCCCGAGACGAACCCGATTACGCGGTTGTACGCCGCGCGACCGGGCGCGATCGTGCCGCCGGCCGCGGAGACCGTCGGGTCGATCGGCCCGACGTTCCACGCGACGGCCTGCTTGAGCACACCGCCCGCCTTCGGGGTCACGCCCGCAGGCTCCGGGAACTGCAGGGGGATCACGTTCCCGGCGGGGGTGACGAGCCCCTCGGACGCGTCCGGCGCGGCCTGTTCCGTGGCCGCCGCGACCGCCGTTGCGGCCGCCGGGGCCGCGGGCGCTGCCGCGTCGTCATCGTCATCATCGTCGCCGCCGCAGCCGACGAGGGCTGCCGCGGCGAGGCCCACCCCGCCAAGCAAGGCGCCTCGCAACACCGTGCGCCGTCCGTGTAGCGGCGCCCACCACTGGTCTGTTTGCTGCGTTTCGCTGGCCATGAAGGCCCTCCTTCCGCGGCACTGCGGAAGGGCCGCCCGCGCGCACAGCCCGGATCAGGCGCGATTGCGCCAGGGGCCTCTTCCGCGAGCACGCCGTCATCTTACGCCCTCAGGCATAACATGTGTTGTGATTGCTGAACGTAACGACACAACCCACCCGCGATCCCATCGGGCCCGCCCCCGGCTGGCAGGGAACGGGCCCGACTTGTCTGCGAATGCGGCGAGGCGTTTACGGAATCGAGAGGTCGTAGTCCATCCCGGCGTGCTCGGTATCGACGAAGTGCTGGTACTCCTCATCGGAGTAGCCGAGCAGCTCCTTGTAGACGTACTCGTTGTCCTCGCCGAGGCGCGGGGCGGCGTGACGCAGCCGGTTCGGGGTGTTCGCCGTGCGCCACACCACGCCGGGATACTCGTGCGTCCCCGCCTCGGGGTGTTCGAGGGTCTGCCAGTAGCTGCGCTCGCGGAGGTGCGGGTCGGTGTAGGCGTCGTTCTCGTTCATGATCGCGCCCGCCGCGACACCCGCGGCCTGGAGTTGCTGCATCGCCTCGATCGGGTCCTGGAAGATCGACCACGTCAGGAGCTCGGTGTCGAGCTCGTCGTGGTGGGCGCGGCGCGCCTCGGGCGTGGCGAAGCGCTCGTCTGTCGCGAGGTCGTCGCGGCCCATGACGCCGCAGAGCGCCCGCCACTCCCCGTCCGTGCCGACGCTGACCGAGAGCCAGCGGTCCTCGCCGGCGCACGGGTACACACCCTGTGGTGCGTAGACCAGGTCGCGGTTGCCGCGGTACTCGCCGAGCCGGCCGTTCATCGAGTAGTCGAGGATGTAGTCGCCGATGTAGCCGGTGAAGTTCTCGGCGGTGGCGAGCTCCAGTTGCAGGCCCTCGCCGGTGCGCCGACGGTGGCGCAGGCCGGACATGAACGCCATCGCGCCCGAGACGCCCGCGGCCGGGTCGGCCAGCAGGCTCGTCCCGCTCTCGTCGGCGAGGGCGCCCGGGTAGCCGAACAGCGAGTAGTGCCCGGAGACCGCCTCCATGTGGCTCCCAAAGGTGCGGTACGCGCGGTACGGGCCGGTCAGGCCGAAGGCCGGCATCCGTACGAGGATGAACCGTGGGTTGATCTTCGACAGGCGCTCCCACGAAACGCCTGCCCGCTCCATGGTGTTCGGCGCGTTGTTCTCCACGAGGCCGTCGGAGACCTCGATGAGCCGCTTGAAGACCTCCTGCCCCTCGGGGCGCGTGAGGTCCATGGTCACCGACCGCTTGTTGCGGGCGTGGACGTTGAACAGGGCCGCGCGGTTCCACGGCCGGTCGCCCGGCTCGTGGTCCGGGTAGCCGCCCTGCCCGCCGGAGCGCACGAGCTCCGCGCTCGGCCGCGCGAGCCCGCCCCGGGTCGTCGAGGGGAAGAACTTCGTCGACTCGACGCGGATCACCTCGGCGCCCCACTCGGAGAGGAGTTGCGTGGCGTAGGGACCTGCCCACACGACGGTGAAGTCGAGGATGCGAATGCCCTCGAGCGGCAGGCGCTTGCCGGAACCGTTCGAGTTGCTCATGAAACCGCTCCCGCCGCGCGCAACTCGGCAATCGCGCCGGCATCGAGGCCGAGCGCCTCGCCGAGGATCTCGTCGGTGTGCTCGCCGAGCAGCGGGGCGCGCCGCCGTGGTGGCGGCGGCCAGCCGTGCGCGCTCGAACGGTACGTGCGGCCGGGGTAGGTCTGCTCGCCGGTGGTCGGGTGGTCGATGGTCTCGAAGAAGGCGCGCTCGGTGAAGTGCGGATCGGTCAGCAGCTCGGCGACGGTGTTGACGGGGCCGCCGTAGACCCCGGCGTCCTCGACAGCCTGGCGGATCTCGAGCTTCGAGTGGCCGAGCATCCACTCGCCGACGAGCCCCTGGAACTGCGCCATCGGTTCCTCCTGCGCCCGCCAGGCGGGGTCGAGCCAGTTGGGGTCCTCGAGGAGCTCCTCGTGGCCGATCATCGTCGCCATGGCGTTCCAGCGCGGGCCGATCACGGTGGTGAAGAAGAAGCCGCCGTCGCCCGTGGGCCAGATGCCCGAGCCGGGGGTCTGCCCGGCGGGCGGGCGGCCCGAGGTCTCACCCGTGTACTGGTAGTTGAGCAGGCTCGTGGTGCGGCGGTCGATGAGCCCCATGAAGGCCTCGAAGAAGCTGATGTCGATGTGGTCGCCCTCGCCGCTCGCGTCCGCGCCCCACAGCGCGATGTTCGTCGCCGCGGCGGCGAGCGCGCCGACGTGGCAGCCCTGGGTGTGGCCGGCGGTCTTGAGGGGCTCGCGGTCGGGGCTGCCGGTGTAGAGCATCGGGCCACCCATGCCCCAGATCGTGAGCTCGGAGCCCTTCCAGTCGCGGTACGGCCCACTCTGCCCGTAGTTGCTGATCGAGGTCAGCACGATGCCGGGGTTCACCGCCCGCAGCTCCTCGTACCCGAGCCCGAGAGCGTCGAGCGTGCCGGGGCTGAAGCTCTCGATCGCCACGTCGGCCCACTCGGCGAGCCGCAGCACCGTCTCGCGGCCTTGCCCGGAGCGCAGGTCGACGGCGATCGAGCGCTTGTTGGTGTTGAGGTGGAGGAAGAGGGCGGAGCGCTCGGCACCCGGCTCGTCCTCGAAGAAGGGCGGCATGAGCCGCGCCGGGTCGCCCTCGCCGGGGCGCTCGACTTTCACGACGTCGGCGCCGTAGTCGCCGAGGACACGCGTGCAATACGGCCCGGCGACGTGCCAGCTCAAGTCCAGCACGCGCACATCCGAAAGCGGCAGATCGACCATCACTCACTCCTCGGAGTCGTACGGGGAGGGATTATTGCACGCGATGGGCGTCGGGCCGAACGGGTCCCCGGGCGGCGGAGGGTCGGGGCTGGGATCAGGCGGAGGCAGTCGCGCCGAAATCGCCGTTCGAGGCGCGAGAGGCCGCCTCGGCGCGGGCGGCGATGGCGCGGGTGAGGCCGTCGAAGATGCGGCTGTGGACCGGCCACAGCGCGTACCAGTAGAGCAGGCCCGGCATCCCGGCGGGGTGGAAGTGCGCCTGCGTCGTGATGCTCGCGCCGTCGCCGACGGGCGTCACGACGAACTCCAGCACTGCCGAGCCCGGCAGCTTCATCTCGGCCAGCAGCGTCAGCCGACGCCCGGGCTCCACAGCCTCGACACGCCACCAGTCGAGCGCGTCGCCGACGCGCAGATCGCGTGGGTGGCGGCGTCCACGCCGCATCCCGACGCCGCCGGCGAGACGGTCGAGGAGTCCTCGCAGCCACCACAGGGTGTTGGCGTAGTACCAGCCGCGGTCGCCGCCGATGGCGGAGACCTCCGCCCACACCGCCTCGGGCGGGGCGTTCACGTGGACCTCGGCGCGGGAGCGCTTGTCGTAGAAGGAGATGTCGTGGCGCTGCTGGCGGAGCCGGAACGCGCCCTCGGTCCAGCGAGCGGGCGGACCGGCGGCCTCTTCCTCCGCGAGGGCCGCGCGCACGGCCTGCTCGTAGCTGCGCAGGCGCAGCGGGATCGCCTCGCGCAGCGGCCACGGGTTCGTCGAGACCAGGTCGTGCGCGAGGCCATCGATGAGCGGGCGGGCCACGCTGGCGGGGGCCGCGGTGATCAGGTCCAGCCAGTACGAGGAGAGCCGCGGGCTGAGCACGGGGACGGGGATGATAAAGAGCGGTCGGCGCGCCACGCGGGCGAACTGCTGCATCAGCTCCTGGTACGTCAGCGTGTCGACCCCGACCGCGTCGTAGGTGTGGCCCTCGGTCTCATCGAGGTCCGGCAGGCGCACGAGGTAGGTGATGAGGTCGTCGAGGGCGATCGGCTGGCTGCGTGAGCGCACCCAGCGTGGCGTGACCATGAGCGGCAGGTGGTAGACGAGGTCGCGGATCACCTCGAACGCCGCAGAGCCGGGGCCGACGATGATCCCGGCGCGCAGCTCGGTGACCGGCACCGACCCCGCGCGCAGCAGGTCGCCGGTCTCCCGGCGGGAGCGCAGGTGCGCTGAGGCCTCGCCGTCCGGCTGCAGGCCGCCGAGGTACACGATGCGGCGCACCCCGGCCCGCTCGGCGGCCTCGCGGAACGTGGTCGCGGCGGCGCGGTCGATCTCGGCGAAACGCGCCCCCGCGGCCATCGAGTGGACAAGGTAGTACGCGATCTCGATGCCTTCGAGCGCGCGGTCGAGCGACGCGGCGTCGAGCGCGTCGGCGGCGACTACCTCGACGTCATCCCACCCACGCGCCTCGAGGGTGTCGCGCCGCCGCGAGGAGGCGCGCACGCGGTGCCCGCGGTCGACCAGCGCGGGGACAAGGTGCGTCCCCACGTACCCGCTCGCGCCGAGGACCAGGATGTTCGCCATGCGCACCTCGTGGAGGCGGGGTGGGCCGTCCGTCGGATCGGGCGGTCCGGCCGCCCACATCCATGTTACGGCGTGACGGTCAGCGAGGGCTCGACCCCGGCCTCGGGGACGGCGCCCGGTGTGACGAGGCGGCTGGTCGCTCCGTTCTTGACCACCTCGACGCGGTCAGGGAGGCGCTCGGCGACCTCGGGGATGTGCGAGATCACGCCCACGAGGCGCTGGCCGCCCGCGAGCGTCTCGAGGCCGCCGATGGCCGTGTCGAGCGAGTCCTGGTCGAGCGCACCGAAGCCCTCGTCGAGGAACAGCGACTCGAGCGACATCGCCCCGCCGCGCCCGGCGATCTCGGGCAGCCGCTCGGACAGCGCGAGGGCGAGCGCGAGGCTGGCGAGGAACGTCTCGCCGCCGGAGAGCGTCTTCACCGACCGCCGCTCGTCGCCGTTGAAGCCGTCGACGACCCAGAACGCCTCGTCGCGCACGACCAGGCGGTAGCGCCCACTCGACAGCGCGAGCAGCCGCTCGCCCGCGTCGGCGGCGAGGAGGTACATGGCCTCGCGCTGCACGTAGGCGATGAAGCGGTCGCGCCGCAGCTCGTGGGCGAGGTCGTCGGCGAGCTCCGCGTTGCCGTCGTACGTCGCGGCGTCGGCGCGCATCTGCTCGGCGCGCTCGGCGTCGGCGCGCGCGGTCTCCAGTCGCTGCGCGGCGAGGTCACGTTCGCGCTCGCACGCGGCGACCGCCACGCGGTGCTCGTCGAGGAGCCGAGGGGCTCTCGTGGCGTCGGGCGCACCCTCGACGGCGGCAGCAGCCCAGGCCTCGGCGAGACCCCGGCGCGCGTCTTCGGCCAGGGCGAGCGCCCCGGTCGCCTCGTCAGCCCGGCGCGTCGAGGTGGCATCCGCGCGTGCGAGCGCCGCGCCGGCGGCCTCGACACGCGCGTCGGCCGCGGCCAGCTCCTGCGCGGCGGTGGCGAGGGCGGCCTCGATCTTGCGGTGGCGCTCGGCCTGCTGTTGCGTTGCGGTGAGGGCGGCTCGCACCGCATCGGCGTCGACATCCGCGTCGCCGAGCGAGGAGAGGTGCTCGCGCGCGCGGTCCAACTCGGCGTCCGCGCGCCTGCGCCGCTCGCCGGCGCGCTGGACGTTCGCATGGGCCTCACGCGAGCGCTCGGCGGCAGTGCGAGCGCGTTCCGACGCTGCAGCAGCCTCGGCGCTCGCTGCCCGGTGCTCCTCGATCGCTCCGTCGAGGTCGGCGTGCACGCCCTCGGGCTCGCCGGGCTCCGCCTCAGCCGCGTCGAGGCCGGCGAGGGCGTCGCCGATCGATGCGCGGAGCATGCCGAGTCTGCGCGCGGCGCCCCCTGCACGGTCGCGCTCCGCCACCGCCGCGGCGGCCCGAGCGCGCTCGGCCTCGGCGGCGACCGACGCCTTCTCGGCCGCCTTAGCGAGCGCGTCGGCGTCGACACCGGACTGCGCGGCCTCGGCGCGGATGGCGTCGAGGTCGGCGTTCGCGCGTTCGACTGCGGACGCCGCACGTGTAGCGTCCGCCTCGGCTGCGCCGAGGGTTGTTGCTCCTGCCGACTGCTCGTTCCGTGCATGGCGCAGCGACGCCTCGGCGGCATCGAGGGCTGTACGGGCTGCGTCGAGCTCGGGCGGGATGTGCGGGTCGATGTGACTGATGGGCTCGCCGCAGACGGGGCATGGGTCACCCGGCTGCAGTCCCTGGCGCAGCGTCATCGCGGCGTCCTGCCGCTGCGCCAGGTCGAGCGCTGCGGCGCGCTCGGCGCGTCGTTCCTCCGCCTCGCCCAGCCGCTCGCTTGCGGCGTCCGAGGCACCCTGAGCCGCCGTCTGCGCCGCGGTCGCCTGGTCGTGCTCGCGCCCGGCGGCCGCGAGGACCTCCTGCCGTGCGCTCAGCCGCTCGTCGAGTGCTGTGAGGCGACGTGCCTCCTCGTCGCGTTCGGCGGCGGCAAGCTCTGCCGACACGCGCCGGTCGTCGGCGGCATTCGCCGCCTCGCCCAACTCGCGCTCGGTGGCGAGTGCCGCGGCTGCGGCTGCGGCGAGGGTGTCGAGGGCGGTTCGGCTCGCGACCTCGGCCTGCGCGCGCGCTCTCTCCGCGCTGTCGGTCTCGCCGCCCAGCCGGGCTGCCTCCTCGGCAGCCTGCTCAGCGGCCTCGACCGCGCGGCACTGCTCCGCCTCTGCTGCGTCGACCGCGCGCCGCGCGGCCTCGCGCTGGTCGAGCATCTGCGTCTCGCGTTCGAGGCGGCGGTGTTCGGCCTCGTCGTAGCCGACGGCGGCCCGATCCGCGTCGAGGCGGTCGCGCTCGTCGCGCGACGCTGCGCGGCCCTGCTCGTCGCGGGCGAGGGCGTCACGGGCGGACTCCGCGTCCCGGGTCGCCTCGGCGCTCGCGGTTGCGGCGCGACCCGCTGCTGACTCGGCCTCGATAGTCGCGCGGGCATGGTCAGCGAGTGCGACGAGCAGGCCCGTGCGAGCGTCCAGCACCTCGAAGTGGGCCGCCAGGGCGGCGTGCCCGCGCTCCAACCCGGCAATCGCTTCGGGCGTTGCAGCATCGAGGCGCTCGATCTCCTCACGCAGCACCTCAGCGGCGCGGCGGGAATTAGACGCCGATCTGTTCGCCGCCTGCCCTGCCTGAACGTAACGCTCGAGGCCGAGCAGGCGCGTGAGGATGTCGCGGCGCTGCGGCTCGTCGCCGCGCAGGAACGTGTCGAAGGCTCCCTGCGGGAGCAGCACGGTCTTGGTGAACGTGGCGAAATCGAGCCCGAGGAGGTCCTCGATACGGCGAGTGACCTCGCGCGCGCGGTCCTCGAGCGGCTCCCACGCGCCGTCGGCGCGCTGCTGCTCCAACCGCGCGCCGAGGTTGCCGGGCGCCTGGCGGCTGACGCGGTAGCGGTCGCCACGCACGCTGAACTCGAACTGGACGGCCATCGCCTTCGCGCCGTGCGTGATGAGCTGGCGGGTCTCGCGGCCGACGCGCGGCACCTGCCCGTACAGCGCCCACGTCATCGCGTCGAGGAGCGATGACTTGCCGGCGCCTGTCGGCCCGGTGATGGCGAAGAGCCGCCGATGCTCGAAGTCGAGCGTGGCAGGCTCCCGGAACGAGGTGAAGCCGCGCACCTCGAGGCGAAGCGGCCTCACGGGACCGCCGCCGTCTCGCCGGCGACCTCCGCCGCGCGCGCCTCGTCGCCCTCGGCGAGCAGCTCCTCGAACAGCCCGATGAGCGCCGGCGCGGGGTCGGCGCCGTGCGTGGACTGGTAGTAGCGCGTGAACAGCTCGGCGGCGCTGAGGTGCCCGATGGCCTCGACGCTCTCCTCGTCCTCGGGCGCTTCGTACTCGAGCTGCACGTCGACCGCGTTGGGCAGCGCCTCGCGCACGCGCTCCGCGATGCCCGGCTCGGGGCGCTCGACATCGAGGCGGACGCGCAAGTGCGCGTCTCCCGCGTCGTCGGCCTGGGCGAGCACCTCGTCGAGCGTGCCGCGCAGCTCGGCCAGCGGGCGGCCCTTCGTGAGTTCAATGCTGGTCGGGATCACCGGTTTGCCCGGCTCGGCGTCGATGATGCGCACGACCTTCTGCTGGCCACGTTCGCCGAAGTCGAGCTGGAGCAGCGAGCCGCTGTACGCCGTCGGCACCGGCGCGTCGAGGATGTCCTGCGGCTCGTGCACGTGGCCGAGCGCGATGTACTGGGGCGTCGAGGGCAGGCTGGCTGCGGTCACGCCGTAGGTCTGGCCGATGTGGAGCTTGCGCTCGGAGCCGTCGACGCGGGCGATGCGCGCGTTGTCGACAAAGATGTGCGTGGCGAGGATGTTGACCGTGGTCGCGTCGAAGGTGGCGGATGCGGCACGCAGGATCTCGGCGACGCCGTCGGCGTAGGCGCTGACCCAGTCCTCCTGCAGGCCCATGATTGCCGCCGCGTCCACGTAGCGGCCCTCGGTGATGAACGGCACGGCGGCGATGCGTGCTACGTGGTCGCGGCCCTCGATGGCGAGCACGCCACCGGCGTTCGGCCGTCGCACCTCCCACTGCGTCTGCACGCCGAGCAGCTCCGAGAGCAGGCCGAGCGCCTTGAGCTTGCGCGGGTTGTCGTGGTTGCCGGCCAGCAGCACCACCTGGATGCCGTGGCCGATGCACTCGCGCAGCGCCTCGAACACGAGCCGGTCCGACTCCGCCGACGGTGCGTGGTGGTCCCAGATGTCCCCGCAGACGAGCATCGCCTCGACCTGCTCCTGACGGGCGATGTCGATCACCTCGGCGAGCACACGCTCGAACTCCGGTACGCGGCTGCGGCCGCGGATGGTGCGGCCGACGTGCCAGTCGGCGGTGTGGAGCAGCCTCACTCGAACCTCGCAAAGGGGTCGGTGGTCTGAGCGACCTCCGACGGGCGCGTCGCCCACGCGGGGTGGGGGAAGCGCAGCAGCAGCGGCACGGGAATCTCGGGCTGGGCGAGGATCATCGAGCCTGGCTTGAGCAACGACGCGCGCGCGCGCGCGGCCGGCGTCAGGAACCCGTACTCGCCGCGCTGCGCCTCGGCGGCGTCGAGGCGGCCCGCCACGCGGTAGGCGCAGTTCGCGACCACGCGCGGCTCCACCTCGCTCGCGGTCTGCTGGGCGCCGACCAGCACCACGCCGAGCGAGCGCCCCCGCTCGGCGATGTCGAGCAGCACGTCCTTGATCGGGCTACGGCCCTCGCGCGGCGCGTACTTGTTGAGCTCGTCGAGCACGACGAGCATGAGCGGCCGCGGCGAGCCGCTCGCCTCCTTGCGCTCGAACTCGCGCTTGAGCATCACGCCCACGACGAACCGCTGCGCGCGGTCGTGCAGGCGGTGGATGTCGACGACCGTGACCTGCGCGCGGCCGGTGTCGATGACGTGCGCTGCGTCGTCCTCGGAGGCGTGGCCGCGGATGAGGTGGCCGACGTACGGCTTGGCGGCGTCGAGGCGGCGCAGGAACGCCTGCACCGTGCCGGCGGCTGCGCGGCCGGCCCACGTGCCGCCCTCCTCGGGGTCGGTCATCAGCCCGATCGCGTCGACCAGCTCGTCGAAGTCCGTGATCACCTCGCCGCCGATCTCGACCGTGGGCGCGTCGAGGGGGAGCGAGAGCCGCGCGGCGAGCGCGAGCTGGGCCTCCACCTGCTGCACGACGAGGCCGAGCTGCGAGCGCTCGTCGTCGGCGTCGGCGAAGAGGAAGCGCAGGTACCGCTCGGCGCAGAACTCGCGCAGCGTCCAGTAGAAGCCGGTCACGCCCTCCATGCGCGAGCCGGTCTCCGGCGCGGGCGTCCCGCGCCGCGCGGGCGCGTAGAACGACACCGAGCGGAACGGCTCGGCGGGGAGGCCGAGGCGGGCGTAGTCCTCCCGGTCCTCGTCGGCGAGCTGCGCGTTGGGCTTGTCGAGGAAGAGCAGGTCCTCGCCCTTCACGTTGAAGATCAGCGAGCGCGTGTTGGCGGCCTCGGGGCCCAGCGTGCCGCTCTCGAACAGCGCGTGCAGCAGGAACATCGCGTACGACGTCTTGGTGGCGACGCCTGAGATGCCGGAGATGTTGACGTGCGCGCCGCGCGTGCCGTCGAGAAACTCGAGGTTGGCGTAGACGCGCTCACCATCTCGGGAGAGGCCGAACGGAACGCGCTTCGTCATCTGGTCGAAGAACAGGGCGCGGTCGCGCGCCTCGCCGCGTGCGAGGCTGACGGGCCGGCCGGGCTGCGGCGGGACGAAGATCTCGGGCTCGACACGCGTCACGGCGACGTGCGCGGTGACGGCAGGCTCGGCCGGGAGCAGCCCCTCGCTGACGAGCGCGACATCGGAGTCGAAGCGGACGCCCTCCTGCACCGCTCGCACCTCGTCGACGACGCCGTAGAAGTCGACGGCCTCGACGGGGCCGCCCGGCGGCAGTGGCGAGCGTGCGTGGACCACGTCGTCGAGCTGGAGGTAGTGAGCGCGGTCGACGAAGACGGAGAAGCCGAGCGGCGTGGCCGCGGCGTTCTCCATGCCGAGCACGAGCCCGGCATGGCTCGAGGCGCCTCCCGGCGCTTCGACGAGGTCGGACGTCACGGGAGCGTGCCCGTCGGCGTTGCGGTTGGTCGTCATCACGAGGCCTCCGCGGCGATCGCGAACGTGGTGGACGCGGGTTCGAGCGCCGCCGCGATGCGGCGTCGGATCCACAGCCGGTCGCCGAGCCGACGTGTCAGCAACTGCTCGAGCGCGCCGACGGGGGTGAGGTTCTGCGGAGCGCGAGGGTCGCGGATCGGCGAGGACGCCAGTCGCGGCAGCACCAGCGCCGTCTGGTCGGCGAGCGCGCCCGCATCCCTCGGTGGCAGCGTACCCAGCGTCTCCAGGCGCACGATGCCCGACAGCTGGTGATACTGCGTGCCCATGTCGGCGAGGCGCAGGTACCACGCGAGCCGGTCGCGCTGCCCGTCGTTCTCGGCGATGCGGAACAGCGGCGTGCGCTCCCCCACCGCGAGCGTGCCGAGCAGGCCGAACCGGTCCGGTCCGATGTACCAGCGGTGCGTGCGCTTCACGTAGCCGACCACGCGGGGACCCGCCGCGCGCAACCGGAGCGGGCCGTCCACGATCGTGAGCGTCGAGTCGTCCTCCGACAGTTCCTCGGCGAGCCGCGCTTCTTCGTCCAACATCAGCCGGTTGAGCGCGGCGATGAGGTCGGCGGGCGCCTGAGCTCCAGCGGGGAGCTCGGCGCGGAAGTGCAGTTCGGCGTCGCCGACAGCGACGGTGCGGTCGTCGGCCTCGCCGCCCGTCTGCAGGTAGCGGCGGCGTACGCGCAGCACGCGCTCGCTGTCGGGGATGTGCGCGCGCTGCCCTTCGCAGCGCACGACGCCCACCGCGTACGACCCGAAGAGGCCGAAGGCCATGGTCCCGTCGCTGCCGTCGTCTATCGCGTGGGCCTCGACGCGTCGGACGCCGTCGACGATCTGGACAGCTGGGTGCGCTGCGGCGGCCGGGCGGATCGCACGCCACGAGCCCTCGAAGTCGGCCTCGACCAGCGACGCGCCGTCGTCTGCGGCAGCGTCGGTCTCGGCCTCGATGCCGCTGCCGTACTCGGGGGACCAGGGGACGAGGCGAAGCGGCATCGCTGCGATGGTGCTTCCGGCGGGGAGTGCCGTCTGGCGCAGCGCAGTATACGTCAGCACATGCGTACTACGCACGTGAATCCCCTTGAAGCGTACTGCCGATAGCGCCGCCGACCCGTTAGGCTCGACGCGTGAGCGGCACACCTCCACCTGAGCGACGAGACGCGCCCGCGGGCGTCGAAGGGCTGTACGACCCCTCGGCGGACCGTGCGGGGTACGTGCGGCGCATCTTTGGCGAGATCGCCGGGCGCTACGACCTCATGAACACCATCATGACGGGTGGCCGCCACCACGCCTGGCGCACTGCCACCGCGCGCGCCCTCGTGCGCCCCGGCGACCGCGTGGTCGACGTGGGGTGCGGGACGGGCGACCTCTCGCTGGCGTGCGCGCGGGCCGGCGCGGGCGCCGTGCTCGGCGTGGACTTCGCGGCGCCCATGCTCCCGATCGCGCGCCGCAAGGCGGCGGAGCGAGGCGCTGCGAGCGTCGCGTTCGTGCACGGCGACGGGCTGCGGCTCCCGCTCGCAGACGGAGCGGCCGACGCATGGTGCGCGGCGTTCGTGATGCGCAACGTGCCGGATGTCGGCGGGTTGCTGGCGGAGGCGCACCGCGTGTTGCGGCCGGGCGGGCGGCTGGCGGTGCTGGACATCCCGCGCATCGAGGGTGGCCTGCTGGCGCCGTTCAAGCGCTTCCACCTGGCGCGCGTCGTGCCGCTACTGGGGCGCATGTTCGGCGGGCACAGCGACGCCTACTCCTACCTGCCGGTCTCGGCGGAGCACTTCATGTCCGTCGACGAGCTGTCGGGGCGACTCGAAGCGTCGGGGTTCGAGGGCGAGCGTGTGCGGACGTTCGGCCTTGGGACGGTGGCGCTGCACGTGGCCGTGCGGTCGGGCTGAGCGGACTCCGATCCCCTTTTGGCAGCCTTCGAGGAGTATCGCCGGACCCTCACCCCCCGCCCTCTCCCGCAGTAGGGCCGGGTCGGCGAGCCTCGGGCTGTGCCCGAGGCTTGCCACGTCGCGGGGATACCCCGCCGCGCGGGAGAGGGACCCGGAGCAGGCAAGCAGAAGCCCCCTCTCGCGAGGGGGCTTCCGTGTGTGCCCTTGAATCAGAGCGCACTCCGCGCAGGCGAATGCCTAGTCAGGCGTCGAGCTCCAGATGGTGAAGTCGCCACCCTGCGGCATCGGCCCACCGGAGATGCCGATCTCGGCAGGCACCCGGATCTGGCGGTCACCCGCGCGACCCTGGATCTGCTGGATCGTGTCCGTGTGCATCCAGATGCGCGTGCGGCCACCACCCTGGTTGCCACCGCTCGGGGACACCGGCTTGTCAGACGTGATGCTGATATCACCGGCGTACAGGTCGAGCGCCTCACCGCGCTGGATCCCCGCGAAGCCCAGGCCCTCGATGAAGTAGTTGTGGAAGGTGGTGAAGCCTTCGTACATGTTCTCGAAGGAGAGGTCGTCGGAAGTGATGCCGGCGCCGTCGAGCATCTTGCGGCCGGTCGAGTCCGTGGAAGCCTCGGCGTTGTCGAGGCCCTGGGTCAGACCGAACTTCGGCCGGGTAGTGCCGTGGTTCAGGATGTAGACCGGCGTCTGCGCCATGTCGGCAGCGCGCTCGGCAGTCGTGAACACGTAGGCAACCGCGACGTGGATGGGCATGTCGTGGTCGAAGAGGTTCATCGGCTCGACGATCCAGCGAGCGTTGACGTAGTCCTCAACGGTCACTTCGTCGGGCCGGTGCTGCGCGAAGAAGCCCTCGGGGAACATGAGGCCGTTCTTCTTCTCCTCGACGATGAACGGAGCCATCATGTCGTGGGTCTTGCCGTACTTCGCCATGTACTCCTGGAAGGTCCAGCCGTCGCCGGTGGCGGCGCTGACGCCCCAGGGGTTCCGCCACACGGCCGGGCCCTCAACCAGCGGACGCGCGTTCGCGCCGCCCTGGTAGTAGCGGCCCGGGAAGTTGTGCCAGGCCTTCAGCAGGACCACGGTGTTCGCGAGGCCGCGGCCAATGGCCTCGGCTGCGACACAGATGACGTTGGACATGCAGCCCGGGCCGTACATCGAGAAGGACACGTTGTCCAGCTCGGGCATGTTGTTGAGGATCCACTCGGAGCTGAGCGCGGCGATGCCATCGAACGGCTCGATGCCGGGCTGGAACTGCGAGATCACGTCCTCGGGGAGCGGGTCGCCCTCGGGCCACCACGCGCCGGTTGTGGTCGAGCGGTCCAGGACCAGGCCGTCGACGTCGCTCGGGCTGATGCCGGCGTCCTCGATGGCGTTGCGGATCGCGACCATGGCCCACGCGCCGATGCTGGTGCTGGCCTGGCCGTCCCAGCGCCGCGCGGTGGGGGAGTGGCCAATGCCAACAGCCGCGACCTTGCCGCGGTGCTCCCAGAGGCCCGGGTTTTCCTGCGTCCGGTAGAAGTCCGCAGGTGCGTTTTCAGCCATTACTTTGCCCTTCCTGGGCGTTTACGCCCTGGTATTGCTACCTGTCGGTGAGGGGGTTAGTCCCCGACGACCTCCCACTCGGCGACCTTCTGGCCGTTGGCCGGAGTCACCTCGAACACGACGCGAACCTCGGCGCCCATGGGGACCTCGCGGACCGGGGTGCCGGGGAGGTGCGACAGGAACAGCGCGTTCTTGTCTTCCCACAGCTCGACAACGGCGATGTTGAACGGCTGGTCTTCCTGCAGCGAAGCCACCGGGGTGTCGTACATGGTGACGTACGACTGGATCCGGCCGCGGCCGCTGACCTCGTGCCACTCAAGGGTTCCGTGCGGGCCACAGCGGCGGCACTCCTCTGAGGGGGGGTGCTGCAGCATGAGCAGGCCGTCAAGCTCGGTGCACTCGTTGCACCGCTGCACAACCAGCCGGTCTTCGTTACACGCGTCGAAGAAGGGCTGCGTCAACTCGTCAGGTACTGGGGATTGCTTCGGCACGTCTCCTCCATTCCTCCAGCGCCACATTCTGGCACCGGCGATCGCTGCTCGCGTAAGCGGAAGCGACGCGACCGCCCCGCCTGCATGTGTGTTTCTACTCTGTTCCGGCGCAGTTGCCAACACCCCGCCCACGCCGCGCCCAGGCATCGAGCGGCGTCACGATGCCGTCGCGCCGTCACGCCGGTGATTTCGAGGGGTGAGGGGTGGATGGCGCGCCGGGAAGGATTCGAACCCTCGACCGTCAGATCCGAAGTCTGATGCTCTGTCCCCTGAGCTACCGGCGCATTCCGGCTTCCAGATTCCCGCCGCACAGGGCCCCTGTCAACGCATCGGGGCGGCCGGTCTTGTGTCCGCGTCGCACACACCGACCAGCCGCCGACGAGGCACCCACCGTTCTTCGTGACGGTAACCAGGCCGGGGAACGGCGGCCGGATGCATGCGACCACAGGCTCGCCCAGCCATAAGGTCCAGGCTGTCTCATGCACCGCGCAGGCGTCGAGGCGGTGTCGCGCGTCGGCGCGACACCGCGAGACCCGAGTCTGACCGGTCCGGAATGGCCTTACAGGGAGGCCTAGTAGCGGTCGCGGCCTCCGCCGCCGTAGCCGCCTCGGCCACCGCCGCCGCCGCCACCGTAGTCGCGACCGCCGCCGCCGCCGTAGCCGCCTCGGCCACCGCCACCGCCGCCGCCGTAGTCGCGGCCACCGCCGCCACCACCGCCGTAGCCGCCACCACCGCCGCCGCGGTAGCC
>VXTU01000031.1 GCA_009837285.1 Chloroflexota bacterium | reverse complement strand
CCCCAGCCCTCTCCCTGCAGGGAGAGGGAGCCGGATTGACTGCGCCCCGCCGGGGAAAGATGGCCGTCGCGTCGACCCATGCCCGACGCTCGACCTCTTCAGCGTGACTCCTGGTCTCCAGTGCCAGGTAGCGAGATACCGTGACCTCGGGCGATCTCGTCGAGCATGACCTCGATGTCGGCCGTCGGAAACTCGTGCCGCGCCGCCTCTCGGATGACCCGCAGCTTGGCTTCGACTAAGTCGGGAGACGCTGGTCTTCGCTCCATAATGTCCTCAACGTGAGCGCGCGGGTGCACCCCGCCGCGCCTGCCGCGCTAACATCTTCACATGACATCCGAACCTCCCGCCCCCACCGCCCTCGAAGAACTGCGGCTCCCCGTCCGCGGCATGACCTGCGCCTCCTGCGTGCGCCGCGTCGAGCGGGCGCTCGTCGCCGTGCCGGGCGTCGACTCCGCCAGCGTGAACCTCGCCACCGAGGAGGCAACGGTCGCCGTCGCTGAGACCCCGCTGGCCGCGTTGCGCGAGGCGGTCACGAAGGCGGGGTACGACGTCTGGCTGCCCGGCGAGGGCATGGACGAGGACCAGGCGCGCGACAGCCTGGAGGCCGAGCGCCGGGCCGAGTACCGCGAACTGCGCACCCGCACCATCTTCGCCAGCGTCATCGCCGTCCTGCTCATCGGCTCGATGGCGTACACGCGCCTGCCGGGCCTCGACACCGTCCCGGACCGTGTCTGGCACCCGCTGTTCTTCGTACTCGCCACGCCGGTGCAGTACTGGGCCGGGTGGCGGTTCCACGTGGCCGCGTTGCGGGCCGCGCGACACGGCACGGCCGACATGTACACGCTCATCGCCGTCGGCACCTCGGCGGCCTACTGGTACTCGGTGCTCGCGACGTTCGCGCCCGGCCTCTTCGAGCCCGAGGCGGGGCTCCAGCCCAACGTCTACTTCGACACCGCCGCCGCGATCGTCGCGCTGGTGCTGTTCGGCCGCCTGCTGGAGGCGCGCGCCAAGGCGAGCTCGTCCGACGCGGTCCGACGCCTCATCGAGCTGCGCCCGACCCTCGCTCGCGTGCTCGAGGAGGGCCAGGAGTACGAGATCCCCATCGCCGCCGTGCAGCCCGGCGACATCGTCGTCGTGCAGCCGGGTGAGCGGCTCCCCGTCGACGGCGAGGTCATCGACGGCGCCTCCGCGGTCGACGAGTCGATGCTGACCGGCGAGTCGATGCCCGTCCCGAAGCGCGCCGGCGACGCGGTCTACGGCGCCACGATGAACACGACTGGCGCGCTGCAGCTCCGTGCGACGGCCGTCGGCGCCGACTCCGCGCTGGCGCGCATCACGAAGCTCGTCGAGTTCGCGCAGGCCTCGAAGGCTCCGATCCAGGCGATGGTCGACCGCGTCGCGGCGGTCTTCGTGCCGGCGGTGCTCGTTGTGGCGGCGCTGACGCTGCTCGGGTGGTGGGTGCTCGGGCCGGAGCCCGCGCTGACGTTCGGGCTCATCAACGCCGTCACCGTGCTCATCATCGCCTGCCCCTGCGCGCTCGGCCTCGCCACGCCCACGGCGATCGCCGTAGGGATCGGCCGTGGCGCGGCAGCCGGCGTACTCATCCGCGACGCCCGTGCGCTGGAGCAGGCGCACGAGGTCGACGCGGTCGCGCTCGACAAGACCGGCACGCTCACCGAGGGCCGCCCCGAGGTCGCCTCCGTCGAGGCGCTGGTGAGCGCGCTCGACAGCGAGGACGACCTCGTCCGGCTGCTCGCGTCCGCCGAGCGCGGCTCGGAGCACCCGATCGCCTCGGCCATCGCGCGCGAAGCCGAGCGGCGCGCCCTCGACCTCGCCTGGCCCGGCGACTTCCGCGCCGAGCCCGGGATGGGCGTGGTCGCGAACGTGGAGGGACGCACGATCGTCGCCGGGAACGCCGCGCTCCTCGAAGCCGAGGACGTCGACCTCGCGGCGCTCGCCAAGCTCGCCGCCGAAGCGGCGGCGCGGGGCGAGACGCCGCTCCTCGTCGCGATCGACGGCAACCTCGCGGGCCTCGTGACTGTTGCCGACCCGCTGCGGCCCTCGACGCGGGCCGCGGTGGCGCGGCTGCAGGCGCTCGGCATCGAGCCGGTCATGCTCACCGGCGACCGCCGCGAGACCGCCGCGGCGATCGCGGGCGAAGCGGGCATCGAGCGCGTCGTGGCCGAAGTGCTGCCGGACGGCAAGGTCGACGCCGTCCGTGCGCTGCAGGACGAAGGCGGCCACGTCGCGATGGCGGGCGACGGCATCAACGACGCCCCCGCGCTCGCGCAGGCCGACGTCGGCATCGCCATGGGCGGCGGCTCCGACGTGGCGCTCGAGGCGGCCCCGGTGACACTCATGCGCGCCGACCTCGGCGGTGTCGCGTCGGCGATCGCGCTGAGCCGCGCGACGATGCGGACCATGCGCCTCAACCTGGTGTGGGCGTTCGGCTACAACACGCTGTTGATCCCGGTGGCCGCCGGGCTCGGCTACGTCGGGCTCGCGCTGCTGTTCGAGGACGCCTCCGTGCCCGTCGTGCTGCGCCCGATCTTCGGCGAGCACGGGTTCCTCAACCCCATCGTCGCGGCGGCGGCGATGGCGCTCAGCTCAGTCTCCGTGATGGTGAACTCGCTGCGGCTGCGAGGTGCGCGACTGGACTAGCGCACGAGGGCTCCTCGCGTAGCATCGGCGCGCGCCGAGGAGCACACGATGAGCCTGGAACAGCCCACCAACCTGCGCGTCCGCGACCCCGGCATCCGCGCGCTCTTCCAGCGTGACGCGCGCTGGCAGGCCTGGCTCGACGTCGAGGTCGCACTCGCGCACGCGGAGGCCGAGGCCGGCATGATCCCGGCCGCTGCGGCCGAGGAGATCGAGCGCAAGGCGCGGCTCGAGCTGTTCGACCTCGACCTCGTGACCGAGGGCCTGCGTGTGACCGGGCACGGGCTCGTCCCGCTCGTGTGGGAGCTCGACCGGCTGTGCGAGGGCGACGCGGGTGGCTATGCCCACTGGGGCGCGACGACGCAGAACATCACGCAGACCGGCCTGCTGCTGCAGGTTCGCAAGGCGCACCGCATCGTGCTCCACGAGGTCGCGGAGCTCCTCGAGGCGCTCGCCGACCTCGCCGAACGGACGAAGGACGACGCCATCGCTGGTCGCACGCATGCGCAGCACGCGGTGCCGTCGACGTTCGGGGCGAAGGTCGCCGTGTGGATCGACGAGCTGTGCCGCCACGTCGAGCGGCTGCGCCAGCTCGAGCCGCGGCTGTTCGTCGTGATGCTCGGCGGCGGCGCGGGCACGGCCGCCTCCTTCGAGGGCCACGGCCCGGCGCTGCAGGCGCGGATGGGCGAGCTGCTCGGGTTCGGCTCGATGCCGCTGCCCAGCCGCACCACCTACGACCACATGACGGAGTACGTGCTCGTCCTCGCCATGCTCGACACGACATGCGGGAAGGCCGCGCGCGAGGTGCGCCGGCTCATGGCCGACGAGTACGGCGAGGTCGAGGAGCCCGTGCCGCCCGGCAGCGTCGGCAGCAGCACGATGCCGCAGAAGCGCAATCCCAAGCTGTGCCAGGACATCATGGCCGACGACACCGAGGTGCGGTCGCTCGTCCCGATGGCCCTCGAGGCGATGCTTGGCGACCACGAGGCAGACGGCACCCGATCCGTGCTCATCGACCGCGCGCTGAGCCGCGCGCTCGACCTGACCGGCGACATCCTGGTGCGGATGCAGGACGTGGTCACGGGGCTCTCGGTCTTCCCGGAGCGGATGCGCGAGAACCTCGACCTCTCGGGCGGGATGATCATGTCGGAGAGCCTCATGCTCACACTCGGCCGCGAGATCGGCCGCCAGCGCGCGCACGACGTGGTGTACGAGGCGGCGCAGGAGGCGGCCATCAGCGGGGAGCCGTTCGCCGCCATCCTCGGGCGTGACGAGGAGGTGGCCGACCGGCTGGGCGCGGAGCGCCTCGCCGAGATGCTGGATCCGGCGCGCTACACGGGCGACAGCGCGCGGCAGGCGGAGGAGCAGGCCGCCCGCGCGCTCCACGTCGCCGGAGAGCTGCGCGAGGTGGTCGCGTAGCGCGCGTTCGCGCCTTCGGGGGCGAGTGCCGACACTGGTTGTGTAGTCCCACCACCATTGGAGGTCTGCATGAACGCGCCGCTGCCCATCGTCGTGCAGGGGTTGGGCCCGATCGGCGTGCGCATCGCCGAGGCGGCCCTCGGCGAGCCCTCGCTGCAGGTCGCGGGCGCCGTCGAGATCAACCCCGAGATGGTCGGGCGGCCGCTCGGTGAGTTCGTCGAGGGCGCGCCGGACGTCCCGATCCGCGACTCGGTCGCCACGGCGCGCGCCGATGCCGACGGTGACGACGCGATCCTCGTGCACTGCACCGGGTCGTACCTCGACCGCGTCGCCGGGCAACTCGAAGAAGCCCTGGGCCACGGGTTCCATGTCGTCTCGACGTGCGAGGAGCTGACGTACCCGTACGAGCGGCACCCGGAGATCGCCGCCGCGATCGACGCGCAGGCGAAGGAGGCGGAACGCACCGTCGTCGCGACCGGTGTGAACCCCGGCTTCCTCATGGACGCGCTGCCCGCCTCGCTCGCCTCGATCTCGCACGGGATCACGGCGGTCGCGGTGCGTCGCGTGCAGGACCCTTCGAGGCGGCGGATCCCGTTCCAGCAGAAGGTCGGCATGGGGCTGACCGTCGAGGAATGGGAGGCGCGACGCGACGCAGGAGGCTTCGGCCACGTCGGCCTCGTCGAGTCCGCCCGGCTGCTCGCCGACTCGCTGGGCTGGGCGCTTACCGACTGGCAGCACGACATGGTGCCCTGCCGCACGGGCGGCCAGGCGGCGGTCGCCGGCACACTGGAGACCCTGAGCGGGGCGACCTCGGATGGCCGCGTCGTGAGCCTGCACTTCGAGGCGAACGCCGCGGTCGATGAGGAGTACGACGAGATCGTGGTCGACGGCACGCCGCCGCTCACACTTCGCTTCGACGGCGGCGTCTTCGGCGACGACGCGACGGCGGCCGCGGTCCTGCGCGCCGCGCGGGTGATCCCGAACACGCGCCGTGGCCTCGTCACCGTGCTCGACCTGCCCCTGCGCTAGCCCACCTCACCCTGAGCGGCCCGGACCACGGGCGCGCGACGCCGCCTGCCGCTACGCTCGCCCGCGACACGGGTCGGCGAGGAAGGCAGGCGGGCGATGCGCATCTCGGTCATCGGCGGGCAAGAGGCAGACGAGCGGGCGTCGCGGGTGGCGTTCGAGGTCGGCCGCGAGATCGGGGCGCGCGGGCATGTGCTGATCTGTGGCGGGCGGACCGGCGTCATGCGCGAGGCCTGCCGCGGCGCGAAGGAGTCGGGCGGACTGACCGTCGGCATCCTGCCGGGCGACGACCTCGGCGACGTCAACGAGTTCGTCGACATCCCGCTGCCGACGGGCATCGGCTACACGCGCAACGTGTTGGTCGCGCGGGCCGGCGAGGCGGTGATCGCCATCGACGGCCAGCTCGGCACGCTCTCCGAGATCGCCTTCGCGCTGATCAGCGGGCGGCCGGTCGTCGGCCTCGGCACGTGGGAGCTGCGCGACGGTAGCGGCCAGGAGGCGCCCATCGAGCGCGTCGAGGACGCGGTGTCGGCGGTCGATGCGTGCGAAGCGGCGGTCGCTGCTGCCGGGTCGGGCTAACGGCGGACGCGGTAGCGCAGGTAGACCTCGTCGGTCTCCGGGTTCGGCGTCGCTGAAAGCAGCTCGAGGCGTGTCACCGTCGCGCGCGTGACCTCGACCCCGAGCATCTCGACGGCCGTCGGCAGCCCGTGCCCGCCGACCACGACGCCGCCGAGGGTCAGGAACAGCTCGTCGACGACGCCCGCGCGGAAGCACTCCCCGTTGAGCGTCGGGCCGCCTTCGAGCATCACGAGGCGCGCGCCCATCTCGCTGCGCATGTGACGCAGCATCGCGGGTATTGCGTCGTCGGCGGGGACCTCGACCACCGGTCTGCCGGTCGCCTCGATCGCCTCGCGGCGGGCTGACGGGGCGGTGTCGGCGAGGTACAGGTACGCGTCGAACCGCGGCGACGTGAAGAAGGTGGCGTCGAGCGGGACCTTGCCTGACGCGCTGATGACCGCGCCGTTCGGCATCCGCGACTTCCCGCGCTGCAGACGGAGCGCCTCCAGGTCCTCGTCGTAGAGCCGAGGTGACGCGCCGGTCGCCCGCAGCGTCCCGGCGCCGGCGAGCACTACGTCGACGTGCAGGCGCAACTCGTGGAGCAGGCGCCGGTCGGTGCGCGAGCCGAGCCCGGCCTCGTTGTCCTCGATCACGGTTCTGCCGTCCGCCGAGGCGATCATGTCGACGATGACGTACGGGCGGTCGTCCGGCGGGTCGGGGAACTCGAGGGTGGTGTAGTCGGGTACCGGCACTGGGGCCGCCTCGCTGTGCGCTACCCGCCGCCGGAGGCGACCAGGGACGCGAGGGTCTCGCGCACCTCCTCGACGGTCGTGATGCCCTCGAACTTCGCGACCACGCTGCCGTCGGCGTCGGCAACGAAGATCCATGGCTCGGTGAGCAGCCGCCACTCGGCCAGCAGCGGCACGGGCACGAGCCGCTGGTTGTTGCGCGCCTCGTGCAGCAGGAACGGCTCGACGTGGACAAACTGGACGCGGTCGGAGAACTCCTCGTAGAGCGGGTGCACCACCTCGTCCATCATCGGCCCGCAGAAGCGCGACTGGCAGAACGCCGGCGTCGCGATGGCGACGAGCACCGGCTTCCCGGTCCGGAGCGCCTCGGCCACCGTCAGCTCGTTCATCGCAGCGATCGGCTCGGTCGAGCTGTTGATCTCCGTGACGTCGTCGACGTCGCGAAGCGTCAGGTGCGTGCTCGGCGGCAGCGGGTCGCCGAGGCCCGGCTCCGGCGTGCGGTCGAGCACGACGACGGGGCCGGTGAGGAGCTGGTCGTAGCGTTCCTCGCCCACGTCGATGGAGATCGCGACGCCCCACTTGCCCGTCGCCGGGAAGTCGATGCTGGCGAGGTAGACCGTCGCGAGCGGGTCCTCGTGGAGGTGGTCACTGCCGTCGGCGTGCTTGTGCGTGGTCTCGCCGGTGATGGTGGCGCGCCGCAGCTGGTGCTCGCCCTCGAACGTCCCCATACCGGCGTCGTCGAGGCGGTAGAGGCGCAGGACGCCCTTGGCGTCGTGCACGAGGTCGAGCTCCGAGGTGAAGAGCGCGACGATCACGCGGTTGGGGCCGAGGGCGAGCGCGGAGTTGATGACCTGCGGCTGGATGTCGGCGTTGAAGGCCGCGCCCACGGCCTGCGCGGAGAAGTCGATCTCGTCAGGCGCCTCCCCGTACCCGTCGTCGCCGCCGCACGCGGCGAGGATCGCCGTCACGAGCGCGACGGTGAGGAGCGCGGCTGCGCGGTGCGGGGCGGGCGGGCGCGGCACGGGCACCTCCAGGCAGCGTCAGGGCGTGCTTGTGCGCCTCGATCGTACCCCGGTGCGGGACAACAAGGGGTGATGGCCGCTCAGCGCGGGTTGCGGATCGGATCGTGCCAGCGCACGTCAGGGAAGCGGCCGAAGTCGGAGTCGTGGGAGTGCACCTCGGCGTCGTTCTCGATGGCGAGCGCGGCAATGTGGGCGTCGGGAACGAGGTTCCCTCCCCGGCGGGCGCCCACGAGGTTGCGTCGCAGGTAGGTGAGATGGTCGGGGCCAGGTTCGAGTGGGACAACGTTTGGCGTTTCGAACCACTCGCGCACGAAGTCGACCGCCTGCTCGGGGGTTGCGGGTACGGGTAGGATTCTCCGGTCCGAGAGCACGCGCACGAACGCGGTCGAGACGACCCAGGGCAGACCGACCGGCTCGTACCCCTGAAGGAGAGCCTCCCACCATGACTGCGCGGCGACGTGAAGCGGGTCCTGATCGTTGTACGCGTAGATGAGCAAGTTCGCGTCGGGAATGATCACGAGTCTTTATCAGTGTCCTCGCCGTGGAGTTCGAGGAAGCGCTCGTTGTCGAGGTCGTTGGCGATGTCCGTGAGCCGCAGCGGATCAATGCCGGGAGCGTACGGGCTGCTGATGGGTCGGACCCGGAACGGCTGGCGCGCGGCGTTGCTGCTCGCCTGTAACAGGCCCCGGCGCAGCGTGTCGTTCACGACTTGCTTGAACGGCTGGTCGAGCAGCCTTGCGCGCTGCTTCAGCACGCGAGCGAGGTCATCGTCGAGGGTGAGTGTTGTCCGCATAGAGTCATCATGATGCCTCGACATCATGATGACAAGATGCCTCACGCGAACGGCCGTCGAGCCCTCTACGCCCTCGGCAGCCCCAGCCCCTGCTGCGCGATGATGTTGCGCTGGATCTCGTTGCTCCCGCCCGCGATCGTGATG
This sequence comes from Chloroflexota bacterium, assembly GCA_009837285.1. Taxonomy (GTDB): domain Bacteria; phylum Chloroflexota; class Dehalococcoidia; order UBA2979; family UBA2979; genus VXMT01. The sequence continues at coordinate 4,497 of VXTU01000031.1, read as the reverse complement.
CCCGGGTTGCTGCGGTGCGTCCAGTAGAACTGCCCGCCCGCGGGCGCGTCCTCGGAGTCCGGCGTCAGCGACGCCAGCGGTCCCGACACCTCCATCGCGAACTCGCCCATCCGGCGCTCCATCTCCGTCAGGAACACCTTCACGATCGAGGACTCCATGCGCAGCCGCAGGTCCGCGGCGATCTTGGAGGCCGTCATACCCTGCAGCAGCTCGCCCGCCTCCACCTCGATCACGAACTGGGCGATGCGGTCTCGGACCCACGGGTCGTCGATCAGCGGCCGTCCGTTGAGCGTCGAGGACTTAACGTACTCGATCAGCTCCGCCAGGCGCAGGGGGAGGTGGCCGTACGTGATGCCGCTGGTGCGGTCGAGGTCGAGCGCCTCGCGAATGTAGTCCCAGCCCTTGTTCTCCTCGCCCAGCAGATGGTCGGCGGGGACGCGCACGTCGTCGTAGAACGTCGCGCCCACGGTGTTGCCGGCGAGCGTGGGCATCTTGGTGGCGGTGAAGCCGTCCCGGCCGTACTCGACGAAGAGCACGGAGATGCCGCGCCGCAACGGGGCGTCCGGGTCGGTGCGGACGGCGAGGTACATCATGTCGTCCGGGCCGGGGTTGCCGTACATCTTCTGCCCGTTGATGACGTACTCGTCGCCGTCGCGGTAGGCGCGAGTCTGCAGATTCGCGAGGTCCGAGCCGGTCTCGGGCTCGGTGAACCCGAGCACGAAGTCGACATCGCCGTTGCGGATGCGAGGCAGCACGTCCTCCTTCATCCAGTCGGTGCCGTACTTCATGATCAGCGGCCCCATGATGCTGACGAGGTACGGCGGTAGCGGCGCGCCCGCCCGGCTGGCCTCGTCGCTGACGATGTAGCGCTCCATCTGGCTGAAGTTCGGCAGGCCGCCGTACTCCTCGGGCAGCCCGAGCGAGAACCAGCCGCGCTGCCCGACGGCGCGGCGGAAGCGCTCGCGCTCCTCGTCGCTGGCGCGGCCCGCGCGGCGGATCTCCTCCGGCCAGACCTCGGCGAGGAACTCGCGGACCTCGGCGCGGAAAGCCTCTTCGCTGTCGGTGTATTCGAAGTCCATGGTTCCTGCTCCGCTATGCCAGGACCGCGTCGGCCACGGCGCGTCGGTGTTCGTGTGCGGTGCCGTACATCCCCGCCGCCGCGCTGCCGAGGCGGTACGGGAACAGCACGAAGTGGTCGTCGATGTAGCCGACGCCGCCGTGCACCTGGATGGCGTCGCGGGTGATGCGCGCGGTGGCCTCGCCCATGAACGCCTTGGCGTAGCGCGCGGCCATCTCGTACGGCTGGCCGGTACCGTGCAGCCAGGCGGACTTGTAGCACAGGTACCGGCCGACCTCGATGTCGACGGCCATGTTGGCGCACTTGTGCGAGATCGCCTGGAAGCTGCCGATCGGCTGCCCGAACGCGATCCTCACCTTCGAGTACTCCGAGGCGAGGTCGAGCGCACGCTGGCAGAGGCCGAGCATGAGCAGTGCCTCCGCCGCCGCTCCGAGCGCGAGCACATGCGTCACGAGCCCGGGCGCCTCGACGATCTCGAACTCGGCGTCCGTGAACTTGACGTCGAAGATCAGGTCGCCGTCGGCCGCGGGCATCTGCTCCGCGGCGACGCCGTTCGCGCCGGCCGCGACCACGGCCATGTGGTTGTCGCCGCCAATCCCGACCAGGAAGTGCGTCGCGAGGTTCGCCCACGGCACTGCGAGCGCGCGGCCCGAGAGCGTGCCGTCGGCAACGGCCGGATGGTCCTCCGGGTGGCTCGAGAGCGCGGGGATGACGGTCGCCTCGCCGGCGGCCACCTGAGCGGCAAGGTCGGGGGCGGCGTCGACGATGGCAAGCCCCGCCGCGACGGCGGAGTGCAGGAATGGGCTGGCGGCGCACCCCTTGCCCATCTCCTCGATCACCTGCGCGATATCGAGCAGGCCACCGCCGCTGCCACCCATCGATTCGGGGAAGGCGGCGCCGCTCCAGCCCAGCTCCTGCAGGGCCGGCCAGAGCGCCTCGTCGTACCCGGCGTCGGAGCGGTGAGCGTCGCGGATGCGGTCCATCGGGAAGTCGCGCGAGAAGAAGTCGCGCGCGGTCTGCGCGAGCAGCTCTTGGACCTCGTTGAACTCATGATCCATGGGCGCCCTCCTCGCTCGTCTGGCTCGGCCGCACTATAGCGAACCACGGCTGCGGACTGCCGATGATGCAGCGAGCCCGGCTCGCAAGCCGGGCTCGATCGTGACCGGAGAGGCTGGCAGGACGCTACCCCGCGCCGATGTGCTCCGTCACCAGCGCCGCCAGCGCGTCCGGCTGCTCCAGGTCCGCGAAGTGCCCGCAGTCATCGATGGTCACGAGGCGCGCGTTGGGCATCGATCGCTCGTAGACCTGCGCCGAGCTGATCGGGACCACGCGGTCGTCGTCGCCCCAGACGACGAGGGTCGGCGTCTGGACCTCCTGCAGGAGGTGTGGCAGCTCGCGGCTGTACATGTACGGCTTCCAGGAGAGGCGGGCCGTCATCTCGCGGCTGAAGTCCCACAGCTCCTTCAGTTCGGGCGAGGGCTCAGCGCCGAACTCCTCCTCGTAGCGTGCCTCGTCGTGGAACCCGGCCCGTACGTACTCGTGGTAGTCGATCAGCATCTGGTCCAGGATCTCGCCCTCGTCGGGCTGGATGCCGGGCGCTCCGACGAGCACGAGCGAGGAGAGGCGGGCCTGGTGCATCGTCGCCATCTCGGCGGCGATCCAGCCACCGAGGCCGAGTCCGACGAGGGCGACCTGGTCGTCGCCGGCGCGCTTCTGCAGGAGCTGGAGGAACAGGATCGCGATGTCACGCGGGTGCGCCGCCCATTCGGGACGCTCGGACTGGCCGTAGCCGGGGAGGTCCGGTACGAAGACCTCGTGCGACTGGGCGAGGTTCTCGTGGAACGGCATCCAGCCGACGTTGCCGATCGAGTGGTGCAGCACGACCACCGGCGAGCCGCTGCCGCCGCGCAGGTACTGGACGCTGCCGCCGGCCACATCGGTCGTCTCGACGCTGTGCGTGTCGGTCGTCGTCATCGTGCTCCCGCCCTCGTTCGCGGCCATGGCCCGCCCGCTGGCGCCGGGGGAGATGGCTCGGCTAATGGACCCAGACCGCGCGGATCATAGCAGCGCGCGCGGCAGCGGCGAGCCACCGGGATGCGAGGCGTTCCGGGTCTCGAAGGTCAGGCGGGCTGGCGCACGCGCCCGACATGCGCGTCTTCGTAGCGCCGCTGCAGAGCGAGCGCCAGGTCACGTCGCAGGCTCAGTCCGCGCAGCGTGTCACGGACCTGGTCGGGGTAGGGGCGCTGGTCGGGCGGCGCTTGCCGCACGTCCTCGATGAAGGCGTCGAAGCGCGCATTGAGGTCGTCGACGTCGGAGACATCGCGGACGAGCTTGTAGAGGGCCTTGCGGAATGTGCGGTCCAGCGTTGGGCTCCCCGTCGGTGGGCACTCGCGGCTGGCCGCGACGATACCACCGCGCGCCGCACGTGCTCAACGCTCGACGGAACGAGGCACCGCTCCTCGCGCGCCTACGAGGTCACAGCGCCGAGCAGGCGAATCCGGTCAATGGTCGGCGCGGCCGCACGGTAGAACCTCGCGTCGGCGGTCCAGAACTCGCAATCGAGCTCCTCGGCGAGCGCGAGATAGTGCGCGTCGTACGCGGCGGTCTGGTTGAGCTCGCTTGCGAGCGCCAGGGCGCGAACGTGCAACGAAGGCGTCTCGATCAGTTCCATGCCCGATGCCACCAGGAGTTCGATTTGGCGGGAGGCCGCAGTTACCGACAGCTCGTCACTGACCACACGCTTGTGCAGGGCATTGGATACCTCCGCGGGCATGAGGTGCGGAGCAACGAGAGTGACTCCTGCCGCAGCCCAGGACGCAACCAGCTCCAGTGCCTCGACGGAGTACGCTTCCCTCACCAGCCACTTCACCGCAACGCTCGCGTCGACGACGACGAAGTCGTTCACCGCCCCTCGCGAGCCTCGCGGATGAAGTCAGTGGAATCACCCTCGAACATGCCGCCGCCCGGCGGCCGCGCCTGGAGCGCCATCAGCCGTTCGACAGCCTCGGGACCGAAGGGGAGCTTCGGCATTCGCCCCGCCTCGTCGCGTGCAAGCTCGCGTTCGATCGCGGTCTCGCAGTACTCGCGCATACTGACGCCCCTCAGCGCCGCTACGACCTTGAGGCGCTGCCGCAGCGCCGCGTCGACGTCCAGCGTGAGCCGCTTCTTCCCGGCTACCATCGTGCTGCCTTCCGTGAATACTGAATTCCGTATTTACAGACTAACACCGCGGCCCGCATCGAACGAGGAGCCCCGACGGTTAGTACCGCCGGCGCGGCGTGTACTGCGGCGGCTCGGCGAGGTGCGGCAGGCCGTGCGCGCCGCCCGGGCGGAAGTCGAGGGGCGCGTGGCGGTGCAGCTTGAGCAGTCGGACGATCGTCTCCACGTCGGGCACCGGTTCCGGGAACCCCGTCCCCACC
>VXTU01000118.1 GCA_009837285.1 Chloroflexota bacterium | reverse complement strand
TCGTGGATGGCCATAATGCTCGTGACACCGAGGCTCGTGATGAGCTGCAACGTCTCAAGCTGATAGCGGAGATCGAGGTGGTTGGTGGGCTCGTCGAGAACCAACACTTGAGCCTGTTGTGCCACCGACCGCGCGATCAGCGCCCGCTGCTTCTCACCACCCGATAGCGTCCCGAACGGCCGCTCGGCGAGTGCCGTCATGCCCACCCGGGCGATCGCATACGCCACCAGCATCTTGTCGTTGGCCGAGTCACGCTCGAAGCCTCGCTTGTGCGGCGTCCTGCCCATCCCGACCACGGCTGACACGGTGAAGTCGAACTCGTGAGCAGGCTCCTGAACGACGACTGCCGTTCGTCGTGCAGAGTCACGTGGAGAGAGCGACCAAACATCGTCGCCCCCCGCAACGACCCGTCCGAGCCGCGGTCGAAGCAGCCGGTAGACGGTCCGCAAGAGCGTCGTCTTGCCGCTCCCGTTGGGACCCAACAATCCCACGAGCGATCCACTTGCGACCTCGAAGCTGACGTCTCGGCAAATGAGCGTGCCGCCGAGCTCGACGGTCACACCCTCGATGTGGAGTTCCATCGCTACCCCGCCAGAATGCCTTCACGCTGAATGCTCACGAGGCGAGCGTAGAGCCCCTCCCTCGCAAGCAACTCGTCGTGCGTGCCGCTCTCCCGCACGCGCCCCTCGTCGAGCACCACGATGAGGTCGGCCGAGCGGATGGTGGAGAGGCGGTGGGCGATGACCATCACCGTCCTCCCCGATCGCGCGGCCTCCATCGCCTCGCGGAGCTCCTGCTCGCTGAAGGCGTCGAGCATCGAGGTCGGCTCGTCCATGACGAGGATCGGGGGAGCCTTGAGGAGTGCCCGCGCGATCGCGATCCGCTGGCGCTCGCCTCCCGAGAGGCTGGACCCTCGCTCGCCGACGACGGTGTCGTATCCCTCGGGCATGCCCTCGATGAACACGTCTGCTCGTGCCTCTGCTGCCGCCCGACGTACCTCCTCATCGGTCGCCTCCGGCCGTGCGAGCCGGATGTTGTCGGCCACGCTGGCCTGGAAGAGGAACGGGTCCTGCGGGACGTAGCCGATCAGATCGCGCAGGCGCTCGCTGGAAGCCTCGCGAATGTCCATGCCGCCGATCGTGATGCGCCCGGTCTCCACGTCCCAGAACCGCATGAGTAGGTGGGCGCACGTGCTCTTTCCGGCGCCAGAGGGCCCGACCAGTGCAACGGTCCTTCCAGCAGGGATCGTGAACGACACCTCGGCCACCGCCGGCGCGAGTGGCGCATCGTAGGTGAAGGTCACGTTCTCGAATGCCACGTCCGTATCGCCGGGTAGGTCGGCGTCACCGGAGTCGTTGATTGCCTGCTCCTCGTTGAGGAGGCCGAAGATGCGGTCGGCCGAACCAAACACCTGCCCCTGGTTGTTGGAGACGATGCTCACGTACCGAACCACGGCGAAGAGCGTGAAGATCGCGAGTGTCACGGCGACCGGTGCGAGGCGCTCGTCGAGCGTGCCCCGCTCGACGGTGATCGCGGAAACCACGAGGGCGGCGAGTACCCCGACGGCTGCGAGCCCGTTCGTGACAGCGACTTCGAGGCCACCGCGCACTCCGAACCGGACCTGCGATCGGACCAGGGAACGACCGAAGCGATCGAGACGGTCGAGACGGTCCTCCTCACGCCCGAACATGACGACTTCGCGAAGACCGTGGATGGAATCAAGCACCTCAGACTGGAGTTCGCCGGTCCGGTCGCGGACTTCGCGACCCTGGCGGTTGGCGTACCGAATCAGCCAGAACGGCACCGTGGCCATCAGGATCAGAATGGGCAGCGTCACGACGCCGAACATCGGGTGGAGGATTGACATCGCGACCAGGCCGACGGCCGGGATCACGATGGCGATGATCGTTTCGATGCTGGTGTGCGCGAAGAAGACCTCCAGCTTCTCCGCGTCCTGCATCGCGGCCGCCGCGAGGTCGCCGCTGCGACGGCGCATCAGCCCTGCCGGCGCGATGCGCTCGACGCCCCAGTAGATCCAGTGCCGGAGGATGGCGAGCAGCCGGAACGCGAGGTCGTGGCCAAGCCACTGCTCGACGAACGTCAGCACCCCCCTCGTCGCGACGAGCGCCGCGATGGCCCACACCCAGGGCTCGACTTCGGACCACGAGGCCCCATCGATCGTTGCGCCAACCACGTACGCGGTCATCGCCGCGGTCGCGAGGTTGAGCCCGTGCTGCGTGAGGCCGGCGAGCGTCGCGAGCGCGAACAGCCCCCAGTAGGACCGCAGCGCACGGGTGAGGCCCCGAAGTCCCGTCGGCCAGGATTCGGGCGCGACTTCGCTAGGCGGGTCCCACTGGAATACGCGAGTCATGAATGTCATGCGGACATCACCTGCGCCCTGGTGAGGGCGGCGAATCGGCCATCCTCATGGAGGAGATCCCCGGGCGCTCCTCGCTCGACCACGCGGCCTGCATCGAGCATTACGACCTCGTCCGCGAAGTCGACTGCCGAGAGCCGATGGGAGATCACCACCGTCGCTCGGCCCTTCATCAGTCGCAGGAGCGAGTCGCGGACGTGACGCTCGTTCTCTCCATCGAGGCTGGATGTCGGCTCATCGAGCACGAGCACGGGCGCGTCCTTCAGGAACGCCCGCGCGATGGCTACGCGCTGTCGCTCACCGCCTGAGAGTCGTACGCCGCGTTCACCGACCATCGTCTCGTAGCCGTCCGGAAGCCCGGCCACGAACTCATGGACTCCCGCATCCCGCGCCGCCTGGATGAGCTCCTCGTCACTGGCCGACTCGCGGGCGAGCCGAAGGTTGTCCGCCACGGTCCCATGGAAGAGGTAGACGTCCTGCGAGACGTATGCGAAGTACGTGCGGTACTCGCGAGGCGGAAGGGAGCGCACGTCAGCCTCGTCGATGGTGATGCGACCGGCCGTTGGGTCGAACGCTCTGAGCAGTAGCGAGATGAGCGTCGTCTTGCCTGAGCCGGAGCGTCCGACGATCGCCAGTGTCCGCCCGCCGGCGATCTCCACGTCGACCCCGTCGACCGCATCTCGCGTCGCGCCCGGATAGCGGTAGGAGACACCCTCGAACCGCACGGTGGGAGCGCTTCCTGCCACTGCGGGGGCTGCGCCGGCTCCATCCCGGGCAGGGGTGCCGTGCAGCACCTCCTCGGCGTCGACGATCGCGAAGATCCCGTTCGCCGCCGAGGTCCCCATGTACCCCTGGTGCCAGTACTGGGCCAGTTCGCTCAGCGGACGGAAGGCCTCGTTGGCGAGGAAGAGGACTACCAGGAGCTCGGCAGCGGAGAGGTCACCTTGCGTGAAGCGGAAGGCGCCGACGAGCCCTGCGGCGGCGAGCCCTCCCGAATGCGTGACGCCGATGATGATGTGCGAGGCGAGCGATACGACCAGCAGGTGACGCGTGGCGAGGTAGAGGCCAACCGCCTCGTCGCGCAGCTGCCGGCCGAACCGGCGGCTGGCATTGAACGCTTTGAGCGTGATCATGCCGAGCAGGCCGTCGACGAACTGCGAGGCAACCGTGGTCCATGAGGCCCAATGGCGCTCGCCGGCCCTGCCCAGAGTCCTCTGCCAGACTCGTGGCCCGAAGGCGATGAACACCGCGCCGGCGAGCACGATCCCCCCGATGTAGAGGTCGATCGTCGCGAGATAGGCGACGACGGCCAGCGGGACGACCAGGGCGACCACGGCCTGGGGCAGGTACTTGCTGACGTACGGGTCCAGGTGCTCGAGGCCGTCCGAAAGCGTGGCCTGGACCTCCCCGCTGCGCAGACTCGTGGTGTACCCGTGGCCGAGGTCCAGCAGTCGCCCGTACATCTCACGCCGCATGCGGAGCTTGACCGTCGCTCCGAGAAGCGCCGCGACGACGCTCTGGGTCCAGAGCAGGATGGACCGGCTGAGGATCAGCCCGAAGACAACAGCGAACAACCAGAGCAGCTCTTCGGTGGCTCCCCCCGTCAGGACTTCCGCGAGCGCGTGGCCCGTGGCGAATCCCTGGCCAACGGCGGCGAGCGAGCCGAGCAGTCCCAGTCCAACCGTGAGGAAGAACAGGAACGACGCCCGAAGAGCAAGCCGCGCGAGGCGGGGGTGAATCATCATCGGAGCGTCCCCTATACAGTCCGCCAAACGGTTGGGCGGGCGCCACTTGCCGTTGCGCCGAAGGGCGATGATAATGCGGCGTCCTATTGAGACATCGTCTCACGAAGGTGTCAAGGCTTACTCGAGGAGGCCGAATGCTGCGCGCCGCAACGAGGTTGTTACTCACTGGAGCGTTGGCCGTCCTCCTGATTACGGGATGCGACGATGACGATGGCGACGGAAACGACGCCGCCACGCCAGCGCCGCCTGCTCTCGCCGCGGCGACTACAGCGGCTGCCGAGACGCCAGCCACGCCAACGGAGGTCGCAGCGACGCCAACGGCGGTCGCCGCCACGCCAACGGCGGTCGCCGCCACGCCGACGGAGGAGGCCGAGCCGGAGGACCGGACGCAGTACCCGGTGACTGTCGACACGTGCGGTGTCGATGTCACCTTCGACGCGGCGCCCACTCGCGTCATCGTTCAGGAGTCCAACGCGCTCGACATCCTCCTCGCGCTCGGGCTCGGGGATCGGGTCATCGGCTACTTCGGTGACGCTCCCGTGCTCCCGCAGAACGAGGCCGAGTTCGAGGCCCACGACATTGAGCGCTTTGGTGGCTCCTGGCCGATCCCGTCACTCGAAGCCCTGCTCGACGCCAACCCAGACTTCGTCTGGTCGTACGGGTACGACGAATCGGTTGGCAACACGGTCGACTCGCAGCTCGAGGCCGGGCTGGGCCCCTACGCCTTCACGGAGGCATGCGCGGGCGACACGCGTGCTCAGGACTTCGAACGGGTCTACGAGTACATCCGCGAGATCTCCGAGATCTTCGACGTGCAGGACCGGGGCGCCGAGCTCATCGCCGAACTGGAAGGCGTGCTCGCAGCTGCGGCTGACCGTGTGCCCGCGGGCGCGGAGCCTCCGCGCGTGTTCCTGATGGACTTCGGCGAGGGGCCCATCTTCACGGCTGCGAGAGGCGCCGCTCCGACGGCGATGATCGAGGCTGCAGGCGGCCGGAACATCTATGGCGACACTCAGGGCGACGCGGCGAACGTCTGGATGTACGCAACCCTCGAGGACATCGTCGCGAACGATCCGGAAGCCATCATCATCGTCGACTACGGCGATCCCGACGCCCGGATTCAACTGCTGGAAGACTCGCCGGTGCTGAGCGGCATGCAGGCAGTGGTTGACCAGCGATACGGCTCCATCATCTACGGCGACGTCATCCCCGGCCTGCGGATGTTCTACGCTGTCGACACGGTCGCCGACGTACTCTGGGGCGAAGGCCAATAGCCCTCCGGGGCGAAGGCCAATAGCCTTCGGCCCGCGAGATGCCGGGGACACGGGGCGTTTCGCTGGTGCGTTCCGCCGTCGCGCGACGCATCGGGTTCGGCTTCCTGCTGAGCGTCCTTGCGCTGTCCCTCGGCATCTCGATCGTCCTCGCTGCCGCCCTGGGGTCGGCCGACATATCGCCTGCAGACTCCTGGCGGATCGTCGTCCACCAGCTCTCAGGCGAGCGGATCTTCGAGCCGACGTGGACCAACGCTGAGGAGCGCATCGTCTGGCACATCCGTGTGCCGCGGGCCGTCCTCGCCATCCTCGTCGGTGCTTCCCTATCGGTGGTTGGGGCCGTGCTACAGGCGATGGTGCGGAACCCCCTCGCCGACCCGACCCTGCTCGGAGGAACAGCGGGAGCCGGTTTCGGCGCGGTCGCCGTGATCGTGCTCGGGGTCTCCTGGCTCGGGACCTACTCTCTCGCCGCTTCGGCGTTCCTCGGAGCGCTCATCGCCTTCTCCCTCACGTTCGCCCTGGCGGGCGCCCGCGGAAGCATGACGCCGGCGCGACTCGTACTTGCCGGCGTCGCGATCGGCTACGTCCTTACTGCGGCAACCAGTGCCTTGCTCTTCATGAGCGATTCGAACGGGGCGTTTCGTGCAGCGATGTTCTGGCTCGCGGGCGGGCTCGGCGGGGCGAGCTGGGACCGCATCGCGATTCCGGCAGTGCCGCTGGCCGTCGGGTTGGGCTACCTGATGTCGCAGGCCCGCGCGCTCAACGCACTGCTGTTCGGTGAGGAGACGGCGACGAGCCTTGGCGTCTCCCCAGAGCGATTTCGACGAGTCCTCTTCGTCGTGGCCGCCCTGCTGACGGGCGCGTCGGTGGCGCTGGCGGGCGGCATCGGTTTCGTGGGCCTGGTTGTGCCCCACGCCGCCCGGCTCATCCTGGGGCCCGACCACGCACGTCTGCTGCCGACTGTCTGCCTCGGTGGGGGGCTGTTCCTGCTCTGGGCGGATGTCCTCGCGAGAATCATCGTGCAACCTCAGGAGCTGCCGATCGGAGTGATCACGGCCCTCGTCGGCGCGCCGCTCTTCGGCCTGCTCCTCGCGCGTCACAGCGGGCTGGGACACTCGCCGTGAACGGGAGGGGATGTTCGGGCAACGCCAGCGACGCGCGCTCGTAGTGCACGGGGTCGGAGATACCGGACCGGCCCGTCGGCTTCTTCATGGCGGCCGGGGCGACGACTCTGGTTTGACGGCTGCCCGGCACGCGGAAGGGCGCGTCGGAGCCTCGCCGCCGCTCCCGGGTAGGTCGAAAGCACTAGATTGAGACAATCCAGCGGAAAGCTCGCAGTACGGTACGTGTCGGCCCACCAGCATTCGCTCAGCAGGCGCGCCTGCACCGCGCGCCATCCACACGCGGGACTGGGCGGAGAGCCGCGAGGCTCACCAGTGTCCCGACCTGCGCTCCTAGCATTTCTGACCATTGCTGCCGTGCCGCCGCTCACCCCGCGTGCGATGCTGGTTCCGCAGGAGGCGCAATGAAGCTCAGCAGCAGCGACGTCGAAGTCCCCCCGAGTTCCGTCAGCGTCTACGACGCGATCTTCCGCAGGCGCAATGTCAAGGAGTTCACCGGCGAGCCGGTCTCCCGCGGGACGCTCGAGCGCCTCTTCTCCGCGGCCATCTGGGCCCCCAACCACCGGCTCACCGAGCCGACGCGGTTCTTCGCAGTCCCCCACGACGGCTCGATGCGGCAGCGGCTCGCCGAGGCGGCATGGCAGAGCGCGTACGACGAGGCGGCCAACCCGAGTCCGGAGCAGAAGCGACGGTCGGCGGACGGGAAGCGCGACCGCGTCCTCAACGCCCCGGCGATGGTCTACGTCTACAGCCTGAACGGGGACGACGACGAGATCACGCGCGAGAACTACGCCACCGCCTGCTGCGCCGTCCAGAACATGGCCCTCGCCGCTGTTGCCGAAGGCCTCTGTGTCGACTGGAGTACCGGAGGCCTCACCCGGATCCCCAGCCTGGCCGGCATCCTGGGCGCTGACGATGCCTGGACGATGGTCGGTGTGCTGTTCCTCGGCAAGGCCGCCGCGCTCCCCACGGCGGAACGCACGCCGCACTCCGAGGTCGTCACCTGGCTCGAGTGACCGTTCGTCGTCCGAGGTCGTGAGCGGAGTGCTACGCGCCCCTTCGACGAAGCGTCACGTACGTCACCACTGTCGACGTGATCAGGCTCAGGATCCCACCGATGAGGATGTCGATCGGAACCAGCACGCCCGGCCAGGTCGAGAGGATGAGGAAGATCGGCACGATGTAGGTGGCGTAGGCGGCGCAGCCGAGGACGAAGCTGTTCTTCATCGCCCGTGACAGGCTGCCCTCGCGCAGCGCCGGCTCGATCGCCAGGTAGGTGTTGGCGAGGGCGATCAGGCCGAGGAAGGCGAGGAGGGCGAGCCCCTGCTCGACGCCCCACGTGTCCGGCTCCCGGCCGAACTGGTCGAGGAGCACGTCGTTGCCGCTGGCGTCGTAGAGACGCTCGTACATGCCCGTGGCGATGGGCGAGACGTTCCACCCGACGTCGATGACCGTGTACACGACGAACGCTGCGAGGAACCGGAGATGCATGCGTACCTCACTGTTGTGGTTTGAGGTCGTTGCCCCTCGGAGCCTTCTACCAGCCCCCTGCTCGCCGGACAAGCTCGGCGGCAGCCGCCGAGTCGCCTAGCCCGCCGCGCGCTCGGCGTCCCACGCCTGTGCGTCGATCGTCTCGCCGGTGAGCTCGGCGGCCTCGTCCGAGGTCAGCCATACGGCAAGCCGCGCGGCGGGCTCGGCGCTCACGAAGGGGACGCCGCGCCGCACCTCGGGTTCGAGCTCGGGGAAGCCGCGCGAGGCGATGCGGCCCGGCTGGATGGCGTTCACCGTCACGCCGAAGCGCGAGAGCTCGAGGGCGAGGTTGCGGGTCAGGCCCTCGACGCCGGCCTTGGAGGAGGCGTAGGAGATGCCACCGCGCAGCGGGCGCTCGGTCGCGGCGCCGCCGCCGGTCATGTTGATGATGCGCCCGGCCTGTCGCTCGATCATGCCTGGGATCACGTACTTCGCGCACACGAACGCGCCCCACAGGTTCACGCGGATCACCTCGAGGAACTCGTGCGCCTCGACCTCCTGCGCGAACACGCGCGGGCCGGGGATCCCGGCGTTGTTCACGAGCACGTCGATGGGGCCGAGCTCCGCCTCGGTCCGTTCGATCATCGCGTGCACGGCGTCGGGGTCGGTGACGTCGGTGGGGACGCCGAGGACCGTGCCGCCCGCTGCGGCGAGTTCCGCGCTGACGGTCGCGACGTCGTCGGCGTTGCGGGCGTTGACGACGACGGCCCAGCCGTTGGCGACGAACTCCTCGGCGATGGTGCGGCCGATGCCGACCGTGCTGCCGGTGACGATGACGACTCGTTGCCCTGACTCGGCCATCCCGTGCCTGCCTTCCCACGCCCTCGGGCGCGCCGCGCGCGCCCAGTGTGCGCGCGAATCGTGCGAGGTGCGATCGGGCCCTCGCGGGCCCTCGCGCGCGTTGCTTCCCGACAGGCCGCTGCCTACACTCGCCGTGCCGCTCGCGGCGCGACCGAGGCACGGTCGCCGGCGACGCGCGGGCGGCGGGGGGTCGCCGTGGCCAGCAACAGCGAACACGAGTGGCGAGAGAGCACGTACGAGCGCGCCACCTCGCGCAACAAGGAGCGCCAGCCGCACTTCGAGTCGTCCTCGGGCGCCGAGGTCGACCCGCTCTACGCGCCGGAGCACATGGCGGAGTGGAACTACCACGAGAAGCTCGGCTACCCCGGCGAGTACCCGTACACGCGAGGCGTCCAGCCGACGATGTACCGGGGCCGGCTGTGGACGATGCGCCAGTACGCGGGCTTCGCCGACGCCGAGGAGTCCAACCGCCGCTACAAGTTCCTGCTTGAGCAGGGGCAGACCGGCCTCTCGGTGGCCTTCGACCTGCCCACACAGATCGGCTACGACTCGGACGACCCGGTCGTCACCGGCGAGGTGGGCAAGGTCGGCGTCGCGATCTCGTCGCTGCAGGACATGGAGACGCTGACCGACGGCATCCCGCTGGAGCAGGTCACGACGTCGATGACCATCAACTCCACGGGCCCGATCCTCCTCGCCTTCTACGCGGCGGCCGCGAAGAAGCAGGGCGCCGACCTGTCGAAGATCGGCGGGACGACGCAGAACGACATCCTCAAGGAGTACATCGCGCGCGGCACGTATATCTTCCCGCCGCGCCCGTCGCTGCGGATGATCACGGATACCTTCGCGTGGTGCACCGACGAGATGCCCTCGTGGAACACCATCTCGATCTCCGGCTACCACATGCGCGAGGCCGGTTGCACCGCCGCCCAGGAACTCGCCTTCACCTTCGCCGACGCCATCGAGTACGTCGACGCGGCGATCGAGGCGGGCATGGAGTTCGATGCGTTCGCGCCGCGGCTGTCGTTCTTCTGGGCGTGCCACTCCAACTTCCTGGAGGAGATCGCCAAGTTCCGGGCGTCGCGCCGGATGTGGGCGAAGATCGCCACCGAGCGCTACGGCTCGACAAACCCGCGCTCGCAGATGCTGCGCTTCCACACGCAGACCGGCGGCGCGACCCTGACGGCGCAGCAGCCGATCAACAACGTCATCCGCACCGCACTGCAGGCGCTCTCCGGCGTCCTCGGCGGCACGCAGTCGCTGCACACCAACTCATGGGACGAAGCGCTCGCGCTGCCGACCGAGGAGTCGGTGGAGACGGCGCTCCGCACCCAGCAGGTCATCGGCTATGAGTCCGGCGTCGCCGATGTGATCGACCCGCTCGCTGGCTCGTACTACGTCGAGGCGCTGACCGACCGCGTCGAGGCGGAGGCCAACGCCTACCTCGCGCGTATCGAGGACATCGGCGGGGCACTCACCGGCATCGAGCAGGGCTTCCAGCAGCGCGAGATCCAGGAGAGCGCATACCGCCTCCAGCGCATGCAGGAGACCGAGGAGCGCATCGTTGTGGGGGTGAACCGCTTCGAGACGGAGCAGCTCGAGGTCCCGCCGATCGCCGGCCACGATCGCACGGTCGAGTCGCGCCAGGCCGAGCGGCTGGCGAAGCTGCGCGCGGAGCGCGACAACTCGGCCGTCGATTCGGCGCTGCGCGCCATCCGCACGGCCGCGAACGGCGACGAGAACATGATGCCGCTGCTCATCGAGGCGGTGGAGGCGTACGCCACCATCGGCGAGATCTGCGGCGTGCTCCGCGAAGAGTGGGGCGAATACCAGGAAGCGGTCACCATCTGATGGGCGCCGCCACTCACGCGTGGAAGGGACACCCGTCGTGACCGAGGCGCTGGAAGCCATCATCGAGGAGAACGAGCAGGCGCGCGCCGAGCTGCTGGACGCGCTCGACGCGTTGCCGGCGGATCGGCGCGTCGAGGGTTGGTTCGGCCCGGAGGCGTGGTCGGCGAAGGACATCCTCGCGCACATCGCACGCTGGCAGTCTGGCTGGGCGCACGCGCTCGGCCTCGTCGCGAGCGGTGAGCGGCCGGCCATCCCGGAGTTCGAGCCGAACCGCGACGACCCCGACGCCGCCGACAACGCGTTCAACGCGGAGTCCGTCGCGCGCTCCGGCGACCTGAGCTGGGAGCAGGTGCTCGCCAACCTGCGCGACGCGCGAGAGCAACACAACGAGGCGATCCGGGGCCTTGCCGTCCTCGACGCGGACCGCTACGCCGAGGGGCGCACACCGCACCGGCTCGCGGCCGTCGGGGGGCATGACCGGGAACACGCGGAAGCGATCCTCGCCTGGCGCGGCGAGCAGGGAGTGTAGGCACGCATGATCGACCGTCTTCACCACGTCGGCATCGTCGTCCACAGCGCGGACGACGCCCTCGGCTTCTACCGCGACATCATGGGCCTGGAGGTGGCCGTCGATGAGGTCGTCGAGGAGCAGGGCGTGCGCGGCGTGCTGCTCCCGCTCGGCGAGAACGAGATCGAACTGCTTGAGCCCGTCCGGGAGGGCACCGGCGTCGCGCGCTACCTCGAGACCCGCGGGCAGACGCTGCACCACTTCTGCTTCAGCACCGACGACATTCGCACCGAGCTCGCGCGCGTGCGCGACCTCGGCGTCGAGCTGATTGACCAGGAGCCGCGCTACGGACTGGCCGGCGAGATCGCGTTCCTGCACCCGCGCTCGATGCACGGCGTGCTGGTCGAGCTCGCCCAGCCGCGCCCAGACGCGCACCACTCCGACGCCAAGGGGATGGACCACGTCGCCGTGCGCGTCTCCGACTACGACGCGGCAGCCGAACGCTGGAACGAGGTCATCGGCCTCGAGGAGTCGAACCGCATCGAGTCCGAGTCCGCGCAGATGGTGATCGGGCAGTTCCCGGTGAGCCGGACCATCGTCGAGCTGGTCACTCCTTCCACTCCCGACGCGCCACTGGCGCAGATGATCGAAGAGCAGCGCGAGGGCGCCTTCCCGATGGTGGCGATCGAGGTTGCCGACCTCGATACCGAGATCGCGCGCTACCGGGCCGCGGGGCTCGACGTACCTGACGGGGAGGCCGGGGTGCTGCCCGGCACGCGCCGGTCGACGATCAGCGCCGAGCAGGCGTTCGGCATCGGCATCCAGCTCCTGGAGTACGTGTAGGCATCGACCCTCGCGCGGCGGCGCGAGGCTGGATAGACTCACGGGCGTGAGCGGCGCGACTAGCGCAGCGAGGAGACTCCCCATGGCCAACGAACAAGCGATCCGCGTCCTGATCGCCAAGCCGGGCCTCGATGGCCACGACCGTGGCGCGAAGGTCGTCGCGCGCGCGCTGCGCGACGCCGGCATGGAGGTCATCTACACGGGGATCCGCCAGACCCCCGACATGATCGCCGAGGCCGCGCTCCAGGAGGACGCGCAGGTGGTGGGGCTCTCGATCCTCTCGGGCGCGCACCTCGAGCTGTTCCCGCGCGTGATCGCCGCGCTCGAGGAGCGCGAAGTCAGCGATGTGCTGCTCTTCTGTGGCGGGATCATCCCGGAGGCAGACATCCCCGCCGTCGAGGAAATGGGCTTCAGGGGCGTGTTCGGTCCGGGCACCAGCACGCAGGACATCATCGAGTTCGTCCGCGAGCACGCGCCGACGTACGCGAACTAGCCGGCGAGCGCTGAGCCCGTGGACGCGAGCGAGCTTGCCGAACGCGTCCTGGCGGGCGACCGCCGCGCGCTCTCCCGCACCATCACCCACATCGAGGCCGATACCGAGACGGGCCGCGCCGTCCTCGCCTCCCTGTACCCGCGCACGGGTCGCGCCCAGACCGTCGGCGTGACGGGCTCGGCGGGAGTCGGGAAGTCGACGCTCGTCGGCGGGCTGGCGCGTGCGGAGCGCGCGCTCGGCCGCACGGTCGGCATCGTGGCGGTGGACCCCTCGTCGCCGTTCTCGCACGGCGCGATCCTCGGCGACCGTATCCGCATGCAGGACCTCACGTCCGACTCGGGCGTGTTCCTGCGTTCGATGGCGTCCAGGGGCAGCCTCGGCGGCCTCGCCGAGACCGCGTCGGGCGTCGTCGACGTGATGGACGCGGCGGGCTACGACGTGGTGATCGTCGAGACGGTCGGCGCGGGCCAGGACGAGGTCGAGGTCGCGGCCGCGACGCAGACGACGGTCCTCGTGACGATGCCGGCCGGCGGTGACGACGTGC
>VXTU01000140.1 GCA_009837285.1 Chloroflexota bacterium | reverse complement strand
CACCCTCACCCTCTCCCCCCGCCGGGGGGAGAGAGAATCAGATCTGGCCCCCTCTCCCGCAGCACGGCTGGGTCGGAGAGCCGAGGCCGATCTCGGCTCTCCGCGACGCGGGGATACCCCGCGGGGCGGGAGAGGGCTGGGGTGAGGGTTCGGGAGGCTCGCTCGGTGTCGGTAGGCCCACAGCATGCTGGCCCAGACGCCGCGCGGCTCGTAGCGTGGCGGCGATGCAACTCGCGCTGATCGCGGTGGCTGGTGCGGCCGGGGCGCTGCTGCGCTACGGGGTGGGCCGCGTCGTGCAGCCCGAGACGTTCCCGGCCGCGACGCTCACCGTGAACGTCACCGGCTCGTTCGCCATCGGCTTCCTCGCCACGTTCCTCGCCGAGCGCACTGGCATGCCCGCCGAGCTGCGCACCGCGCTGCTCGTCGGTCTGCTCGGCTCGTACACGACCTTCTCGACGTTCAGCATCGAGACGCTGCGGCTGGCGCAGGACGGCGAGTGGACCTACGCGGCGCTCAATGTCGTGCTGAGCGTGACGGGCGCGCTCGCGGCGGTGTGGGTGGGGCAGACGCTCGCGCGGCAGTAAGCCGCCGAGTAAGCCTCGACGCTGCTAGTCGGCGTCGGCTTCGTCGCCGATCTCGTTGACCATGACGATGTCGCCCTGCTGGCGGTAGCCGAGCGAGTGGAGCAAGGCCATGCCGCCCTCGTTCTCCTCGTTCACCATCACGTAGACGATGCGGTTGCCCTCGCGCGCGAGGTGCGCCTGCGCCTCGTCGAACAGGGCCTTGGCGACGCCGCGGCGACGCCGCCCTGGCACGACGGCGACGTGGTAGACGTACGCCCGCCACCCGTCGAAGGTCGCGACGATCGCGCCGACGAGCGCGCCCTCCTCCTCGGCCACGAGCACGATCGCGCCGGGACTGGTGATGAGCGTGTCCCACTCGTGCTCGTCGACGGTGTCGAGGCGGGACTCGTCCCACAGCGCCTGGATGCGCTCGTGGTCGTGGAGCGTAGCGCGACGGAACTCGAGCCGCGTCGCCATCCGCGCCTCGACGTGGATGACGGGCAGGCCGAAGCGCTCGGCGGCCTCGCCGTGGACGTTCATGCGCAGCCAGCGCGAGATGCCCTCCGGCAGGGTGCACAGGATGATCGTGTCGTACGAATCGGAATGCTCGGAGAGCTCGTCCTCGATCGCGAGCAATGGGGCAGCATCGCCCACGGCAGTGCGCGCGACCTCAATGCCGGCGGCGCCCAGCAGCCGCTTCGCCTGCTCGGCGCGGCCGCGCGTGACCGCGTCGAACGGCCCGCCGCGGATGTGCGAGGGCAGGAGGGCGGGCAGCAGCAGCGAGAACGTCGAGTCGGGCTCGGCCCGCTGGAGCTGTGAGGCGCGTGCGACGAGGTCCGGGCTCGTCACGGTCTGGTCTGCCACGATCAGGTAGCGGGGCATGCGCCCACCTTCCACGTTATGCAGCGATCGTACCGCATGACGCCCCGACCGCGCGCGACACCCGCTGAGCGGTGGAAGTGCTTACGAGGAGGCCTCGGCGCGCTCGATGCCCATCGAGACGCGGATCTTGGCGTTGATCGCGCCGTCCATCGTGTCACGCAGCTCGACGTCGGCGACGGCGATGCGCCTGCCGCGACGCAGCAGACGCGCCTCGGCGGTGGTGTGCTCGCCGCGCGCCGAGGTGAGGTAGGAGACGCTCACTTCGTGTGTCGCGCCGAGGCTCTCTTCGGGCGCGAGTTGCGTGGTCAGGCAGAGCCGCGCCGCCGCCTCGCCGAGCGAGCCAACAACGCCGCCGTTGATGGAGTCGCGCACGCCGCGCAGCGGCATGTCGTCGCGGTCCACGCCGATGCGTGCGTAGCCCTCGTCGAGTGCCTCGACGGCGACCTTGAACAGCGCGAAGAACGGCTCTCGCTGCCAGTGGGCGGCGACCGCCTCGATCGGGTCGGCCGGCCAGCGTGGCTCGGGCGAGGAAGTCACGAGGACTGACCGCCGCCCGGCGGGAGCGGGCGCAGCGAGTAGGTCGTGAGGCCGACGGCCGCCAGCTCGCCGTCCGGCGTGCGCGCCTGGAGTTCGAGGTGCGCCGTGTAGTCGGTCCAGTGGATCACCTGCGCGTCGACTGTGGTGACGTCGGGCGGGTCACCGATGAACGAGAGGTGGAGCTCGGCGGTGCCGTTCGGCAACTGCAGGTCGTCGTCGATGCGCGCGCGGACCGCCGAGATCGCGGCGATGTCGGCGGCGATGTTGATCGCGCTGCGCACCAAAAGGTCGTCGCCGCCCTCGGGGCGCTCCACGACGAAGCTGGCGTAGCCCGACTCGATCCGGTCGGCGCGCAACCCGAGCGCGCGGTGCGCAGGGGTCTCCAGGTTGCTGCGCCACTCGTCGAGGTCTGGTACTGGCACGGGGCCTCCTCGATGCGTCATAGCGACGGCACGGATCGTACCAGCAGGGGGCGGCAGCGACCCACTGAGCAAGCAGCGGTGTAGATTCGCGCCATGAGCCTCGCCGACGGCATCCGCGCGCGCCGCTCCATTCGCGGCCTCGATGGCCCTCCGCTGTCGGCTGAGGAAGTCGAGGCACTCGTCGAGTTGGCGCTGCTCGCGCCTGCCCCGCACCACACCACGCCGTGGCGCTTCGCCGAGGTCACGCACGCGCGGCGCGCCGCGCTTGCCGGGGCGATGGGCGAGGTGTGGCGTGCGGACATGACCTCCGACGGCGTCCCGGAGGCGCAGCAGGCGCGCGCCCTCGAACGCTCGCGCCGCCGCGTCGAGGGCGCCCCGACGCTGCTGCTCGGCTGCATCGTCGGCGACGGGCTCGCCGTATACCCGGATGAGCGCCGCGACCGCGCGGAGTGGACGATGGCGGCGCACTCGTTCGGTGCGGCGCTGCAGAACCTGCTGCTGGAAGCGAGCGCGCGCGGCCTCGGCGCGTACTGGATGGCCGCCCCGCTCTACGCGCAGGACGCTGTCCGCGACGTGCTCGACCTGCCCGACGGTTGGCGACCGCAAGCCCTCGTCGCGCTGGGACGGCCGCGCGCGGACTACGAGCCGTTCGACCGGCCCGCTCCTGACGTCGGCGGTAGCCTCATTCGCCGCTGAGCCCTCGGCGCACCGCTCGGCGTTGACGTGCGCCCGCGCCTGCCCGACGCTGCGAGCGCTCGGCGGGAGGCGGCGTGGCTCAAATTGGGATGGTCCTGCACCACGGCATCGAGGGTGGCACCGCGCTGGCGCGACGCGCCCGGCTCGCCGAGTACCGCGGCTACGACTCCCTGTGGGTGACGGAGCGCTACTTCCAGGAGGAGACGTTCTCACTCCTCGGCTTCCTCGCCGCTGCGACCGAAAGCATCGAGCTGGGCGTGGGCGTGGTGAACCCGTACACGCGGCACCCCGGCCTCGTCGCGATGGGCGCCGCGACCGTGGATCGGCTCTCGGCGGGGCGGCTGCTGCTCGGCCTGGGACGCAGCGACGCGGGCGTGATCGAGGGCACGTTCGGCATCCCGTACGAGCGTCCACGCGAGACGCTCGGCGAGGCCGTCGACGTGATCCGTCGATTGCTCGCGCGCGAGACTGTCGAATACGAGGGCCCGTTCGCGTTGCGCGAGGCGGCTCTCGCCGTGAGGCCGCTGCGCCCGACGCCGATCTACGTGGCCGCGATCGGGCCTCGCGCGCTGCGACTGGCGGGCGCTGTTGCCGACGGCGTGCTCCTCAACGCCTACGTTCCGGCGGCTTACATCCCACGCGCGGTGGCCGAGGTGCGCGCGGGCGCCGAGGAGGCCGGCCGCGACCCGGACGCGATCGACATCGCATGCATGCTCGTGGTGCGGCTGACCGATGACCCTGCCTCGATGCTGCCGCAGTTGCGCGCGCGGCTCGCGGGCATCATGGCCGAGCCGCACGTCGGCGAGCTGATGGCCGAATGGGGCGGCCTCGACCTCGGGAACCTCGATGCCCTGCGGGCGGCGGACGCCGCGGGCGACCGCGACGCAGGCGCTCAGCTCATCGGCGACGAGGTGGCCGAGGCGTGCACGCTCGTCGGCGATGCCGGGCGCATCCGCGAGCGCACCGAGGAGTACCGCGAGGCGGGCGTCGACCACCCACTGCTACTGCCGCGCCTGCCGGACTTCGAGGAGGTCGCGGACGCGCTCGCGCCGTAGGTCAGTCGCCCCAGGGGTCGATGATGTCGACGCCGGTCCCCTCGAAGCCTCCTCTGTCACGCGTCGCTACGGACGCGCCGAGGGAGCGCGCGATCGCTGCGATCTGTGCGTCGAACGGGGTTATGGGGCGCCCGGCGGCCCTCCGCGCGGCGACGATGGCCGCGTACGCTTGGGCAGCGATGGAGCCGAACGGGAGAATGCGGCCGGCGAAGTCCCTGCCGAGGATGTCTTCGATCTCGGAAAGCAGCCTGTCTCGCCGCCGACCCGCCGGGAGAATCTCTGCCCCATACCGCAACTCGGCTTCAGTCACTGCGGACACGAATACGTCGTCCGCTGGCTGCCTGCCGAGCCAGGCGGCTACAGTCGGCGAGGGCGCGGGACCGATAATGTCCGAGACGACATTCGTATCAAGGATGATCATCCCGCGACTGCTTAGTCGAAGGTGGGCGGCTCGCGCATCGGTTCACGTGGCGGCAGCTCGAGTTCGATCCCACCGATAGGCTCCACCCGAGCGCGAATCGCGCGATACAACTCTTCTCCGGTTTGGGGCGTCTGTGCGAGCGCAGCCCGGAGGATTTCGCGCGCTTCGTGCTCCATAGATCGCCCATGCTCGGCGGCGCGTACGCGCAGCCGCTGCTTCACCTCATCGTCGAGGTTGCGGATGGTGATGCTGGCCACGCGCCCTCCTCACGTACGTGATTGCATTGCAATCACTGCGTGCATTCTAGCAGGGCGCGAGGGCGTGGACGAGGCGCTACCCCATCTCGGCCACGCCGACGGGACAGCTCAGCCCGGTGCCGCCGAGGCCGCAGTAGCCGTTCGGCACCTTCGCCAGGTACTGCTGGTGGTAGTCCTCGGCGTAGTAGAACTCCGGCGCGTCGATGATCTCCGTGGTAATCGGGCCGTAGCGGTGGGCGCTCAGCACCTCCTGGAACATGTCGCGCGAGCGCTCGGCTGCCTTGAACTGCTCCGGCGAGTAGCAGTAGATGCCGGAGCGGTACTGCGTGCCGACGTCGTTGCCCTGGCGCATCCCCTGCGTGGGGTCGTGGTTCTCCCAGAACAGCTTCAGGATCTCGTCGTAGCTGATGACCGAGGGGTCGCACACGGCGAGCACGACCTCGTTATGGCCCGTGCGGCCGCTACAGACCTCCTCGTACGTCGGGTTCGGCGTGTAGCCGGCCGCGTAGCCGACGGCCGTGGTGTAGACGCCCGGCGCCTGCCAGAAGACGCGCTCGGCGCCCCAGAAGCAGCCCATGCCGAACATGGCCATCTCCAGCCCCTCCGGGAAGGGCGGCTCGAGGGGGTTGCCGTTGACGAAGTGCATCTCCGGCACCGGGATCCGCACCTCGCGGCCTCGCAATGCCTCCTCGGGCGAGGGCATCTCGATCTGCTTCTGGTAGAACCACACCATGACGGTCTCCGATCACTCGGCGGGAGCGGGCGCGGACACGCGCTGTTGCACGATCCATGGTACGCCCTCGCGACCGTCCGCTGTTGTCCGCGAGATCGCCGTAAACTACGCTGTCCGGGCTGTGCCGAGGTAGCTCAGTTGGTAGAGCACACGACTGAAAATCGTGGTGTCGGCAGTTCGACTCTGCCCCTCGGCACCAACCATTTCGACGGGATGCTGACATGCCGGTGATCGTGGTGGCGGGGCAGCCGGGTGCGGGCGCGACGACGGTCGCCGTCGGCCTCGCGCACCGCATCGCGTACTCCGGCCGCGCCGTGCGCATCGCCCGCCTGGGCAGCGACGACCGCGCGGCGGCCGACGCTGCCACCTTCGGCATGCTCGACTTCGCCGAGGCCGTCGACGGGGCGGACATCGCCGCGGGTAGCGCCGCCGTGACCGTCGTCGAGGCGCCCGCCGGCGCCGACGCGGGCGCGCTCGCCGCGCAACAGGGCGCTCGACTCGTGACCGTGGGCCGCGAGGGCTCTGACGCGCCGGGCGGCGGCGTCCTGCACCTCACGACGCATGCCGACGACGCGGGCCCGCTGCGCATCCCCGAGGACCGCACGCTCGCCGCGCCGATGGTTGGGGAGCTCGTGGAGGCCAGCCGCGCGCAGGTCGTGGTGCGCTCGACTGAAGGCGACGCGGCCATCTGCCAGCACATCGTCGTCGGGCCGATCGCGCCGGTCGAGGGTGACGACTACTTCGGGCGTTACCCCGACAGCGCCGTGGTCACGCGCGCCGAGAAGGTCGACGTGGCCCTCGCGGCGATGCGTGTCGACCCGGTGTGCCTCATCCTGAGCGGCGGCTCCGAGCCGAGCCCCTACCTGCTCGACCGCGTCGCCGCCTCGCGCGGCACGACGCTGCTCGTCGCGCCCGAGGGTACGGTCGAGACGGTGCGAGACATCGAGGGTAGCTTCGGGCGCTCGCCGTTCGGCCACGAGGCGAAGGTCGAGCGCATCGGAGAGCTGATGGCCGCGGCCGTCGACGATGCAGCGCTCGCCGCGCTCCTCGGCGGGTAGCGCCACTCCGCCTACTCGGCCGGCTCCAGCGGCGCGATCGACAGCAGCAGCTTCTTCACGCCCTGCCCTTCGAACGCGACCGTGACGCGCTGGTCGCCGCGCTCGACCTCGCACGAGACGACAACGCCGACGCCGAAGGTGGCGTGACGTACGCGGTCGCCCGGGCTGTAGCGCGGCTCCTCGTCCCCGGCGGTATCGTCATCGCCCCAGCCCTCGGCCTGGCGGGCGGCGTACGCCGCGCGCCGCTCGCGCGCCGTCTCGGCCGGGCGCGTCCCGCGGGTGGTGCGGGCGCGCGCGGTGTCCTCGATCGGCAGGTCGTCGAGGAACCTGGACGCGATCGCGCCGGAGTAGCGGCCCTGTCGCATGCGCCGGCGCGCGTGGGTGAGGTAGAGCCGCTCGCGCGCCCGCGTCATGCCGACGTAGCAGACGCGGCGCTCCTCCTCCATCTGCGCCGGCTCGTCCATCGACAGCGAGTGCGGGAGCAGCCCCTCCTCCATGCCGGGCATGAACACCACCGGGAACTCGAGGCCCTTCGCGGCGTGGAGCGTCGTCAGCGTCACCGCGTCCGGGGCATCCGCCGAGGGGTCGTCGACATCGGCGACGAGCGCCACCTCCTCAAGGAACGAGGCGAGTGAGGCGGCGGGTTCGAGGTCCTGGTACTGCGAGGCGACGTTGACGAGCTCCTGCACGTTCTCCCAGCGCACCTCGGCGTGGTCCTCGTCGTTGCGTTCGAGGTACTGGTGGTAGCGCGTCTCGGCGAGCACCGTCTCCAGCAGCGTGGCGACGGACTGCTCCTCGGCGGCGTCGGTGAGGCGGTCGACGAGGGCGACGAAGTCGCGCAGGGCGAGGCGGATGTCGCCTCGCAGCTGCGGCAGCGCCGGATCCTCGTCGCCTCGCGCGATGCGCGCAGCGACGGCCAGCAGCGGCAGCTCGAGCTGCTCCGACGCCTCGCGTAGCCGCTCCAGCGTGCGGTCGCCGATGCCGCGGCCGGGGACGTTGACGATGCGGCGGAAGGCGACGCCATCGGCGTGGTTGCGGATCAGCCGCAGGTACGCGAGCAGGTCCCGCACCTCGCGACGGTCGTAGAAGCGCGTGCCGCCGACGATGCGGTAGCGGATGCCCTGCTGAATGCAGGCCTCCTCGAAGGCGCGTGACTGGGCGTTGGTGCGGTACATCACCGCGAAGTCGGCGAACTCGCGCCGCTGTTCGCCCATCAGCCGCCCGATTTCGAGCGCGACGAAGTGGCCCTCCTCGTCGGCGTCGAAGAGCTCCTCGACGACCACCGGCTCGCCGTCCGGGTTGTTGGTCCACAGCGAGCGCTCGCGGCGGTCCTTCGCCCCGGATATGAGGGAGTGTGCGGAGCGCAGGATGCGGCCGGTCGAGCGATAGTTCTGCTCCAGCAGGATCACCTGCGCGTCCGGGAAGTCGCGCTCGAAGTGCAGCAGGTTGCGCAGGTCGGCCGCGCGCCACGAGTAGATCGACTGGTCCGGGTCACCGACCGCGGTGATGTTGCCGTGTACGTCGGCGAGCAGCCCTGCGAGCTGGTACTGGGTGAGGTTGGTGTCCTGGAACTCGTCGATGAGGATGTGGCGGTAGCGGTCGCCGTGGCGCTCGCGGACGTCCGGGTGCTCCTCGAACAGCCGCAGCGCCTCGCCGAGCAGGTCGTCGAAGTCGAGCGCGCCATACTCGCGCAGCACCGCCTGGTAGCGCTCGAAGACGCGCCCCACGATCTCCTCGAAGTACGACCCGGCGTCGCGCAGCGTGGCCGAGGCGTCGCGGCGCTCGTTCTTCGCGCGCGAGATGGCTGACAGCACCGTGCGCGGCGTCCAGCGCTTCGGGTCGACGTTGAGCGTCTCCATCGCCTCGCGCACCACGGCGAGCTGGTCGTCGGTGGCGTAGATCGCGTAGTCCGAGGGGACGCCGATGGCCTCGCCGTCGCGACGCAGCACGCGTGCGCAGAACGAGTGGAACGTTCCCATCGCCACATCGAGGCCCTCGGTACCCAGCAGGTCCTCGACGCGCTCGCGCATCTCGTTTGCGGCCTTGTTGGTGAAGGTCACGGCCAGCACGCGCCACGGCGCGACGTCGCGCTCGCGCACGAGGTAGGCGATGCGGTGCGCGATCACGCGGGTCTTCCCGGAGCCGGGGCCGGCGAGGATCAGCAGCGCCCCGCCGGGCACCTCGACGGCGCGCCGTTGCGCGTCGTTCAGGCCCTGCAGCACGTCATGCGTCGCGGTCATTAGCGTCCGGCGATGCGGGGAGGACGGTGGGACGGCTTCGGCGACCGTCCCGGTGGCTCATGGTACGCTCACTTGCGGGCTCCCCCAAGCGGACTGCGAGGCGGACGTGGAGCTACCTTTCGGCTGGCCCGGCGGCGACTGGCAGACGACCGCGCGGCTCGTCGGGCTCATCATCGGCTCGTACCTCTTCCTGATCTGGGTCGCGTCGATCCTGTGGGCGTATCGCGACATCCGCAGCCGCACGCGCGACATTGCCTCGCAGGTCATCGGCATGTCGATCATCATCGTGCTGCCGCTGGTCGGGGTGCCCGCGTACCTCATCGCGCGGCCACGCGAGACGCTGCGCGAGGCGTACGACCGCCAGCTGGAGCAGGAAGCGATCCTGTCCGACCTCCACGCCGTGCCGACATGCCCGGAATGCCAGCGACCCGTCGACCAGGACTGGGCGCTCTGCGCCTTCTGCAGCTACCAGCTGAAGGAGCCGTGCGTCGAGTGTGGGCGCTTGCTCCAGAACGCCTGGCGTCACTGTCCGTACTGCTCGGCCACACACCCGCGGGCGCGTTCGATGTCGAAGACGCGCTCGCCCGAGGAGGCGGAACGCCCGCTGGACGCGGACGGCGACGGCGCACAGGGCGAGGACGTCACAGAGCCCTCACGGCGGCCACGGGCGACGGAGACCATGCCCATCTCGGCCCGCCCAGGCCAGGGTTCGTCGGGCAGGCGTCCGGGCTAGGCGTTCGGGCTCCGAGACACTCCCGCCCCGAGCAAGAGGCGGCCCGCCCGGGCCGCCTCGTTGGTTGTCGTTGGTTGTCGTTGGTTGTCGTTGGTTGTCGTTTAGCGCCTGAGCACGCGCCGCAGGCGTCGGGTGAGCCGGCGCACCAGGAACACAGCGTTCAGCATGTCGTACATGAACGTACGATGCTGCCCGCGGAGTTCGTGACGCTCGCGGGCGCGCCTCGCGCTCGCGTTGGCGTGCAACTCCGACATCGATCCGCCGGGTCCGAAGGCCATGGCGACCTCCTTCGTCTCGACGCCGCTCCTCAGCGCCTGACCACGCGCAGCAGGCGTCGCCCGATGCGCCGGACCAGGAACGCGACGTTGAGCAGGTCGTGCGCGAACGTGCGCCCTTGTCCGCGCATCTGCTCGCGCTCGCCCACACGCCGGACCTCTTCGTCCGCGTGCTGCTGCGACATGGGGCCGAAGGGCCCGAGCGTCATGGCAGGTACTCCCATCCGGGCCGCGACGAGCTAGGAGAGCCCCTCCTCGATCAGCGTGCGCATCTCGGTGACCGAGGCGTGCCGCCAGTTCGGGGCGAGCTTCCAGGTCTCCTCGTTGTAGCGGGCGCGCGCCTCGTCGAACTCCGGCGTGTTGCGCTCGACGCCGCTGAGGATGTGGCGCAGGCCATCCATCTCCTCGTTGGCGACCACCGGGCGCTCGATCCAGTGCCCGAGGTAGTTGTGGTCGCCATCGTAGAAGACGATCGTCGGAATCGACTCGAACTCACCCTGGTTGAGGAACTCGGACATGATGTCCTTGTTCTTGTCGCGGAAGAAGATCCGCAGCTCCATGCCGGTCTGCTCGGCGACCTTTGCGATCACCGGCAGGCCGCGCCACACGTCCGGGCACCAGTCCTCGCCGAGGCACAGCGCCTTCACGCCGCGCTCCTGGACCAGCGTCGTGATCGCCGCGATGTCGGCAGAGTCGGGGTCGAACTCCTCGTAGTGGCGCCGGAACTCGGCCTGGCGCACCTCGATCTGGTCCATCCACTCCTCGAACGTCGGGATTCCCTCGGCGAAGCGCTCGGGTGTGACTACGGACGTCTCACTGGCCATCGATGCTGTCCTCCTGGTCGAAGCCGCGCTCCGCGCGGCGTGTGCCCACTGACTGCGGGGAGTGTACCACCCCCCGGTATCCCGATTGTTGCCTACTCGTTGCCGTTCGCGGCCTTCGAGGCCGCCCTGTCGATGAATCGGGCCGTCTGCTCACGCAGTGCGCTCTCAGCGTCCAGGTCCTCGGCTCGCGCGTACGCCGCGACGGCCCACAGCAGCGCGCCCAGTCGCGCGCCGCGATCCCCGGGAGGCGCATCCGCGAGCGCGTCGGCGGCCTCAGCCAGCGCTGGGAGGGCGGCGTCGACCGATGGAGCGTCTCCGAGGTCCGCTCGCGCGGCGCGCCCGATGACCGACTGCGCGCGCTGCAGCGCGGGCAACGCGAGGGGCAGCGACGCGAACGGGGAGTCGTCCTCGCCGCTCTTGCCGGCCTCGGCGCGTTCGGCGGCCTTGATCGCGTCCCAGCGCTCCCACTGCTCGTCGGCCGTTGAGCCGTGATCCGCGTCCGCGAAGACGTGCGGGTGGCGGCGCACCATCTTGCGCACGATGGTCTCGGCCACGTCGTCCAGGGTGAACGCGCCGCTGGTCTGGGCGACGACGGCGTGGAAGAAGACCTGCAAGAGAATGTCGCCCAGCTCCTCGCGAAGCCCCTCCAGGTCGCCGCGGTCGATCGCTTCGATGGCCTCGTAGGTCTCCTCGATGAGGTAGCTGCGGAGCGACTCGTGTGTCTGGTCGTAGTCCCACGGGCAGCCGTCGGGGCTGTAGAGCCGCTCCATGATGCCGCGCAGCCCGTCCAGGGAGCGCGCATCCTGCTCGGGGGCGAGCGGGGCGATGAGCCACGCGTGGGCCTCGTGGTGCGCGGGAAGGGCGTCCACGGTGGTTTCGGTGACCCCGGCGGCGGTGAGCGACATCACCCGATGCCCGGGCGGGTATCGCTCCGCCACGACGCTGGCGGCCTCCTCGCACTGCGCGGCAAGCACGAGCAGCGGGCGCTGCGCGTCGATGCGCGGGTGCTCGGGGTCGAAGGCCTGGACCTGGCTCGGGCTGAGGCCGAACGCCGTGATGACGGCGTCGAGGGATGGGGCGCCGCGGTCCGTTGGCGTCACGATGCGTACCGGGTCGCGGGGGCTTCCGCCATGCCCGGCAGTATACTCGCGAGGTGCTGGTACTCCGCCGCCTCGCGACCGCGCTCTTCATCGTCGCGGTGCCCGTGTTCCTCGTGCTCAGCTTCGTCCGCATCGCCGCCGTCGAGCCGCGCGTGCACGAGTACGGCTTCACCCGCTACGACGCCGAGCAGCGCACCGGCATCGACCGCCCCCAGCTCGACCGGGCCGCGCGCGAGATCATCCGCTACTTCCGCAACGACGATGAGTTCCTCGCCATCGCCGTCACCGTCGACGGGCAGGAACGGGAGCTGTTCAACGAGCGCGAGGTGCTGCACATGAAGGACGTGAAGGCGCTGATCCGCCTCGCGTTCGGCGTCCACGAGCTCACCTTCGTGTACCTCGTGGGGTTCGTCGTTGCCGTCCTCGCCTGGAACCGCGAGCGGCCGATGGCCGAGCTGGCGCGGGACGTGCGGGTCGCCGGGATCGCCACCGTCGTACTCCTCGTCGTCGCTGCGTCGGCGGTGGTGGTGGGGTTCGACGCGCTGTTCCGCCAGTTCCACGTGCTGTCGTTCGCGAACGACTTCTGGCAGCTGGACCCGAAGCGCGACCACCTGGTGCAGATGTACCCGCAGGGGTTCTGGTTCACCGTCACGCTTGCCGTCGGCCTGTTCTCGGCTGCCTGCGGCGGTCTGCTGTGGCTCGCCGCGTTCGGCTACCAGAGCTACGTGCGCCGCGCTGCTCCCGAGACGCCGACGACCGCTGCGCCGGTCGTGGATGCCGACGCGATGGCGGAGTCCGGAGGCTAGGAACTGTCTGCGGGGTGTGACCGCGGGTTGACCGACGCCGGACCCTCACCCCCCGCCCTCTCCCGCACTGCGGGAGAGGGGGCCGGAACGCGCGGCCTACGGGTCGTGGAACCACTCCTCGACCGTCATGGCGTCGGGGTCGGGCTGCTGCTGGATACGTGCGTACTCCGATGCCACGCCCGGGTCGTACGCCCCGCGGTCGTCGCGCTGGGCGCCCGAAGGGACCGCGAAGCGCGAGGGGAGCAGGCGCTCGGTCTCCATCGACCCGCACTCGGGGCACGCCCGGACCTCGTCCATCGTGGACATCGACCGGATCTGGTCGTACTCGGTCCCACAGCTGTTACAGCGGTACTCGTAGATGGGCATGGTCGGCCTCCGTGCCGCCCTGCTAGAAGTCGTCGAACTCGAAGTCGTCGTCGAGCCCGCCCTCGGGGTCGAACCCGTCGCCGAGCGGCGGGCCGACGTCGCCGGTGTTGTAGCTGCCGACGTAGGCGAAGCTCATGTTGAGCTTGCGCTCGGTCGAGGTCGAACCGCAGGTCGGGCAGGCGCGCTTCTCGTCCATGGCGGAGATGGAGCGGCGCTCCTCGTACTCCGCGTCGCAGCCGTCCTCGACGCAGCGGTACTCGTAGATCGGCACGGTGGCTCCCTTTCCGGTCCCGCGTTCGGGACGAGTCTACCTGAGCTAGTCGAGGTAGTCCTTGAGCTTCCGCGAGCGGGTGGGGTGGCGCAGCTTGCGCAGCGCCTTCGCCTCGATCTGGCGGATGCGCTCGCGCGTCACGTTGAACTCGCGACCGACCTCCTCGAGGGTCCGCGAACGGCCGTCGCCGAGCCCGAAGCGCAGCTCCAGCACCTTGCGCTCACGCGGGGTGAGCGAGGAGAGCACGTCGATCACCTGCTCCTTGAGCAGCTGGTGCGAGGCGGCGTCGGCCGGGGCGAGCGCGGACTCGTCGGGCAGGAAGTCGCCGAGGTGGGAGTCCTCCTCCTCGCCGATCGGCGTCTCCAGCGACACAGGCTCCTGCGACACCTTCATGATCTCGCGCACGCGCTCCGGTGGCAGCTCCAGCTCGCGCCCGATCTCCTCGGAGGTGGGCTCGCGGCCGTACTCCTGCACGAGGCGGCGCGAGACGCGGACGAGCTTGTTGATGGTCTCGACCATGTGCACGGGGATGCGGATTGTCCGCGCCTGGTCGGCGATGGCGCGGGTGATGGCCTGGCGGATCCACCACGTCGCGTACGTCGAGAACTTGTAGCCCTTGCGGTAGTCGAACTTCTCGACGGCGCGGATCAGGCCGATGTTGCCTTCCTGGATGAGGTCCAGCAGGGACATGCCGCGACCGATGTACTTCTTCGCGACGGACACGACGAGGCGCAGGTTCGCCTCGGTCAGCTGCCGCTCGGAGCGGATGCCGTCGTAGATGATCTTCTCGAGGTAGTACTTGATCGCGCCGCCGTGGTTGTCCTGCAGGTGCTCGGCCAGGCCGGGCTTGGGCGGGAACACCTTCGCCTCGCTGCCGGCGAACGCCGCGGCCCACCTGACGTGTTCGGGGCGCATGACGTGGGTGATGATCGAGATGTCGATCAGCGCCTTGTGGGCGATGTCCTCTTCCCAGCCCATGTCCTTCTGCAGGGCGACGTGCGCGTCCTCGTCCAGCTCGTAGTCCACGGTCGCGCGGAACGTCGGGTCGATGATCCGCTCGGATACGGCCTGTCGAGGCAGCTTGAGGTGGCGCGCCACGGACTGGTAGACGGGCCGCTCGCGGTGGAACTCTCGCAGCAGCTCCGCGAGGATCTCGCCGTAGGTCGGCTCGCGCTCGTTGTCCTCCTCGAACCGCTTCTGGATCGCGTCGATGCGGAGCCACTCCTCCATCGCGCGGGCGAGGCGCTTCTCGTCCGCGGCCGTGAGCAGCGGCACCTTGCCGATCTCGCGCAGGTACATGCGCACCGGGTCGTCGATGCCGACCGCCTCGTCGACGATGCGGCGCGCCTCCTCGACGGCCGCGCTCGCGCCGCGGCCGGAGTCGGAGTCGATACGCACGGCGATGCCGTTCTCGGACAGCTGCGCGACGATCGAGGAGAGCCGGTCACGGCTCGTCTCGGCCTCGGGGATGGCGGCGAGCACATCCTCGGCAGTGACCTGCCCGGAGCGGCGGCCCTTCCGCAACAGCTCCTCAATGCCCGCGGGCTCAAACGTCTGCGTCATCTGGCTCCTCCATCACTTCCGGCGCTGCCCGTGAGGGCGCGCCGACGTGCGCCTGCTCTTGTGCTGTCTCGTGGGTCCAGGTGGCAGACCCATTATCGCCGTTCTCGAGGCCGTCCGCGACCTCGCCGCCGTTCCGGAACACGTGGACCAGCTCGCGCTGCCGCTCGGCCATGCCTGCGAGGCTCTCGGCCAGGTCGTGCTGCTCGTCACCGTCTCCGTTGCGGCGGCCCTCGGAGATCTCGTGCGCGGCGGCCGAGGCCGCGGCCCGAAGGCGCTCCTGCTGGCGCCGCGCGCGCAGGGTCCGCGCCGTGCCGCGCACCGCCTCGGCGAGCTGCGGCCCGGTCATGGCCCCGTACGCCTCGGACAGTCCCGAGCCCTCGATGGCCGCGCGATGCGCGCGCAGGTCCTCATCGTCCTCGAACGCGCCGTCATCGAGGCCGCCGGTCTCGGCCCACGCCTCGAACAGCTGTCGGTTGAGGCCGTGCTCGAACGTGTCGGGATCGAGTTCGAGGCCGGCCTCGCGGCACTCGGGACGGAGCAGCAGCAGCCGCAGCAATTGCGCCTCTCCTGGGTGTACGTCGGTGAGCGCCGGATCGGATTGCGCGGCACTCGAGGTGCGCCGGGCTGCCGCTTCCTCGCGCGCCGACGGCACGGGCGTCGGGCGGGCGGCCCCGCCGTCGGGATCTGGTGGCGGTGGCGGCTCATCGCCGCCGCGGCGCGCGCGCCGCTGCGTGGGACTTCGCCGGGCGAGCAGGCCGAGCACCGTCCGCTCGTCGACGCGGCCGAGGCGCGCGAGGCGCTGCACGTACTCCGCCTGCACGATCGGGTCGGCCATGGCCGCTACCGTCGGCACGATCGCCTCGACGGCCTGGGAACGTGCCCGCGGGTCGTCCAGGTTGGCGCGCTCGGCGACCGCTTCGAAGAGGTGGTCGGCGACGGGCTTCGCGTCGTCGATGAGCGCGCGCAGCCGCGCGGGGTCGGAGCGTACGAGCGAGTCTGGATCCTCCCCCTCGGGCAGCGCCGCGATGCGGATGTCCGCTTGCAGCACGTTCTGGAACGAGACGAGGCCGCGCCAGTCGATGGTCGCGACGGTGTCCTGGTCCGCCGCGCCCGAGGCCACCTCGACCGCGCGGATCGTCGCCTCGGAGCCGGCGTTGTCGGCGTCGAGGGCGAGCACGACGTTCGGCGTGAAGCGCTTGATCAGCTGCATCTGCGCCTCGGTGATGGCCGTGCCCATCGAGGCCGCGACGTTCTCGATGCCCGCCTGGTGGCAGGCGATCACGTCCATGTAGCCCTCGACGACGATCAGGCGGTCCTGGCGGCGCGCCTCGATGCCGCCGCGGTCGAGGCCGTACATGGTGCCGCTCTTGTCGAAGAGCGGCGTGCGAGGCGTGTTCAGGTACTTCGGCTCCTGGTCCGCGCCGAGCGCACGTCCGCCGAAGCCGACCATGCGGCCTCGCACGTCGCGGGTGGGGAAGATCAGGCGGCCGCGGAAGCGGTCGTACAGGCCGCGCGAGCCCTCGATCGCGAGGCCGGCCGCGACGAGCTCGCGGTCCTGGAAGCCGCGCGCGGTGAGGTGGTCGGTGAGCGCGCTCCACTCGTCGGGCGCGTAGCCGAGCTGCCACTCGCGCTGCGTGGCGGCGTCCAGGCCGCGACGCTCGGTGTAGGCGCGCGCCTCGGCGCCGCGAGGCCCGGCGAGCTGCGCCTGGTAGAACAGCGTCGCCGCGTCGTTGGCGGCCAGCAGGCGCTCGTGCTCCTCGCGGCGTTCGACCTCGCGGCGCGTGGGCGGGCGCAGCTCGACGCCCGCGCGCTCGGCGCAGCGGCCCAGCGCCTCGCGGAAGTCGAGCCCCTCGATGCGGCGCACGAACTCGATCACGTCGCCGCCGGTCGAGCAGGCGCCGAAGCAGTGCCAGCTCCCGCGCGAGGGGTCGACGATGAAGGAGGGCGTGCGCTCGTTGTGGAAGGGGCAGTTGGCCTTCCACGTGCGCCCGCTGCGCTTGAGGTTGGGGACGTAACTCCCGACGGTCTCGACGATGTCGAGTCGCGCCTTGACGTCTTCGATGGTGCTCATGCTCTGTCTGTTAAGACACCAGACCGGCCGGATCGTTACGGGCAGGCGTCAATCAGTCGCGAATCTCTCGCGAATCCGCCCCGCGGCGGCCTCCTCGCGCCCGGCCGTCGCGGCGATCGCCGCCAGCGCCACGTCGTCGCGCTGGTCTGAGCCCTCGATGGCGTCGAGGACGCGGAGCGTCTCGAAGCGTGCGCCCGCGAGGTCGTGGACCGCCTGCGGAGCGAGCGAGGCGGTCGACTCGCGGCCCGGCAGCACGGCGGCCTCGCCACCCACCTCGGCAGCGGTCGCGCGCTCCTCCGCAGCGAGCGCGGCGAGGGTCTCGACGACGCTCTCTCCGTTGCCGAGGTCGGAGGCGAAGTCCTGCTCGGTCAGCCGTGCAATGGCGTCGAGCAGCTCGGCGCGCGAGGCCTCGAGGCGGGCTCGGAGTGCGGCGGTGTCGGGGTTGGTGGTCATCGCGGGTAGGTGTTGTTGGCGCTGTCCGCGTCGCTGATCGCGTCGGTGGAGACGGTCACGGACACCGAGCCGTCCTCGACGCCCGTGAGCTCCCTCAGGTCATAGCGGCTTGTCGCGCCTGCCGCTACCTCGAGCGTGAACTCAGCGCTGAACAGCGGCGCCCCGCCCGGCCCCGATTCGCGCACCGCAAGCGTCACGTTCCCCGCGAGCGGGATCGGGCTGTTGTTGCGCACCTCGACCACGACGTGACCGCCGTCGGGGTCGATCGCGACGCGGGAGACCTCGATGTCATTGAAGGTGTCCGGCGCGACGTCGCTCTCGAAGGTGTTGTTGTCGGTGTCCTCCTCGATGAGCCCCCAGGCGCGGAGCGTGACCGCAACGTGGGAGCGTAGCTGCACAGACTCGCCCGCGACGACGCGTTCGAGTTCGTCGCCCGGCCGAAGGGCCTTGCCGGTGTCGATGCGTATGAACGGGCCGCCGTTGACGCTCACCTCGATCACGCCGCCCGCGTCGGCGTTGGCGCTGCCCTCGTTCGCGACGACCACCACGAGGTGGTTCTCACGGGCGAACACCTCGCGCACCACGAGGTCCGGCCGGTCGGGTGGCGGAGTTGGAGTGGCCTCGGGCCCGGGTGGTGCTGTGGGCGTCTCGACGGGCAGACGGTAGGCACGCGCGTCGACGATTTCCAGCGCGTTGATGTCGCCGGCGCTGGCGACCGCCCCGGCGGGCACCCAGCCTGTCACCGGCGAGGGTGTGTCGGGGCCATCGACGGCGAGCGCGGCGACGGCGAGCCACATGCCGTCCGCCGACCGCCCCTCGATGCGCAGTGGCGTACCCGCGTCGAGCGTGCCGCGCGGCCGTCCGGCGCTCCCGGGCGCATCCAGCACATCGGCGGTCCTCGCCGTCTCGGGCCGCGCGGCCGATGGCGAGGCGGGATCGGTGGGCTCGGCCGGCGCCGTCGGTGCGTCCGCCTCGTTGCCGTCGAGGAACAGGATCGCGGCGCCCGCGGTCACAGCGACGGCGATCGCGAACGCGAGGAGCGTGAACAGGAGGCGGACGAGGCACGATCGGGCGCGCGCCATCTACGGCCTCGCAGGTCTCGCCCCCGCCGCGGTCACTCCCCGGCCAGTCCGAGGTCAGCTGCACGGCGCAGGGCGTACCCGTCGGTCATGCCCGACACGTAGTCGGCGGCGCGACGCCAGGCGGGATCGTCCGGCAACGAGAACCCCTCGATCTGTTCGGGGTGGCGCTCGTAGTGCGTGAACAACGCCTCGATCACCCGCTGGCCGTGCTCGGCCGCCGCCATCACGGGGGGCGCGAGGTAGACACGGTCGAAGAGGAAGGCACGCAGCTCGTCGGTGGCGTGCAGCACTGCCCCGCTCAACTCGATCCGCTCGTCTGCGCCAGGCGGGGCCATGGCCGCTGCTTGCGACGTCTCGACGCAGTCCGTCACCAGTCGGTCGATGCGCTGCGAGTGGGTCGTGCCCAGCGTGTCGTGTACGGCGTCGGGCAGGTCGGCCTCGTGCAGCAACCCGGCGCGCACGGCATCGCCGATGTCGTGGTTGAGGTACGCGATCGAGTCGGCCAGCTTCACCACCTGCCCCTCGAGCGTCGAGGCGACGCCCCAGCCCTCGGCAGCCACCGACGACAGCACCTTGGAGTGCTTGACGATGCCCTCGCGCGTCTCGGGCATGAGGTTGAGGCCGCGCCCGTCGCGTTCGAGGACTTCCACGATGCGCAGCGACTGCGCGTTGTGGCGGAAGCCGTCCGGCAGCAGCTCGCCCAGCTGCTCCTCGCCGGCGTGGCCGAACGGCGTGTGACCAAGGTCATGGCCGAGGGCGATCGCCTCGGTCAGGTCCTCGTTGAGAGCGAGCGCGCGGGCGATGGTGCGCGCGATCTGCTGCACCTCGATGGTGTGGGTCATGCGCGTGACGACGTGGTCGGAGTCCGGCGCGACGAAGACCTGGGTCTTGTGCTTGAGCCGCCGGAACGCGCGCGTGTGGATGATGCGGTCGCGGTCGATCTGCCAGGCGAGGCGCAGCGGGTCGGGGGGCTCGGGGCGCTCCCGCCCCGCTGAGTCGCCCTCGCGCGCCGCGCCCGGCGCGAGCAGCGCCTCGCGTGCCTCGAGGGCGGCGCGGACGCGGGCCGTGGCGGGTGAGACCATGTACTGAGTGTCCGCCGGGGTGGGGAGTGCGGCAAGCGCCAGGCCTCGTTTGCCCGTGCCGCCGCCGCCGCTCTAGCATCGCGGGGTGAACGAGGACGCCGACCCGCAGGAGCCCGAGGCGGAACCGGCCGAGACGGCCGGCGACGCAGAGCCCGTCGAGTCGTCCCCGGATCCCCGCGCGGACAGCACGCCCCTCTGGACGGCGTTCCTGCTGCCGATCTCCGTCCTGATCGGCGCCGCCGTGATCGTCGCTGCCATCCTCGCGGCTGACACACGCTCTGCCCCCACCGAGTCCGCCACGCCCGCGCTCAACGACCTCACGACGGCCGTCGGGTCGCTGTCCGCCGAGGTGCAGTCGCTCTCCGCGGAGGTCGAGTCGCTGTCCGACGAAGTCGAGCTCCTGGCACTGGAGGTCGAGCTGTCGGGCGCAGTCGACCGGGCGCCGGCCGCTCCGTCGGGCCCTCGGACGCTCCGCGATGCGCTCAGCGCCTACGCCACGTCGCTTGACCTCGATGCCGAACGCTTCGACGCGTGCCTCGGCGACGAGGGCACGTTCGACGCCATCCGCGAGCAGCTCCAGCGGGGCATCGATCTCGGCGTGAGCGGGACGCCGACGTTCTTCGTGAACAACAAGATGATCTCGGGTGCGCAGCCCGCCGCGCTCTTCGCAGCGATCATCGATGCCGAGCTCGACGGCAGTCCGACCAGCATCGACGAGTACCCGGAGGCTATCCGTGCCCTCGCCGACAGCGTCCCACCGCGCCTCGCCATCCTTCCTGAACGTCCCGACGCGAGTGGCGCGCCCATCGAGGGCAGCCCGGACGCGCCGGTGGTGGTGCTGGAGTTCAGCGACTTCGAGTGCCCGTTCTGCCAGCGCTGGTACGTCGACACGCTGCCCGGGATCCGCGCTCTTGTCGGGGAGGACGTCGCCATCGCCTTCTTCCACTTCCCCCTGACGCAGATCCACCCCAACGCTGCGATGGCGCACGCGGCGGCCGAGTGCGCGGGTAGCCAGGGCAAGTTCTGGGAGATGCATGACCTGCTCTTCGAGCGGCAGGGCGAGTGGTCGAGCCTCCCGAACGTGAACTGAGGCCCTTCGCCCTCCAGGAGCCGCGTCTTCGAGGCCAGCAACGTGATGTAGACTTACATCATGAGTCACCGCACGCAGATCACGTTGACCGATCAGCAGTACGCGCGACTGCGCGAGGAGTCCCGGCGCTCCGGCCTCGGCCTCGCCGAACTCGTACGGCGCGCGCTCGATCGGAGCTACGGAACTGCTTCCGACGCCGAGATGCGGAGCGCCCTCGACGCGAGTTTCGCCTCATGGGGTGACCGCGACTTCGACGGCGCGAGCTACGTCGACGAGCTTCGTCGTGGCATGTCGCGGCGGCTGCCAGAGTGATGGCGATCGTCGTCGACACCTCCGTGCTGATCGACCACCTGCGGGGCGACGAAGCGGCCCGCCACGCGCTGCGCGACGCGGCGGCCACCGGCGAACGTCTCGCCGCTTCCGTGCTCACGCGGGTCGAGGTACTGGCCGGCATGCGCGCGCACGAAGAGGCCGCCACGCGCCGGCTGCTCGACAGCCTCGACTGGATCGAGGTCGATACCGACCTCGCCGAGCGCGCCGGTGTCCTGGCCAACCGGTATCTCCGCTCGCATCCGGGCATCGATCCGGTCGACTACGTCATCGCCGCGACGGCCGAGCATCTTGCTGCGCGGCTGTGGACGCGCAATGTGCGCCACTTCCCCATGTTCCCGGACCTCGAAGCTCCGTACTGAGAGCGCGCCGGGGCCCGGTCGCCCGGACGTTGCGGCGATTCAGTCGGACGCGGCTGCCGTATAATCCTCGCAGCGCGCGCTCCGGCCCATCGCCAGTGCGGCCTCGACCGCCCTCTCCCCGGGGTCCGGCGGAGGAACTCGCGCGCGGCGAGCGGCGGGAGACCCCAACGATGACCACCACTGCACCGGACACGCCTGCGGCTGTAGCCCTCGAGGCCCCGCCCGTCTTCCGCTTCGGTGGGAGCGCCACGGACGGGGACGCCTCGATGCGCAACCTGCTGGGCGGCAAGGGCGCCGGCCTCGCCGAGATGAGCAGCCTCGGCATCCCCGTCCCGCCGGGCTTCACCATCACCACCGAGGTCTGCAACGCCTACTATGCGCTCGACCGCACCTACCCGGACGGCCTCGACGCCTCGGTCCGCGCCGCCGTTGCCGCGACCGAGGACGTCACCGGCACGCGCTTCGGTGACCCGGCCAACCCGCTCCTGCTCTCCGTGCGCTCCGGCGCACGCGTCTCCATGCCCGGCATGATGGACACCGTCCTCAACCTCGGGCTCAATGACGAGACCGCCGAGGGCCTTGCCCGTCGCTCCGGCAGCCCCCGCTTCGCCTACGACTCCTACCGCCGCTTCGTGCAGATGTACGGCGACGTCGTGCTCGGCCTTCGCCCGGAGAGCGACACCGCGGCCGACCCCTTCGAGGCGCTCCTGGAGGCCAAGAAGGAGTCGCGCGGCGTCGAGCTCGACACGCAGCTCGACGCCGAGGCGCTGCGCGAGCTCGTCGGCGAGTTCAAGGACGCGATCCGCTCTGGGCTCGGTGTCGAGTTCCCCGAGGACCCGTGGGAGCAGCTGTGGGGCGCGATCGGCGCGGTCTTCAGTTCGTGGGAGAACCCTCGCGCCGCCGTGTACCGGGAGATGTACGGCTACCCGGCCAGCTGGGGTACCGCCGTGAACGTGCAGGCCATGGTCTTCGGCAACCTGGGCGAGGACTGCGCCACGGGCGTCGTCTTCACGCGCGACCCGGCGACCGGCGAGCGCCGCCTGAGCGGCGAGTATCTCCTGAACGCGCAGGGCGAGGACGTCGTCGCCGGCATCCGCACGCCCGACGGCCTCAGCATCGGCGACGGCGCGGCCGGCACGTCGCTCGAGGAGATCATGCCGGACGCCCACCGCGAGCTGGTTGAGGCGTGCGACCGGCTGGAGCAGCACTTCGGAGACATGCAGGACATCGAGTTCACCATCCAGCAGCACCGGCTGTGGGTGCTCCAGACGCGCTCGGGCAAGCGCACCGGCCGCGCGATGGTCAAGATCGCCGCGGACCTCGTCGGCGAGGGCGTCATCGACGAGCGCGAGGCCCTGCTCCGCCAGGAGCCCGAGAAGCTCGATGAGCTCCTCCACCCGAACTTCGACCCGGACGCCGACCGTCGCGTGATCGCGACCGGCCTCGGCGCCTCGCCTGGCGCCGCCGTGGGCCGCGTCGTGTTCTCGGCCGGGGAGGCCGAGGAATGGGCGGCGCGCGGTGAGCAGGTGGTGCTCGTGCGCGTCGAGACCAGCCCGGAGGACGTCGCGGGGATGCAGGTCGCCGAGGGCGTCCTCACCGCACGCGGCGGCATGACCTCGCACGCGGCGGTCGTCGCGCGCGGCATGGGCACGTGCTGCGTCGCGGGCTGCGGCGCGCTGCAGGTCGACTACGACGCGGGCCTGTTCAGCGTCGAGGCGCCCGACGGCGAGACCGTCACTGTGCGCACCGGCGACACGATCTCCATCGACGGCAGCACGGGCGAGGTGTTCCTCGGCGCCGTCGAGCTCACCGAGGGCGGCCTGCCCGAGGAGTACGCGCGCTTGATGGCGTGGGCCGACGCCGCTCGCCGCCTCAATGTCCGCACCAACGCCGACACCCCGGAGGACGCCGCGCGCGCCCGCGCGTTCGGCGCGGAGGGCATCGGGCTGTGCCGCACTGAGCACATGTTCTTCGGCGAGGACCGCATCCTCGCCGTGCGACAGATGATCCTCGCAGCCGACGAGGCGGGCCGCCGTGAGGCGCTCGCGCTCATCCTGCCGATGCAGCGCTCGGACTTCGAGGGCATCCTGCGTGCGATGGCCGGCTACCCGGTCACCATCCGCCTGCTGGACCCGCCACTGCACGAGTTCTTGCCGCAGGGCGAGGCCGAGCTCGCCGACGTTGCGGCGGCCCTCGGCGTGACGCTCGAGGAGACTAAGCGGCGCGTCGAGCAGCTCCACGAGTTCAACCCGATGCTCGGCCACCGCGGAGTACGGCTCGCCATCACGTTCCCGGAGATCTACGAGATCCAGACGCGCGCCATCATGGAGGCTGCGTGCAGCCTCGCCGCCGAGGGCGTCGAGGTGGAGCCGGAGATCATGATCCCGCTCGTCGGCGCGGAGTCGGAACTGGAGCGCCTGCGCGCCCAGACCACGGCGGTCGCCGAGCAGGTCATCGAGGAGCGCGGCGTGCGCCCGCCCTACCAGATCGGCACGATGATCGAGCTGCCGCGCGCGTGCGTCGTCGCCGACCGCATCGCGCACCACGCCGACTTCTTCTCGTTCGGCACGAACGACCTCACGCAGACGACCTTCGGCCTGTCGCGCGACGACGCCGGCCGCTTCCTTCCGGACTACGTCAGCCAGGGGCTGCTCCCGCGCAACCCGTTCGTCGAGGTCGACGCCGACGGCGTAGGCGGCCTCGTGCGCATGGGCGTCGAGCGAGGACGTTCGACGAAGCCTGCGCTGAAGATCGGCGTCTGCGGTGAGCACGGCGGTGACCCGGCCTCGGTTGAGTTCTTCCACGGCGTCGGGCTCAACTACGTCTCGTGCTCCCCCTACCGCGTGCCCATCGCCCGCCTGGCGGCTGCGCAGGCGGCGCTGCGGGGCGAGGTCTAGTCGGCCTCGCTCGGCCGGAGGTGACCCATCACCGGTCCGAGGGGAACACGTCCGCAGTACTGCGCGGCCTGTGGCGCGATCCGTCCCCCCGGGGCGGACGTGTGCCCGCAGTGCGGAGCACGGTGGGAGCCAGCCGGCCTCGCCGATGATCCGGAGTCGATAGCGACGCTGCTCAACGCCATCGAGGGATGGCGCCTCGACGGCCTGATCGACAACGCCTCGGCGCGACGACTGCGAGAGCACTACGAGGCGCGCCGCGCCGCGCTTCTCGCGCCGGCGGGCGAGCCGTCG
Source organism: Chloroflexota bacterium (assembly GCA_009837285.1). Classification (GTDB taxonomy): domain Bacteria; phylum Chloroflexota; class Dehalococcoidia; order UBA2979; family UBA2979; genus VXMT01. Next base: position 34,960 of record VXTU01000140.1, on the reverse strand, counting down.
GCTGCCCCGGCACAGCAACCTTCGACGACCGGGCCGCAACCCGCGGCCACTGCGGCCGCGGCTCCTCGCGTTCCGCCCGCCAGGCGACGCCCCCCGGTCTCGGCCTCCGCGGGGACGGTCGGCGAGTGGGCAGCGCGACGGCAGGCCGACGTACTGCTCTATGTGGGCGCGTTCCTGCTCGTCATCTCCGCGCTGATCTTCGTGTCGAGTCAGGACGAGGCGCTCGGCGGCGGGTGGCGCGTCGCGATCCTCGCGGCCTACACCGTCGCATTCATGGCCGCCGGCCTACTCCTCCAGCGCTGGCCGAGGGTGCGCGAGGCGGGCCCGGTGTTCCTCGCCATCGGCGCCCTGATGACGCCACTCAACTTCGTGCTCCTCCACGACGCGGTGCTCAGCGACCGCGAGGTGTCGGGTGCGCTCGTCTGGTTCATCGCCTCCGTCTACAGCGCAGGGTTCTACGCTCTGCTCTTCAGCACGGGCGCCGGGCGGCTGTACGCCATTCCCGCGGGCCTCGCTGTGCTGAGCGCATGGGGCTCGCTCGCGGTCACCATGGGGATTCCCATCGAGTGGGGCGGTGCATGGTGGCTGGCGTTCGCCGCCGTCGGGCCGGACGCTGTCGTGGCGGCGCGCCGATGGAGCAACGCGGTAGCCGTCGTAGTGACCGTGATCGCCACACTCGCGACGCTGTTCGCGCTCCTCGCGGCCTCGTTCGCGGACGCGCATCACTGGCAACTGCCGGTCACGTTGCTGCTGCTGACGGCAGTCGTCGGGATGGGAGGCGCGTCGCAGCGCGAGCCGATGGCCGTCCTCGGCGCTGCCGTGCTCGCAACGGCTGCCGCCATCGCCGGGCTGTGGGCCGGGGGCGCCGAAACCGGGTGGTACAGCTTCCCGCCGCTCGTGACCGGGGCGCTCCTCCTCACCGCGAGGCCCAGCTGGATCACATCGATCCCGCAACTCGGATTCGGCGCGCTCCTGCTCGCGGCGGGCGCCGGGCTCTGGCCCCTGCTGCTGCTCGACACGCATCTGGATGGTGACAGCTGGATTGCCGCGGCCGCGTTCCTCGGCGCGGGCGCCCTCCTCGCCGCGATCGCGTGGGCGAACACCACCGAGGGCATCGCGACGTGGACCGGAGTCGGCGAAGACCCCGAGGAGGACACGCGCGCGACTCCCGACCGGGAGCGGGTGGTCTTCGGCTGGCTTGCGTTCGGCGCGGTCCTCATCGCGGTCGGCTTCGCGCAGCGCGCGGAGGGGCTGAGCCCGCCGGACACCGGCTGGGTACCGGCCGCGATGGCCGTCGGCGGCTCCAGCGTCATGGTCTTGATCGCCCGCGCCCGGCCGCAGCTACTCCTCGCGGTCCTGCCCGTCCCGCTCCTCGCCATCGGCGCGTCGCTGCACCCCCTCGAGGAGTTCGTGGGGCACGACGCTGCCCTGCTCGCACTTGGCGCCGGGCACGTCCTTGGAGCCTTCGTGGTGCTGCGACGCTGGAGCCTCGTGGTCGTTGGGGTCGCGCTCGGGATGGCCGCGATGGCCGTGCTCTGGGAAGCGCAGGCCTGGGCGTGGTGGATCCTCGCGGCGTCGTACGCGGCGGGCGGGGCCGTGCTGTTCGGCCTGCTCGCTCCGATGCGGCGCTACGACCGGGTGGTGTCGGCGCCCGAACCAGAGACGCCGACCGCCGCGCAGGTGCTCTCGTGGGCTCCCGCGCTGACGGCCATCGGCGTCGCGTACGCGGCGCTGATCCCGTTGATCCGCGATCCCGCCATCGAGTCCGTCGCCACGCCGGAGTACCGCGCCCTCGTCCTGCTGCTGCTCGGGCTCGGTGCACTCATCGCCATCGAGGCACGGCGGCTGCGACGGTGGGAGCCCGCGGTCGCGGCCTGGGCGCTCGTGCTGGTTGTGGTCGCAGGGTCTTGGCCGGTCTTCGGTTGGACGCCGTGGATGCTCGCGGTCACCTACTCGGCCATCGGCGCGGTGGTGTTCGGGGTGCTCACGAGGTGGCGACGCCCTGGCCTCGACGGCGCGGACATCGCCATCCAGATCATCGCCTGGAGCGGCCTCGCACTTGGCCCCGTCGCGGCGCTGATGGCGCTGGGCGAACGCGTGGACACACTGCGAGTCGACGCACCGACGCTGGTCGAATTCCGGGCGCTGACGCTGCTGCTCCTCCCGGTGGCCGGGGCCGTGGTGTTCGAGGGGCGCCGGTTCGGCGTGCGCTGGGCGCTGCTCCCGGCGTCGGCGCTGGTCATGGTCTCGCTGGAGCTCGCGATCGCGACGCAGGAGCCGGGCAACGTGCAGTTCTACACGCTGCCGGCCGCGGTCTACGTCGCGCTGGTCGGACTCATGACGCGCAGCAGCGAGCGGCTGAGCGACGACATCGGCTGGCACGAGGTGCTGCAGGTGGTCGCTGCGGGGCTGCTCGTGCTCCCGCAGGCCGAGCAGGGGTTCGAGCCGGGCGGAGCGCGCTGGGGGCTCGTGCTGCTCATCGAAGGGATCGCACTGCTCGGCGTTGCGATCGTGCTCAACACGCGCTGGCTCGCGGTCTCCGCCGTCGCGACGATCTCCGGGGTCGCGCTGCGCTTCCTCTGGGTGAACCGCAACACGGACCTCGTGCCGTACTGGGTGATGCTGGCGGTCGCCGGCTTCGTCCTGCTCGCCATCGGGATGACCGTGCTGCTGCAGCGCGAGTGGTGGGACCGTTCCCGCCTCCGCCTGGTGCGGCGCTGGCGCCAGGGCGCCGTCGGCGCTGACACCGAGGACGGCGTCCCCCTGCTTGCGCTGCTCACGCCGCTCGCGCCCGTCCTCACCATCGTGGCGATTACCACCGGCGACTGAGCGCGTGCTTCGCTAGAACGCCACCCACGCCAGGACCGCGGGGACCCCGGCCACGCCGAGGCCCACGACCGTGACCACCTCGCTCTCCAGCGTCACCGCGCCCGCGTAGAGCAGCGGCAGGCTCGCGGCCATGCCCGCGAGGGCCACGTGCTGTAGCCGGCGACGCGTCTCCTCGGGCAGCACGACTACCTCGACAGTCCGGTGAGCAGCTCGACCACGATCCACGCCTCGATTCCGGCGAGCAGCACGAGCAGCAAGATGTACGGCGTGACGATACGGAAGATGTCGCGCTCGCTGCCCGACAACCCGACGACTGCCGCGCCGACCAGCACCTTCGCCGGCGCCATCGCGCTGCCGACCGAGGCGCCGACCGACTGGATGCTCGAGATCGTCACAGGCCCGATGTCGAGCGCCCGCGCGGTCTCGAGCTGCAGCAGGCCGAACATGACGTTCGAGTTGGTGTTGCTGCCGCTCATGAACGCGCCCAGCATCCCGATGAACGGCGACACCACCGGGAACACCGGCCCGGACGCGTCGGCCAGCCCGCGGGCGAGCAGCACCGTCATGCCGGAGTCGGCCATGACGACGGCCATCATGGCCATGGTCGCAACCCCGATGCTCGTCGCGAGGCACTGCGAGTACGTCAGCCGGAGCGCCTCGGCCGCCACGCCGCGCCGCCACCGCGAGGTTGCGACGTAGAGCGCCGTACTGATGATCAGCGAGATCACGATGAGCGGCGCGGGGTGGTTGAGGAGCCGGATCGGCGCGTAGTCGCTGACGGCGGCCACCACGAAACCCTCGCCGGTCACGAAGCCCGGGTAGTCGAGCGCCCACCGCAGGCCCGACGACGCCTCCTTGATGGGGCCGATCTGCGCGACCACGCTGAGCGAGATCAGCAACGTGTATGGCAGGAACGCGAGCCAGAACGGCATCGGGTTCGCGCCCTCGGCTTCCTCGGGCACGGCGGGGACCACGCGGCCCTGCTCGCTCACCAGCAGGCGCGTGCGGGCCAGCAGCGCCATCGTCGCCATACCGAGGATTGCCGGCACGCTCGACGCGATCTGCGGCGCGTCGACCTCGGCGAGGGCGTACATCCCCGCGGCCATCACCGAGCCGGCGACGATGACGAGCGGCAGGCTGCGTCGCACGGCCCCGAACCCGCCGTAGATGTGCGCGACCAGCGCGCCGCTCGCGATGATGACCGGCGCGAACAGCAGGGCCATGTGCGGAGCGATGACGTGGCCCTCGATGCCCGTGACGAGCTGGATCGTGTAGTACGAGGAGCCCATGGAGCCGAAGGTCACGGCCCAGCCGTGACCGACCAGCGCCATGCCGGCCGCCCGCGCGGGCGAGAAGCCGAGCATGATCAGCACCGGCGCGGCCACGGCAATAGGGACGCCGAAGCCCGTCACGCCCTGGACGAAACTCGCGAACCCCCACCCGATGAGCAGGGCCTGCGCCAGCCGGTCCTCCGACAGCCTCGCCATCGCCCGCCCGATGGCGTCGATGCCGTCGAGGCGGTCGACGAGGTTGAACATGTAGACGGACGTCCAGACGATCGTGAGCACGAAGACGGCGAGGCTCAGTCCCTTGGCGCTGGCGATCGCGACGTGGTCGCTCGCAGCGCCGAAGACGAAGAAAGCCAACCCGAGGGCGAGCGCCCACGCAGTCGCGCCCGCCCTCGGCGCACTCCACCCCGCGAAGAAGATGGCGACCATCAGCAACGCGACCGGCACGGCCGCGAGCAGCCAGTTCGCGAACGTCAGATCGGGGCCCGTCACGCGCCACGCCCCCGCACCCGGGCGGATGAGCTACTCGGCAAGATCCTCAGATACGAGGCTGTCGCCGTGCACGAGCTCGTACTGCGCGGGCACCTCTTCGGCATCTTCGACAGTGTCTGCGGCTGTCTGCTTGCCCATCGCCTTTCGGATGGCCTCGAGCAGGGCCGCCCGGCGGGTGGCGAAGAACCCCTCAAAGTCGTCGGCGTACAGCCCGGTGGGATCGATCAGATGTGAACGGAGGAACCGGTCCAGATCGTCGTGTGGAACCTGTTTCTTGGTCACGATTCGGTCGAGGTACTCGCGCGGGGCATCCCCTCCGATGCTCCGGTTAGTTGCCGCGGTAAGTGGCGTCTTGTTGACGATGGAGTCGCAGCGAGCGGGCTCAACTTCATTCTCGCCGCACCACTTCTGTGGGAAGATGTGGTGGATGTCGATCCGTTCGTCGAAGTATGTTTGTACTGTTGCTTCCTCGCCTGTCATCCAGTCGCACGCGCCTTCGCGCAACAGCAGCGCGTAGATGCCCTTGTAGGCGGCGCTGTTCCGCGTCCGAAGTGTAAGTAGCCGCGCTTCGGCGAACTCAGCGTCGTAGACGGTGGTGGGCTCTGGGCCCTCGTTACGAATCCAGTCCACCACCTCTGGAAGATCACGGGCGAAGCGGGTCTCAGTGGATCCGCCGTACAACTCGCCGAGCACGCCGCACCAGTACCATTGCGCCAGCTTCTCCCGTGCGGCGTGTGGCTCCCAGTCGCGCCCAACGGTCGTGAGGATCGCGGCGAGCGGCACCAATTGACTCCCGTAGGGCAAGAACTTGGCGTCGTAGAGATGCTGCCCATGCAGGAATCTCGCCGCCACCTTGAACCCTTCCACGAGCGGGTTCGCCCAGCGCCGGTACTCGGAGAGTTCCAGGCGCAACATGTCGGCCCGCTTGCATCCCACTCCGGGCGCGCGGTCCTCGTCCGTTCCACCAGCCAGGGCTGCCTCACGGCGCTCCATCGTCGCCAAGAGCGTCACCGCCTGCAGGAAGTCTGTGTTTGAGACGCCTGCGAGGATCGAGTGCTGATGAATCTCCCGTTCTCGCGCCTCCCAGTCCGGCCGCAGTTGGAAATCGTCAGCAGCGTAGGTAGCGGTGAGCAACTCGAACACGGTGAGGGTGACGCCGCCGGTGTTTACCTTTTCGAAGACCTGGCAGACAGCTTCTTTCGGAGTGTCCTTTCCGAGTTCGATTACTGGTACCTGGTACTGCTCGAACCGCGTCACGATCTGCTCATCAAACTCGTTCCAGAGTTCGATTTTCTCCTCGTTGTACTCCCAGAAGCGCTCGAAGCCCACGCGCCACCGGCGCGAGTCAAACGCTTTGCTGAGCGGGAAGAGCATTGACTCGTACTCGCGCTCGGGCGTCGAGTAGTCTTCGATGACATCACGACCGAAACGCCTGATCTGCCGGTCGGCGGGCAGCGAGACGACTGCCTCCTCGCGGTCACCGAGGGGATCGAGCGCCTGCTGCATGTCGATGTAGTACCAGCGTTCGATCTCACGCCCTCTCTGGTCGCGAGTGAGTACGGGCCGGTTCAACTGCAGGGACTGAAAGAGCGATGTCAGCCGCTGCTGACCGTCGAGGATCAAGCGATCGGCTGTGCCAGTAGCCGTCTCCGCAGCGCCCTCGATGGCTCGCTGTTTGAAACGCAGCCCATCGCCGCCCGTCCTGAGCATCATGACAGCGCCGATTGGATAGCCCAACGAGATGCTCGCTAGGAGGCTGCGTACATGGTCATCGTCCCAGACCCAGCCGCGTTGGAAATCGGGCAGTTGTGAGCTGCCGTTGTGCGCTTCACGAAGCAAGTCTTCGAGCGCTTCCTTTTCGATCCCATAAGCCGTGATACTCATGAGGGAGCCTTCCACCAACAACGGACTGAGTCGCGCGACACTGTAGCAGCAGATGGGTTGACGACGGCTACTCCACCGTCACGGTCTTCGCGAGGTTCCGCGGCTGGTCCACGTCGGCGCCGCGTTCGAGGGCGATGTGGTACGCGAGGAGCTGGAGCGGGACCAGCGAGACCGCCGGCGCGAGCGCGCCGGCGAACGCCGGGATCACGAGCACGTCGTCGGCGACGCCGTCGAGGCTGTCGTCGCCCGCCGAGGTGAGAGCCAGCACGGGGCCGCGCCGCGCCTTCACCTGCTCGATGTTCGAGCGCATCTTCTCGCGCACCTCGTCGCGCACCGCGATGGCGACCGTCGCCATTCGTTCGTCGATGAGCGCGATGGGGCCGTGCTTCATCTCGCCGGCGGCGTAGCCCTCGGCGTGGATGTAGGAGACCTCCTTGAGCTTGAGGGCGCCCTCAAGCGCGACGGGGTACGAGAGCCCGCGGCCGAGGAACAGGAAGTCGTCGAACTGCGCGTACCGCGCCGCGAGCTCGCGCACGCGGTCCTCGAGCAGCAGCGCCTCGCCGAGCGCCGCGGGCAGGTGCAGCGCGCTCTCGATCTCCGCGCGTGCAGTCGCCTCGTCGAGGACGCCGCGCAGCCGGCCGAGCTGCAGTGCGGCGGCGTGTAGTGCGATGATCGCGCCGATCAGGCACTTCGTGCTCGCCACCGCGATCTCGGGGCCGACGCGGATGAGCACCGTGCTGTCCGCGAGCCGCGTGGCCTGTGAGCCGGGCGTGTTACAGATCGTGAGCTGCGCGCACCCGGCGCGCTGCGCCTCCTCCATGGCCGCGAGGGTGTCGACCGTCTCGCCGGACTGGCCGACCGAGATAACGAGCGTGTGCTCGTCCAGCACCGGCCGCCGGTACCGGAACTCCGAGGCGTTGTCGACCTCGGCCGGCACCCGCGCGAACCGCTCGATGTAGTGACGCGCGATCATCGCCGCGTAGAGCGAGGTGCCCATGCCGACGAGGACAACGCGGTTGATGCCCCGCACGCGCGCCTCGTCGAACCCGAAGCCCTCGATTTCCACGCGCGGGGGGTCGAGGAGGTAGCGCCCGCGCATCGCATCGAGCGCGGCGTCGGGCTGCTCGTGGATCTCCTTCAGCATGAAGTGACGGAACCGACCCTTGGCCGCGGCGACGGGGTCGAACGGCTGCAGCTCGGGCTCGCGCTCGATGGCGCTCCCGTCGGCATCCGTGAGCACGACGCCCTCCGCTCGCACGTCCGCGACCTCACCGGGTCCGAGGAACGTCACCGTGCGCGTCAGTGGCAGGATCGCCGCCAGGTCCGACGACACGAACTGCTCGGCCACGCCGCCCTCGCCGTGCCCGACCACGATGCCGCCCGCGTTCCCCACGCGCGCGGCGACAAGCCGGCCGGGCTCGTCGACCGTGATGGCGACGAGGGAGTAGGCGCCCTCCGTCTCGCCGATGACGCTGCGCACGGCGTCGGCCAGGTCCACCCCGCGCGCAAGCGCGTCGGCGACGAGGTGGGCGAGCACCTCAGTGTCGGTGTCGGAGGCGAAGGTGTCGCCGCGGTCGGTGAAGCGGCGGCGGAGCGCCTCGAAGTTCTCGACGATGCCGTTGTGGACCACCGCGACGCGGCCCGAAGGGTCGAGTTGCGGGTGGGCGTTGCGGTCGGACGGGGCCCCATGAGTGGCCCAGCGCGTGTGGCCGATCCCGGCGGCAGCGGGCGGCAGTTGCCCCTCGACGCGGTTCGCGAGGTTGTCGAGCTTGCCCTCGGCGCGAGCGAGGTAGAGCTGCTGTGCGTCGTCGAAGAGCGCGATGCCCGCCGAGTCGTACCCGCGGTACTCGAGCCGGCTGAGGCATTCGAGGAGGAGCGGTCCGGCGGGCCGCGAGCCGGTATAGCCGATGATGCCGCACATGCGCGCAGTCCCCGTCTTCGGCCCCGCCGACACCCAGCGTAGCGCGGCTACCCGAGCGATGGCTAGCGCACGGGGGCGGCCCGGCGGCTACTCGCGGGCGTCGTCGTCGCGGTGGCGGGCGACGACGACCTGGCCCTCGGAGTCCGGTCCGTAGGCGCCTCGATACTCCTCCGGCATGAGCTCGGCGATGCGCCGCATGATCAGGTCTGTCGCGACCTCGGCACGCTCGGCCGTGGGTCGGCCCTCGTCGAGATCGAAGGGCTCGCCGAAGACGACGCGGATCGACAGGCTGCGCGTCATCAGCGCGCGGAGGATCGATCGAGGCCCCTTGATGGGTGAGGTGCCGGTGACCGCGCACGGGACGATCGGCGCGCCGCCGAGCAGCGCCATCACGGCCGAGCCCGGCAGCCCCGGCGTCAGCCGACCGTCAGGCGACCTCGTCCCCTCGGGGTGCACGAGCACGGCCCGGCCGGCCCGGAGGTGGTTGCGCCCGGCCCGGAGCGCGCCAAGGTCTCCGGAGTGGCGGCGGACGGGGAATGCGCCATAGAGCCACACGGTCCACCCGATGAGCGGCGTCTCGAACAGCTCGCGCTTCGCGATGGGGCGCAGTCGTCGGGGAGCGGCGGCGCAGACGAGGATCGGATCGACCAGCGCCGCGTGGTTCGCGACGATCACGACCCCGCCATCGAGGGGGACGCGGTCGGCGTGCTCAATCTTGAGGCTGCCGGCGAGGCGCAGCGCGAGCGGCAGCGCGATGCGGCTGAAGCCGTAGAACAGCCTGCCCCAGAGGAGCCAGAGCCGCCTCACGACGCGTTCGCCCGTTCGTACGCCTCGACGGCGCGGGCCACGACGCCGTCGATGTCGAGGTCGTCGGTCACGATCACGACGGCGTCGTCGGCCGCCTGCTCCGGGCGGATCGCGCGGTGTCCCGTCGAGTCGAGCTGGTCTCGGCGGTCCGTCTCATCGCTGACGCGGCCGAGGTCGCTCCTGCGCCCGGCCGCCTGCTCCTCGGCGAGACGGCGCGCCGCGCGCACCTCGAGCGAGGCGTCGAGGAACAGCTTGGTGCGCGCCTCCGTGAGCACGCGCGTGCCGATGTCACGGCCCGCCATCACGATCGGGCTGCGCTCGGCGAAGGCGCGCTGCCGGCGTACGAGCTCGTCGCGTACCGCCGGGACGCGGGAGATGAGCGAGACCGTCGCCTCGATCTGCGGTTCGCGCAGCCGGTCGCTCACGTCGCTGCCCGCGATGACCACGCGGGGGGTCTCGGGATCGGGCCACTGCACGTCGAGGTCGAGCCCGCGCACGAGTTCGGCGACTGCGTCCTCGTCGTCCGGGTCGACGGGCGACTCGAGGACCGCCAGCGTGCAGGCGCGGTACATCAGGCCGGTGTCGAGGAAGCCGTAGGCGAGTCGCCGGGCCAGTGCGCGGCCGACGGCGCTCTTGCCCGACGCCGTGGGGCCGTCAATCGCGACGCTGCGGGCGATCGAGCCTGCGGGCGCGTCGGACTCCGGTGCGTCGGTCGGGATTGCGCGCTCCACCGCCGCACCGCCCCTCAGTGGCGTTGCGATGATAGGAACGGGCGCTCGGCGGCGTCCACCTACGCAGTGTCGAGGCCGCACAGTGCGCGCAACTCGGACAGTTCCTCGGCGTCGAGCGGGCGCGACGCCCCGGGCGCGAGGTCGCCGAGTTCGAGCGGACCGAGGCGCGTGCGCACCAGGCGGCGCACGGGGTGACCGACCGCCGACAGCATCCGCCGCACCTGCCGCTTGCGGCCCTCGTGCAGCACAAGCCGCACCCACCAGCCGTTGGCATCGTGGCGCAGCCGCTCGGCCTCCGCGGGGCTGGTCGGGCCGTCGTCGAGCTCGATGCCGCCGCGCAGGCGCGCCAGCGAGTCCTCGCCGGGGCGGCCCTCGACCAGCGCCTCGTACGTCTTCGCGACCTCGAACCGCGGGTGCGCGACGCGGTGCGCCAGCTCGCCGTCGGTGGTGAGCAGCAGCAACCCCTCGCTGTCGCGGTCGAGGCGGCCAACGTGGCGCAGCCCGGGTGGGACGTCGCCCAGCAGGTCGAAGACCGTGGCCCGTCCACGGCCGTCCGAGGCGGCGACGATCACGTCCGGAGGCTTGTGCAGCATCAGCGTGAGCGCAGCGTGCTCGGCGTCGATCGGCGCACCGTCGACGGTGATGCGCGCCGAGGGGTCGGCGCGCTGCCCGATGGTCGCGGGGCGGCCGTCGACGTGGACGCGGCCCGCGCGGATCAGCTCCTCGGCCTTGCGGCGGCTGCCGTAGCCCCGTCGCGCGAGGATCTTCTGGAGGCGTTCGCCGGGTGTGCTGGTGGGGGGATCGGTGGTCACGCGGGGCCGTCCTTAGCGGCGGCGCATCCGCTCGATCATGATCCACTCGGTGATGTCGACCCGCGTTGCGGGCCCCGTGCGCCCCATACGGCCGACGAACCGCTCGATGACCCCGCCGAGGCTCGCGCGCAGTGCCTGCTCGGCCGCCAACGCGACGACGGCGACGGCAACCGAGCGCGCGACCACGGGCAACGCCGACTCGGCAGTGGCGACCAGGGCGCGCGACCCGACGAGGGAGAGGGCGCGGACGCGCACGGCGAGCGGCATCGGTAGTTGGCGCTCGATGCGTGCAAGCGCACGCTCGCGCGGCACGGGGGCGCTGCCTGGAGGTGTGGAGTCCGGCACGCGCGGTCCTCGTCTCGGGGAGTGTCGACAGCCTACCCGGTTCGGCGGTTGCGCCGCCAGCGCCCGCCCGTCAGCGCGCGGCGAGCTGCGCGTTGACGCGCTCCGTGACGTCGGCAGGCGGCGCGGGGCGCCCCTCGGCGTCCACGATGCGCGGGCCGTCGACGCGGAGTGCGCCGCTCGCGAACTCGGCGATCGCAGCCGCGAGCAGCGGCGCCTCGCGCTCCACGCCCCGCGCGCGGATCGCCGCGAACAGCGCGGTCTCGTCGAGGGTCTCGTCGTCGAGGTCGTCCGGCGGCCCGGGGAGTGCCTCGCGCAGCGCTTCGAGCTCGGCGTCGCGCAGCGGGTAGCGGCAGTAGGCAACGGCGGGGCCCTCGTCTACCTCGGGGATGGCGAGGTGGACCATCACGCCGCTCTCGTCGGCGCCCTCGCGGATGAGCTGGCGGATCACCGCCTGCCACACGCCCGAGGGGCCGTCCGGCAGCGCCGGGTGGAGGTTGAGCAGCGCGTGCCGTGTCACCAGCTCACGTTCCACGATCAGCATGTAACCGGCGAGCACACCGAGGTCGAACGGGTGCTCCTCGATGGCCTCGGCGACGCGGCGGTCGTACGCCAGCCGCCAGTCCGGCAGGGGCTCACCGGGCCGCGACCGCTCGCCGCCGACCGCCCGCCGGAAGCCGACCGATGAGCAGGTGAAGAGCGGGATCCCGGCGCCCTCGACCAGGTCGAAGAACGAGTCGGTCGCATCGGACTCGCCGCGCTCGCGGTTCGAGAAGACGAAGGCGAACTCAGCATCGAGGTCCCCCGAGCGCACGGCGCGCTCGACGTACTCGAACATGCCGCGCGAGCCCGGGCCGCGTGCCGTCGTGAACCAGCCGATGCGCAGTGTCACAGCAGCGAGCTCTGCGCCTCGTCGTACGCCTCGCGCAGCCGCTCGACGCGCTGCGACGCGTCCGCCAGCATCCGCTGGCAGCGCTCGGCGATGCGCATCCCCTCGGCGTACAGCTCGACGGAGCGTTCGAGCGGGAGGTCGCCTGCTTCGAGCTGCGCCGTGATGGCCTCGAGCCGCATGAAGAGCGCCTCGAACGACTCGTCTGCGTCGCCTGCGTTCGGTTCGGATACGCCGTCGGGCATCGAGGCTCCTCGTCGCGCGGCTAGCCGGTGACGCGCGCGGAGCGCGTGCCGTCGCGCAGCCGCAACTGTACCGCGTCGTCGGGATGCAGGGCCGCCGCCGAGGTCACCACCGAGCCGTCTTCGCGCGTCACGACCGCGTACCCGCGGTCGAGCGTCGCGAGCGGCGAGAGGGCTGCGAGGCGCCCGCCGAGTGCACCGGTGCGCTCGGCGGCCCGGGCGATGGCGAGTTCGAGGGCCCGCCCGCCCGCGGTGGCGCGTTCCTCGATACGGCGGGAGGTTGCCGCGAGGTCGGGGAGCGCCGCGGCGAGCGCCGTGGCGAAGCCGTCGGTGCGATTGGTGGTGGCGTCGATGCGGCGGGACATTGCGGTGTCGGCGTGGCGCGCGAGGACGCCGACGCGCTGCGACACCTCGGCGCGGTCGGGTGCGACGAGCTCGGCTGCTGCCGATGGTGTGGGCGCGCGCACGTCGGCGACGAGGTCGGCGAGCGTGGTGTCGGTTTCGTGGCCGACGGCGGAGATGACGGGGACCGGTGAGGCGTAGATGGCTCGGCTCACGGGCTCCTCGTTGAACGGCCACAGGTCCTCGGCGGCCCCGCCGCCGCGCGCCAGGATGATCGCGTCGAGGTGCTCCTCGCCCAGCCGCCGCAGCGCGTCGGCGATGAGCGCCGCCGCTCCCTCGCCCTGGACGCGCGCGGGGGCGACGACAAGCCGCGCCAGCGGCCAGCGCCGGCCGAGCACGTCGGTCACGTCGTGCAGCACGGCGCCTGTCGGGGAGGTGACGAGGCCGACGCGCTGAGGGAACGCGGGCAGCGGCCGCTTGCGTTCGACCGCGAGCAGCCCCTCCTCCTCGAACTTCGCGCGCAGGCGCTCGAACTCCGCAGCCAGCGCGCCGACGCCCTCCGGCTGCACGAAGTCGACGATGAAGGAGAGGTCGCCGCGCTGCTCGTAGAGCGACAGCGAGCCGTAGACGACCACCGACAGGCCCTCGTCGATGCGTTGCGCCTGCCCGACGTTGCGGCTGCGGAACAGCACGCAACGCAGCGCGGCGGCGCCGTCGCCGAGTGTGAAGTAGACATGGCCGGACGACGCGCGCGTGAGGTTCGAGACCTCGCCGGAGACCCAGATGTCGGAGAGGTGGCGGTTGGCCTCGATCAGCTCCCGCAGGTAGCGGGTGACCTGGCGGACCGGGTAGACCTCGGGCGGCATCGTGCTCGCTCCGGTGGCGGACCTAGCGGGTCGAGGACCGCTCGATGTAGGTCCCGGTCGAGGTCGAGACCTTGATGGTGTCGCCGGGGTTGATGAACAGCGGCACGTCGACGATGAGGCCGGTCTCGAGCGTCGCCGGCTTCGTCGCGCCGGTGGCGGTGTCGCCCTTCACGCCGGGGTCGGACTGCACGATCTCGAGGTTGACGGCGGCTGCCAGCTCGATGCCGAGCGCTTCCTCGCCGTAGAGCTGGACCTGCACCAGGTCGCCCTCCTTGAGGTACGGCAGGGCCTCCGCGATGGCGTCGTGCGGGACCATGATCTGGTCGTACGTCTCGGTGTTCATGAACGTGTAGGCGTCGCCGTCTGCGTAGAGGTACTGCATCTCGCGGCGCTCGACGCGGGCCGCGGTCAGCTTCTCGCCGGCGTTGAAGGTGCGCTCGATGATGTGGCCGCCGCGCAGGTCGCGCATCTTGACGCGGTAGACGGCTGACTTCTTCGTCTTGACGTGGTGGACGTCGACGACCTGGTAGAGCGAGCCGTCGACTTCCACCGACACGCCGCGCTTGATGTCTCCGGTACCGATCACGAGCCACCCCCGACTTCCAGGTCCAGCTTCCGGGCGCGCGAGATTACGCGCAGCCTGCCGTCCTCCATCACGCACTGATCCTCGATGCGTACGCCTCCCCACCCCGGAATGTAGACCCCTGGCTCGACGGTGACGACCTGCCCGTCGGCGAGCAGGTCCCCGGAGTCCGCCGACAGCCGCGGCGCCTCGTGGATGTCGAGGCCGACGCCGTGGCCCAGCCCGTGCGTGAACAGGTCGCCGTAGCCAGCCTCCGCCAGCACCGTAGCAGCGATTGCGTGCGCCTGTCCGCCGGTCATCCCCGCCTCGATGCGCTCCTCGGCCATCTCCTGCGCGGCCAGGACCGCGTCGTAGACGCGCGGGAACGTCTCGTCGTGTTCGCCGACACACACCGTGCGCGTGAGGTCGGACCGATACCCGCCGACGATGACTCCGAGGTCCATCACGACCGGCTGACCCGCCTCGATCGCCGCGTCGCTGGGGCGGTGGTGCGCCATCGCGCCGTTGGGGCCGGCGGCGATGATCGTCTCGAACGCCATCCCGTCCGCGCCGTGCTCGTAGGCGTGGCGCTGCGCCTCCCACGCGATCTCGCGCTCGGTCACGCCTGCACGCAGGCACGAGGCCGCGTGCGCCCAGACCTCGTCGCCGAGGTGCACGGCCACGCTCAGCGCCTCGATCTCCGCGGCGTCCTTGATCGCGCGCAGCGGCTCGACCGCGCCGGGAGCCGGGACCAGCCGTGGGCGGTCGCTGGTCGGGAGCCCCTCGATCGTATCCACCCACTCCATGTGCTCAGCGACGGTCAGACCGGCGGGCTCGAAGCCGAGCCGTGCCCCGCCGAGGCCGTCGAGGAGCGGGGCCACGAAGCTCGCCACGCTGCGCAAGGGCGCCGGGATCAGCTCGAAGTCCGGCGACTGGCGCTGCGCCTGCTCGTGGTAGCGGCCGTCGGTGGCGATGCGCGCGCGCTGCGCGTCGACGACGAGCACGCCCGCCGAGCCGGTGAAGCCGGACAGCCAGCGCCGGTTCGAGGGTGCGCTCACGAGCAGCGCGTCGACGTCGAGGGCGTCGAGGCGCTCGCGCAGCCGCGCGAGGCGTGCGCCGGTGCCCGTCGCGTCCGTCACGCGTGCTACTCCGTCTCGCTGAGCACGCTGTGCAGCAGGTCGAGCGCGGCGAGGTAGCCGCGGTACCCGAAGCCGCTCACCTGGCCCCATACGACGGGGGAGATGAGCGAGGTGTGCCGGACCTCCTCGCGGGCGTGCACGTTGCTCAAGTGCACCTCGATCGTCGGGACCTGGATGGCGGCGATGGCGTCCGCGATGGCGAGCGAGGTGTGGGTGTAGGCGGCGGCGTTGATGACCACGCCCTCCCAGTCGCGGTGCGCGTGCAGGGCGTCGACAAGGGCGCCCTCGGAGTTGGACTGCACGCAGGCGATCTCGATGCCGAGCTCCTCGGCGCGGCCCTCGCATAACAGCTCGATATCGCGCAGTGTCTCGCGTCCGTAGATCTCCGGCTCGCGCTGCCCGAGGAGGTTCAGGTTGGGCCCGTTCAGGATCAGGATGCGCATGTGGCTCCCCGGAGTGTCGTCGTGCGTTCAGTCCGCCTCGCGGTCGCGCTCCACCTCGCGCGAGCGTTCGAGCGCCGTCGAGACCAACTCGTGCTGCCGCGCGCTCGTGACCGCCGTGTAGATCTGCGTCGTGTCTGCGGAGGCGTGCCCGAGCAGCTGCTGCACGATGCGCAGATCTGCCTCGTGTTCCAGCATATGCGTCGCGAAGCTGTGACGCAGCCGGTGCGGATGCACGCGCTGGCGGATGGCCGCGGCCACGCCCGCGTCGCGCACGATGCGCTGCACCGACCGAGCCGAGAGCCGACCGCCGGAGCGGTTGAGGAACAGTGCCTCCTCGGCGCCCTTCGCCATCAGCGGGCGGCCATCGTCGAGCCACGTGCGGAGGGCGTCGCGCGCCGGCAGCCCGAAGAGCGCGACGCGCGGGCGGTCACCCTTGCCCATCACGGAGACCTGCCGGTTGGTGAGGTCGAGGTCGCGACTGTCGAGTGATGCAACCTCGCTCACGCGCAGGCCCGCGCCGTATAGCAGCTCGAGCAGGGCGGTATCGCGCAACGCTCGCGCGCGGTCGGCGTCCGAGTCGGCCTCAGCGTCTTCGGGGGCGCGCATCAGTGCCTCGGTCTCGTCCTCGGTGAGGAAGTGGGGGAGGCGCTTCGGGGCCTTCGGGTAGCGCAGCCGCAGGATCGAGTCGCCGGGCTTTGCGGGCGGCAGGCGGCCCTCGTTGGCCAGCCAGCCGTAGAACGTGCGGATCGTCGAGGCGACGCGCTTCACCGACGCGGGCGCACGCTCCTGTTCGATGCGCAGCACGCCGAGGTACTCGCGGGCCAGCTCGCGCCCCGCCTCATCGAACGCGACGCCGCGCTCGGCCAGGAAGTGCAAGAAGCCCTCGAGGTCGCGGCGATAGTTGCGCACCGTGTGCGCGGAGCGACGTCGCACGGCTTCGATGTCGTGCAGATAGTCTTCGAGCGCGAGCGAAGCGCGCTCGTCCAGTTCGGTGCGTGGGTCTGTGTGTGCCCGGGACATGGGCGTCCACCCATCCCCCCGCCAATGTCGAGCGTAGCACGCGGAGCCCGGAGGGCGTGCGTCAGGCGGAGCGGCGTCGTCTCCCGCGGCCGCCCGTCGAGCGCGACCGGCTGCCGGATCCGCCTCTCGAACGGCCGCGCGCGGGCTTCGGTGCGCGCGGGTCCTTGCCCTGCTCGCGCAGGCGCGCCTCGCGCGCGGCGATGAGGTCCACCGCCTCGTCGAGCGTGACGGTCGACGGGTCGCGGCCGCGCGGAAGCGAGGCGTTCACGGTGCCGTCGGTCACGTACGGGCCCCAGCGGCCGCTGCGTACCTCGATGGGTGCAGCGCTGTCCGGGTGCTTGCCGAGCGTGGCGAGTGCGGCCTGCGCCGCGCGTCCGCGCCGCTTCGGCGCGGCGAGCAGCGCGACCGCCTCGTCGAGGTCGATACCACGCAAGTGCTCGTGGTCGCGGAGGCTGCGCGTCTCCTTGCCGGCCTTGACGTACGGGCCGTAGCGGCCGTCCTGCACGACGATCTCGTCGCCGGACTCCGGGTGCGCGCCAAGCGCACGCGGGTACGAGAGCAACTCGGTGGCCTGCTCGGGCGTGAGCGACTCGATCGTCATTCCGGGCCAGAGGCTGGCGCGTTTCGGCCTGCCCTTGTCGTCGTCGTTCTCGCCGACCTGCACGTACGGGCCGTTGGGGCCGCTCTTCACGTACACGGACCGCCCGCTCGCCTCGTCCTGCATCACGACGCGGTCACCGAGCGCCGCCTCGGCCAGCAGCGAGAGCGCGTGATCGAGCGTCAGCTCGTCGGGTGGGAGGTCGTCGGAGAGCGAGGCGCGTGCCCCGTCGTCGCCGAGCTGCACGTAGGCGCCGTAGCGACCGACGCGCGCCACGACTGTGTTGCCATCTGAGTCCTCGCCCAGCGGGATCGAGGAGATCGCTCGCGCATCGGTCTCCTCCAGCGCCGACTCGATGAGCTGTACGAGCCCGCCGTCGGACGGGTCGATCGAGGGCATCTCGTCGTTGCCGAAGTAGAAGCGTCGCAGCCACGGCTGCGCCTCCATGTCGCCCTCGGCGACGCGGTCGAGGTCGCCCTCCATGCGCGCGGTGAAGTCGAAGTCGACGTGGTTCGGGAAGTGCTGCTCCAGCAGATTCACGACGGCGAACGCGGTAAGCGTGGGCGTGAGCGCCGTGCCGTTCTTCCAGACGTAGTCGCGCTCCTGCACCTTCTGGAGGATCGTCGCGTACGTCGAGGGGCGGCCGATGCCGCGCTGCTCCAGCTCGCGCACCAGGCTCGCCTCGGTGTAGCGGGCGGGCGGCCGCGTCTCGTGGCCCTCGGCCTCGGCGGAGACGCCGCGCAGCACCTGGCCTTCGCGGAGCGGCGGGAGGATGCGCTCCTGGTCCTCGAGCTCGGCGTCCGGGTCGTCGGAGCCCTCCACGTATGCGCGGAGGAAGCCGGGGAACGTGATGACCTTGCCGGAGACGGAGAAGGCGGCCTTGCCGTCCGAGCCCGCGGCGGCCTCGAGGCGCGCGTTCGTGCGCAGCCCGCTCGCGTCCTTCATCTGCGAGGCGACGGTGCGCTTCCAGATCAGGTCGTACAGGCGCGCCTCGTCCGAGCTGAGCTCGCCTCGCAGGCTGTCCGGCGTGCGGAAGATGTCACCCGCGGGCCGGATCGCCTCGTGCGCCTCCTGGGCGCCCTTCGCACGGGCCCGGTAGAAGCGAGGCTTGTCGGGGACGTACTCGGGGCCGTAGAGGTCGCTCGCCTGGCGGCGGGCGGCATTCAGCGCCTGCTGGGACAGGTTCGTCGAGTCCGTCCGCATGTAGGTGATGTAGCCGTTCTGGTAGAGGTTCTGCGCCACGCCCATCGTGCGCTGCGCGGTGAAACGGAGCTTGCGCGCCGCCTCCTGTTGCAGGCTCGACGTGATGAACGGCGCGGGCGGCCGCTGCGTGTAGGGGCGCTCGTTGACCTCGGCGACCGTGTAGTCGGCCTCGGCCACCGCGCTCGCGACGGCCGTCGCGCGCTCCTCGCCGAGCTGCACGACGTTGCCGCGCGCGGAGAGCTGGCCTGTCTCGGCGTCGAAGTCCCGCCCGGTGGCAACGCGCGAGCCGTCGAGCTCGACGAGTCGCGCGGCGAACGGGTCCGGCGGCGCGCCGCCCTCGTCGCTGCGGACGAGCGAGCGTACGTCCCAGAACGACGAGCTGACGAAGCGCATGCGCTCCCGCTCGCGCTCGACGATCAGCCGGATGGCGACGGACTGCACGCGGCCGGCGGAGAGCCGGGGGCGGACCTTCTTCCACAGCACCGGCGAGACCTCGTAGCCGTAGAGGTAGTCGAGGACGCGTCGCGCCTCCTGCGCGGAGACGAGGTCGTCGTCGATTTCGCGCGGGTGGTCGAGGGCTTCCTGGATGGCCTGCTCGGTGATCTCGTGGAAGACCATGCGGCGCACCGGCACGCGCGGCTTGAGCACCTCCTTGAGGTGCCAGGCGATCGCCTCGCCCTCACGGTCCTCGTCCGTCGCGAGGTATATCTCGCTGGCGTCGCGGGAGAGCTTGCGGAGCTTGGTGACCTGCTGCCGCTTGTCGGCGGGGATGATGTAGAGCGGCTCGAAGTCGCGCTCGACGCCCGCGGCGAGCCGGAACCACGGCTCGTTGCGCTCCTTGGCCAGCGCCTTCACTTCGTCGGGCGCCTGCGCGGCGCGCTCCGGCAGGTCGCGGATGTGGCCGATCGAGGACTCGACGACCCATTCCGGGCCCGTGTCCGCGCGGTTCAGGAAGCGCTCGATGGTGCGCGCCTTCGCGGGCGACTCGACGATGACGAGGCGGGAGCCCTCGCCGTTTCGGCCCCGCCGTGTGGCGGCGTCAGTGGTCAACGCAGTTCGCTTTCCTCGGCCTGTTCGGCGGCCGGTTCCGCCCCCGTGTCCGGGTCATATTGCGCCGGTAACTCGCGGACTCGCACGTAGTGCATGCCCCCGACATCGCGCACCAGACCCTTCAATTCCAGCAGTGCGAGCGTAGCCGACACCTCGGCTGCCGCCAAACCCGCCCCCCGCGCGACCTCGTCGATGTGCCTCGGCTCGCGGGTCAATTCGTCCATCAGCGACTGCTCCGCGGGCGTGGTCGCGGGCGCCGCCCGGCCGAAGTCCATCTGCGCGCCGATCATTGTCAGGTTCAGCGCTTCGAGGACATCCTCGACGCCCGTCACCGGGGTCGCGCCGTCGCGCAGCAGCGACAGCGGCCCGCGCGACTGCGGGGAGAAGATCGAGCCGGGGACGGCGAAGACCTCTCGGTTCTGCTCTCCCGCGAGACGCGCCGTGATCATTGCGCCGCTCTTCACGTCGCCCTCGACGATGAGCGTTCCGAGCGACAATCCCGACATAATCCGGTTGCGGCGAGGGAAGAACTCGGCGCGCGGCTTGGTCCCGAGCGGGTAGTCGGTGATGAGCGCGCCGCGCTCGGCAATCTCGGCGGCGAGGCCGCGGTTCTCCGGTGGGTAGATGGTGTCGAGCCCGTTCGCGAGCACGGCGACCGTGCGCCCACCGGCATCGAGGGCGGCCCGGTGGGCGATGGTGTCGACGCCGCGCGCGAGGCCGGACACCACCGTCACACCGTGCACGGCGAGGCCACGCGCGAGCTCGTCGGCGGCCTCGCGGCCATAGGCGGTGGCTCGCCGCGTGCCGACGACCGAGACGGACCACTCGTCCTGCGCCTCCCACGAGCCGCGTATGTAGATGACGGGCGGCGCGTCGTCGATCTCGCGGAGGCGGGCAGGGTAGGCGGGGTGCGGACGATGCAGCGCGCGCACCCCGGCCTCGGCCAGGCGTTCGCACTCCACTCGCACATCGATCTCGGGGCGCCGCCGAACGACCTCCTCGGCGGTGCGGGAGTCCAGACCGGCGGCTACGAGCTCCTCGGCCCCGGCATACCAGGCCTCCTCCATGGAGTCGAAGGCGGCTTCGAGGAGCGCGAAGCGCGCCGCGCCGAGGCGGCTGATACGGTGCAGGCCGACCCAGTAAGGAAGCTCATTTGTTCGTACGTCGTCCACGGGCACAAGCGTAGCAGGCGTTCGCAAGAAGGCAAGTGCTCGGCGCCCGTTGAGGCGGCCCGGAGCGTCAGACCGCGGCCGCCTCGCTTGCCGCATTCAGGCTCGATATCCGCACGCGGCGGATGCGTCGGCCCTGCACGGACAGCACCTGGAGCGCCAGCCCGTGTTCGTCGCTTTCGACCCGGTCTCCCGGCGTAGCGAGGCGCCCAAGCAGCGAGAACACGAGGCCGCCGACGGTGTCGAAGTCCTCGTTCTCGATGTCCGAGCCGAACATCTCGTTGAGGTCGTCGATCGCGAGGCGCGCGTCAACGATGGCCTCGTCGGCGGAAACGCGCTCGACCTCCACCTCGTCGGTGTCGTACTCGTCGACGATCTCGCCGACGATCTCCTCAAGCACGTCCTCGACCGTGACCACGCCCGCCGTGCCGCCGTACTCGTCGACGACGATGGCGACGTGGGTCTGGTCGCGGCGGAGGTCCGCGAGGAGCTGGTCGGCGCGCTTGGTCTCGGGCACGAAGTAGGGCGGGCGAGCGATGTTCTCCAGGCTCGGTGTCGCCGCTCCGGTCTGCAGGTAGGCGAGCAGGTCCTTGGCGTAGATGACGCCGACGATCCGGTCGATGGTCTCCTCGTAGAGCGGGATACGGCTGAAGCCGGAGCTGATGATCAGCTTCATCACGTCGCCTATCGAGGCGTCCACGGAGACGGCGACGATGTCGATCCGAGGGGACATCACCTCGCGCACGGTCTGGTCGGACATGTCGAGGATGCCGCGCATCATGCGGCGCTCCTCGGAGAGCGACTCCTGCGCCTCCGGGTCCGCGGGCGCTTCGAGGACGCCGAGGAGCTCGCTGGCCGGGTCCTCGTCGGCGATCTCGGGGCTACGGCCGACGAGCCGGAGCAGGCCACGCGATGGCGTGCTGAGGAGCCACGCGAGGGGTTCGAGGGCCAGGTGCAGCACCGCGATGATGCTGGCGAGCCGTAGCCCGGTGGTCTCCGGGCTCACGAGCGCGATGGCGCGTGCGTTCTCCCGGAGCACGCCGGCGACGATCAGCACTGCGAGGCCGGCAACCACGGCCGCCGCGACTCCGACCTCGCGGCCGTTCAGGAACAGCACGGTGAGGCCGAGCGTCAGCGCGACGGTTGCGAATGTTGCGGCGGCGCTGAGCGCGCGCAACAGGCGCTGGCGCTGCCGGATGTAGCTGTCGAGCAGCCCGGCGACGCCGTTGCCTGCGTGTGCGCGGGTGCGGCGGCGGCTGATGGCCGTCACACCTCCCTCGGCTGCCGAGACGAGTAGCAGCATGGCGCCCGCGGCGACCGCGACGACCAGGCCGATGATTGCGTCGGTACTCAAACCTGCAGGACCGGGGGCGGCCCTATTGCTCCTCTCGCTGTCGTGATTCCGTGGTGTCGCCCTCGGCATCGCGGATGCGGGCCGGGGCGCCGATGACCTGTGCGCCGTCCGGTACGTCGTGCGTGACGACGGCGCCCGCGGCGGTGCGTGCTCCCGCGCCGACGCGGACCGGCGCGATCATCATCGTGTCGCTGCCGATGAACGCGCCGTCGCCGATCTCGGTGCGGTGCTTCGACGTGCCGTCGTAGTTGGCGGTGATGGCGCCTGCGCCGATGTTCACGTCCTCTCCCACGTCGGCGTCGCCCGTGTAGGAGAAGTGCCCGATCTGTGTGCGCGCGCCGATGCGGGACGCCTTCACCTCGGCGTACGTCCCGAGGTGCACGTCCGCCTCGATCACCGAGCCGGGGCGCACGCGGCAGTACGCGCCGATGTCGACGCCGTCCGCCACCGTCGAGCCTTCCAGCGTCGAGCCGCCGATGGTGCACCGGTCGCCGACGCGCATGTCGCGCAGCACGGCGTTGGGGCCGATCTCGCACTCGCGGCCGACGACGGTGTCACCCATGAGGTGCGTGCCGGGGAGCAGCGTCGTGTCCTCGCCGACCTCGACGCCTGCGTCGACATAAATCGTCTCGAGGCCCACGAGCGTGACGCCGTTCGCCATGAGCGACTCGCGGATGCGGTCGCGCATCGCCGTGTCGGCGGCGGCGAGCTCGGCCCGCGTGTTGACCTGCTGCGCCTCGGTCGCGTCCGCCAGCCGCTGCGCGCGGACGCGGCAGCCCGAGGAGACGGCGGTGCGGACGGCGTCGGTGAGGTAGATCTCGCCGTTCGGCGCGGGCGCCAGTGCCTCGAGGGCGCTCCAGAGCCAGGCGGCCTCGGCAGTGTAGACCCCAGCGTTGACCTCAGGGATCGCGCGGGTCTGCTCGTCTGTGTCCGCCTCCTCGACGATGCCGGCGATGCGATCGCCCTCGCCGTCGCGCACGATGCGGCCGTAGCCGGTCGGGTCGTCTACCTCGACGGTGAGGAACGAGAGCACCGCCCGCTCGGCGCAGTGCGCGTCGGCGAGCGTGGCGAGGGCGCCGGGGGTCAGCAGCGGCAGGTCGCCGTTCACGATGAGCACACGCTCGGCGCTGCCCACAGCTTCACGGGCAGCGAGCACAGCGTGGCCGGTCCCAAGCGGTGCGTCCTGGACGGCGATAGTGGCGTGCGAACGGCCGGCCTCGGCTACGTCGTCGTCGGCGTCCGCTGCGACGATGACGCGGCGATCAAAGCCGGCCGCCGCGAGGGCGTCGAGGACCAGGTGGAGCATCGGGCGGCCCGCGACGGCGTGCAGCACCTTCGGGGTGCGCGAGCGCATGCGCGTGCCGCGCCCGGCGGCGAGCACGATGGCCGTCCAGCCATCGGCGGACCGGTCGGGGGTGGTCCCGGTGGCGCGCACGTGCGTCGTGCGCGCCGACGTATGCCGGCTGGGCGACGGAGGTTGGTCGCTGTCCGCGGACGGCTGAGTGTCGGAGGTGTCGATCGTGGCGCTCCACGGCCGCAACCGCCGGGCATGAGCCCGTACGGTGTGATTTCGGAGGTCCGGAAATTGACCCCCTGCCGAGCCTCATTCTACACTCGCCCCCGGCCCTGTCTCCACTGGAAGGCCCTCGATCCACAGCGGCCAGACTCCGCAGCAAGGGCATCAGGTTGACCGTCGAAGAACTCCGCGCGGCGTTCCTCCAGTACTTCGAGGAGCGTCGGCATCGCCGCATCCCGTCCTCGTCGCTGATCCCCTACGGCGACCCGTCGCTGCTGTTCACCTCGGCCGGGATGGTGCAGTTCAAGCCGTACTTCCTCGGCCTCGAGCAGCCCCCAGCGAACCGCCTGACCTCGGTCCAGAAGTGCTTCCGCGCCACTGACATCGAGGAGGTCGGCGACGAGTCGCACCTCACGTTCTTCGAGATGCTCGGCAACTTCTCGCTCGGCGACTACTTCAAGGCCGACGCCATCGGCCAGGCGTGGGAGTTCCTCACCGGGGTGCTTGGCATCGACCCTGGCCGGCTGTGGATCACGGTCTACACCGACGACGACGAGGCGCACGACCTGTGGCTGGAGCAGGGCGTCCCCGCCGAGCGCATCCTGCGCTACACCTCCGAGCAGGGGAACTTCTGGTACTCGGGCGAGGCCGGGCCATGCGGCCCGTGCTCCGAGCTGCACTACTACTTCGGCGACGACGCCGCCGGCGAGCCGAAGCTGCCCGACGGGCAGGTGGACCTCGACTCCGGGAACTTCCTCGAGATCTGGAACCTGGTCTTCATGGCGTTCGACCTCAAGCCGGACGGGACCATGGAGCCGCTGCCCGCGCAGAACATCGACACGGGCGCCGGCCTCGAACGCGTCGCGTGGGTGCTCCAGGACGCGGGCTCCGCGTACGAGACCGACCAGCTGCGCGGCATCCTCGCCGCCGCCGAGGAGGCGACCGGGCGCGCGTACGACCCCGACGGCGCGGCCGAGGAGGCCCGCGCCCTGCGCGTCATCACCGAGCACACGCGTGCCGCTGCGTTCCTGATCGAGGACGGCGTGCTGCCGGGCAACGAGGGGCGCGGCTACGTGCTGCGTCGGGTGCTGCGCCGAGCCGTCTACTTCGGCCACATGCTCGGCGTGCGCGACGCATTCCTCGGCGGCGTGGTCGACGCGGCGATCGAGGCATCCCGGGCGGCGCACCCCGCGCTCGGCGAGCACCACGACTTCATCGCCGGTGTCATCGCCGAGGAGGAGCGACGCTTCCAGGGCACGCTCGCCCGCGGCCTCGAGCTGCTGGAGCAGGTCATCGAGCGCGAGGCGGCGAGCCGCCGTGTACCCGGCCGCGACATGTTCGTCCTCTACGACACGCACGGCCTGCCGCCCGAGCTCACCGTCGAGGTCGCCGCCGCACGGGGCTACGAGGTCGACCAGGAGGGTTTCGACGCCGAGATGGAGGCGCAGCGAGAGCGCTCCAAGGGCGAGGGCACATTCGCCGTCTATGGCGACGAGGATGCGGGCCGCTATGCCGACCTCGGCATCGCGAGCGAGTTCGTGGGCTACGACGCACTCACGACCGAGTCGGTCGTTGCCGCCATCGTCGCCGACGGGAACGCTGTGGACCGGCTAGAGGCCGGGCAGGGCGGCGAGGTGGTGCTGCCGCGCACGTCGTTCTACGCGGAGAGCGGCGGGCAGGTCGGCGACCGCGGCGAGATCGTGACGCCATCGGGCCGCTTCGTGGTCGAGGACACGCAGGAGCTGGGCGGGGCGATCGTGCATCGCGGCGAGGTCGCCGACGGCGCGATCGCGGTCGGCGAGGCCGCCGAGGCGCGCGTCGACGCGACGTGGCGCGCGGGCTGTCGCCGCAACCACACAGCGACGCATCTGCTGCACGCCGCACTCCGCCAGGTGCTCGGCCAGCACGTCCGCCAGGCCGGCTCGCTGGTCGCGCCCGACCGGCTGCGCTTCGACTACTCGCACCCCCAGGCGCCCTCGGCGGACGAGCTGCGCGAGGCGCAGCGCATCGTCAACGCGAAGGTGCGTGAGGACATCGCGCAGGAGACGTTCATCCTGCCGTACGAGGAGGCGATCGACCGCGGCGCCATCGCGTTCTTCGAGGACCGCTACTCGGCGGACGTGCGGATGGTCGAGTACTGCGTGGCGCGCGGACACGGCCACGAGCACACGCCAGAGTGCTTCAGCCGCGAGCTGTGCGGCGGCACGCATCTTCATTCGACGGGCGCGCTGGGCAACTTCGTGATCGTCGCCGACTCCAGCATCGGCGCGGGGCTGCGACGCATCGAGGCGCTGAGCGGGCCGGAGGCCGAGCAGTACATCGAGGAGCGCCTGGACCTCGTGACCGAGCTGTCGCAGCGCTTCAAGGCGCCCCCCGAGGAGCTGGGCGCGCGCATCGACGGCCTCGAGGAGCAGCTGGCGGAGGAGCGCCGCCGGGCGCGCCAGCAGTCCGCGAGCCGCTCGCTCGGCGCGGCAGACGACCTTGCGGGGCAGGCTGAGGAGATCGACGGCGTGAGCGTCGTCGTGGCGCGCGTGGAGGCGGAGTCACAGGACGCCCTGCGCGGCATGGGCGACCGCCTGCGCGAGCGCCTGGACAGCGCGTTCGTGATGCTCGCTGCCGTGCTCAACGACCGTCCGGTGTTGCTCGCGCTCGCCACCGATGACGTGGCCGAGCGCGGTCTGCGCGCCGACGAGGTGGTGAAGGAGGCCGGCGCAGTCGTCGGTGGTGGCGGCGGCGGCCGCCCCGTGATGGCCCAGGCGGGCGGCCGCGATGCGTCGCGACTGGACGAAGCGCTCGATGTGGCGCGCCAGGCGGCGCGGGATCGCCTCGGCGGGGCGTAGCCGGCAGTGACATCGCACGAACCGGACGACAGCGCGCGCGAATCCGAACCCTCGGACACCCGCCCCGGCAGGACCGACGGGGGCTCGTTGCTCGACCGCTGGGCTGCGTCGGCACGCGAGATACCGGGCCGCCTGCGCGACGAGTGGAGGCAGTTCGTCGCGGACTGGCGCGCCTCGCGTCGAGGCGAGGCGGCCGCGCCGCCCAGGACCCGACGACGCAGGCGGCCTCGCAACGTCCCGCGCAGCGTGCCGTACATGGCGGGCGCGGCCACGGTCGTCGCACGCCGCGAGGACGACGCCAGCTCGATCATCGGCCGCATCGACACCGCGAGCGAGGTGGAGGTGCTGCTGGTGGTGCCGCGCCGGGCGCGCGGGCTGCGCGAGGCGATGGCGTGGCCGCGCATCGCGGCCTACGCGCGGCAGCGCGGCCTCACCGTGCACGTGCTGGCGAGCCGGCGCGATGTCCGCCAGCACGCACTGAACGCGGGCCTCCGGGCCGCACGCACGTCGACCGGCCTGCGCGACATGCCCACGCTGCGCATCCCGCTCGGGCCGCGCGAGCTGACGCTGCGTCCGCCGCCGCTGACGCCGTTGCTGCGCCTGGCCGCATTCGCGGCCATCCCCATCCTCGCGTTCGGCGCCATCGCGTACTACGTGCCCTCGGCGGACATCTTCATCGCGCCGCCGGGCGAGCCGCTCACGACGTCCGTGCGGGTCCACATCAGCCCCGTCGGCGAGACCAACATTGCCGAGGGCGTCGTGGGGGCGACCTCGGTCAGTGAGACGATCGTGGCGGTGGCGTCGACGGTCACGACGGGTACCACCAGCGTCGGCGACCTGCCGGCGACCGTTGAGTTGGAGTTCACCAACAGCGGCGCGGCCGACGTGCGGCTGCCTGTCGGCACGGCCGTCGAGGACCCCGACGAGCTCACGTTCACCACCGACGAGGCTGTGACGGTCCCCGCCGGCGAGACGGCGTACATCGGGGCCACGGCCATCCAGCCCGGGACCGTCGGCAACGTCGAGGCCAGCACGCTGCGGTTCATGATCGGCTTCCCGACCACGCTGGCTGTCACCAACCCGGTCGCCGCCGAGGGGGGTGCGGACATCGAGGTGCCGGCCGCGGCTGCCGACGACAGGGTGCGCGTGAGCGGGATCGCCGAGGACGTGCTACGACGGGCCGGTACGCGTGCGCTCGAACGGATCATTGAGGATGGGACGGTGTTTCAGGAGAGCGTGACCGTCGCCATCTTGAGCCAGGAACCCCTGGTGGAGATAGGTGAGCCGGCCGAAACGTTCCTGATGGAGTACACGGCCATCGTCTCCGCGGTCGTCCTGCCCGACGCCGCCGCCGAGCGCGCCGCGGAGCAAATCCTCGTGAGCGTATTGCCGGACGGCATGGCGCTCATCCCGGGCAGCGCCGAGATGGTGGCTGATGATCCGACGTTCGACGGCAGCCGGCTGGTGGCCACGCTGACCGCGACCGGGCTCGCGACCGAGTTGTTCGACCCCACGACGCTGCGAGGCCTCCTCACCGGCGTCGCGCCGGCGACGGCGGCGGAGCGGCTGCGTGGGCAACTCGAGCTCGACGTCGAACCGCTCATCCGCGTCCACCCCACGTGGCTCCCCGCCGTGCGGATGCCGCAGCGCGAGGACCGCATCTCGGTCGTGTTCCTCAGCGAGGAGGACCTCGCCGCCGAGATCGCCGGACTCCCGGACGACGAAGAAGACACAGAGGGCGAGGACACCGGGGATGAGTGAGCGCGGCGACGAGGCCATGCGCTGGCTCGGCGTGGACCCGGGCAGCGTCCGCGTGGGCCTGGCCGCCTGCGATCCCGAGGAGCGCGTCGCGGTCCCGATCGAGATCGTCCCGGCGGCCGCGGCGTTCCCGGCGATCCGAGCGATCGTGCGCCGCGAGCAGATCGGGGGCATCGTGATCGGCCTCCCGCGCACGCTCGAAGGCATCGAGGGCGAGGCGGCGCGCGCCGCCCGAAAGCTTGGCGACCGCCTCGCGCGGCTCGATTTGCCGATCGAGTACGAGGACGAGCGCCTGACGTCCGTGGCCGCCGAGCGAGGGGCGCCGCGCGGTGAGTCCGCAGACGATATCGCGGCCGCGCTACTACTCCAGCAGTTCATCGACCGACGGCGCGGCGAGCGCGCACGAAGCGGTGGTGGAGACCCATGACGCGGCTCCTGGACCCGATCCTCCTCGTCTACGCACTGCTCGCGGCCTGGGCGCTGTTCGTCGGCTCCGTCGCGTCATCGAACCTCGAAGGCACACAGGGCGTCATAGCGGTGGACGCGAGCGAGGGCGGCGGCGCCGCCGTCGCTATCACCGCGGCGACTGTCGAGCGCGACGGCGCCCTCGCCGTCGAGGTCCTCCCCGGCTCGGGTGCGGACGCGATCGCGACGCAGCTGTTCGCGCGCGGCGTGCTCGCCGAGACGGGACGGTTCCACACGTTGCTCGGCTACACCGGCGTGGGCTCGCAGCTGCGGTCCGGGCGCTACGAGTTTGCGCCCAACACGCCGGCGCCGGAGGTCATCCGCAAGATGCGCCTCGGCCTCACACGCGAGGTCGTGCTCATCATCCCGGAAGGACTGCGTGTCGAGGAGGTGGGTGAGATCGTCGTCGCCCTCGGTATCGCGACCGACGAGGAGTGGGGGGAGGCGCTCGCGCGCCCGCGTCTGGAGCCGCTCCTCCGGGCCCGCCCGCCCGGCGCGGACCTGACCGGCTACCTGTACCCGGCGACCTACCCGCTCGAAAACGACACGACGGCCGAGAGCATCGTCGAGGCGATGGTGGACGCGTTCAGCGACGCCGTCAGCCCCGCCATCCGCTCGCAGATCGAGGCGCGCGGCATGACGCTGCACGAGGTGGTCACGCTCGCCTCGATCATCGAGCGGGAGGCGGTCCTGCCCGAGGAGCGCCCGCTGATCGCCTCGGTGTTCCTGAACCGGCTCGACTCCGGTATTGCACTGTACGCGGACCCGACGGTGCAGTTCGCCATCACCGAGGGGGCCGAGGAGGAGCCCGCGGACGGGTGGTGGAAGGTCGAACTCACGCTCGATGACCTCGCGTTCGACTCGCCGTACAACACCTACCTCGTTCCCGGCCTGCCGCCCGGGCCGATCGCGAATCCGGGTCTCGGCGCAATCCTCGCCGTGTTGCGGCCCGCGGAATCGGACTTCTTCTACTTCGTCGCGAAGGGCGACGGATCGCACGCCTTCGCCGAGACGCTCGCCGAGCACGAGGCGAACGTCGAGCGCTACGCCCGGCCATGAGCTGCGTGGACGCCCAGTGACCGCGACCATTGCGCTGCTGGGCCACCCGGTGGCGCACTCGATCTCGCCGCCCATGCAGCAGGCCGCGCTCGACGCGCTGGGCGTCGACGCGCGGTACGAGGCGTGGGA
The DNA here is from genome assembly GCA_009837285.1 of Chloroflexota bacterium. Taxonomy (GTDB): domain Bacteria; phylum Chloroflexota; class Dehalococcoidia; order UBA2979; family UBA2979; genus VXMT01. Next base: position 5,209 of record VXTU01000140.1, on the reverse strand, counting down.
CGTGGCCCCCGGCGAGGTCGCGCCGGCGGTCGAACGCCTGCGCGGGGAGGGCGTGCTCGGCGCGAACGTCACCGTGCCGCACAAGGTCGAGCTGCTCGGGCGCGCCGACCAGGTCGATTCGCTTGCGGAGCAGGTCGGGGCCGTCAACACGGTGGTACCGCGCGAGGGACGACTGCACGGCGCGAACACGGACGTCGCCGGCGTGCTACGCACGCTCGCGGACGCGGGCGTCGAGGTTGCGGACGCCGAGGTGGTCCTGATCGGAGCGGGCGGGGCGGCTCGCGCAGCGGTCGTCGCGATGCGCGCCGAGGGCGCCGCGCGGCTCACGATCGCGAACCGCACGCCTGAGAACGCCGCGGCGTTGACCGACCTCGGCGGCGACGGGATGGAGGTGCGGATCGCGCCGCTGGACAGTGGTTCGCCGCTGCTGCGCGGGGCGATGGAGCGCGCCCGGCTGGTGATACACTCGACGACGCTCGGGATGCGGCATGGCCCGGACGAGTCGGCGACGCCCATTCCAGCCGAGTTGTTCGCCGCCGGGCAGGCGGCCCTCGACCTCGTCTACATCCCGGAGCACACGCCCTTCCTGCGGGCAGCCGAGGCCGCGGGCGCGCAACCCATCGGCGGACTCGGGATGCTCGTGTACCAGGGGGCCGAGTCGTTCCGCATGTGGACGGGCCTGCAGCCGCCGACCGAGACGATGTTCGCGGCCGCGCGGGCGGCGCTTTCCGCCCGGAGCGCGGAGGAGACAGCGCAGTGATCGAGCTCGGCGTACTCCTCATGCTGGTCGTCGGCGGCTTCCTCGGCCTTGTCATCACGCAGTCGTTCTTCTCGCAGCGTCACTGGCGGCGCATCATCGCCGAGGGCGACCTCGACGCGCTCCAGGCTTCGGTCCTCGAAGCGTTCGAGACGTGGCGCCGGATGCGGCCGCCGCCTGACGTGCCACCCGCCGACTGGCGCGCGCTCGTGTCGGCCGAGCTGATCGCGGCGGACACCGAGCGCTGCCGCGTCTCGTTGCTGGCCGAGCCCGACATCCGTGTCGTCGACGGCGTGCGCGAGCAGGTGGGCCCGCCGTCGGACGTCGCACGGCGCTCTGCCGTGCGCATGGCCGAGCGGCTGCTCTACGACATTCCCCTCGCCCGTTTCGAGGCGGTGCAGGTCGACGTGTACGCCGAGTACCGCAGCGCCGAGGGCGAGGTCGAGTCCGAATGCCTGCTCACGACGCAGCTGAGCCGCGGGGAGGCGGTGATCACGGACTGGGACGATGACGCCGCACCTGCGATCCTGAAAGCGTGGTCGACGCGCGAGGCGACGCCCACGCGTGACCTCGACCCAGGTGTCGGGGCGCTGATCACGGCGGGGGAAGCGGAGGCCGCCACGCGCGCCAACGGCGCGACTCCGGCCGGAGATGCGGGGCCATGACCAACTTCCGTTTCCTCACCGCGGGCGAGTCGCACGGCAAGGGCCTGACGACTGTGATCGAGGGCGTCCCGGCCGGCATGGAGCTCAGCGAGGACTGGATCGCCGCGGACCTGGTGCGCCGCCAGGGCGGCTACGGCCGCGGCAAGCGGCAGCAGATCGAGAAGGACCGCGCCGAGATCACCTCGGGCGTCCGGCACGGCCGGACCATCGGTTCACCCATCGCACTGTGGCTGGAGAACAAGGATCACAACAACGCCAACTGGCGCGTGCGCATGGCCGTCGAGCCGGTCGACGAGGAGGTCGACCGCGTCACGTTGCTGCGCCCCGGCCACGCCGATCTCGCCGGCACGCAGAAGTACGGCCTCGACGACGTCAGGCAGATCCTCGAGCGGTCGAGCGCCCGCGAGACGGCGGCGCGCGTCGCTGCCGGCTCGGTGGCGCGCGCGCTGCTCGCCGAGATCGGCATCGAGGTGCGCTCGCAGACCATCGCCATTGGCGACGTCGTGGCGAAGACCGCGGACGACTGGGACGGCGTCGAGTGGGATGCGATCGAGCGGTCGCCCGTCCGCGTCGGCGACCCCGACGCGGAGCCGCACATGATCGCGGCCATCGACGCGGCGAAGGAAGCGCTCGACAGCCTCGGCGGCATCTTCGAGGTGCGCGCCCGCGGGCTGCCGATCGGCCTCGGTGCGCACGTGCAGTGGGACCGCCGGCTGGACGCGCGCATTGCCGCGGCAATCCTCGGCATCAACGCCGTGAAGGGCGTCGAGATCGGGCCCGCGTTCGAGAACGCGCACAAGCCGGGCTCCGAGGTCCACGACGCGCTACTCCCGGCCAGCGAGTGGGAGGACGACCGCAAGTGGGAGCGTCCCACCAACCGCGCGGGCGGCATCGAGGCCGGCATGAGTAACGGCCAGGACATCGTGGTGCGCGGCGCGCTGAAGCCGATCTCCACGCTGCCGCGCCGACTCCCCACCGCCGACCTGCTCACCGGCGAGGCCGCCGAGGCGTTCTACGAGCGTGCCGACCAGTGCGTCGTGCCGGCGGCGGGCGTGATCGGTGAGGCCGTGCTCTGCATCGTGCTCGCCGACGCCGCGCTCGAGAAGTTCGGCGGCGACCACATCGACGAGTTCAAGCGCAATGCCGCCGCCTACGTCGAGACGGTCGGCCCGAGGGAGCCACGCGCGTGAGTCCAGCCAACGAGGCCGCCCGCGGCGCCGTGCGCCAGATCGTGCTCGTCGGCCTGAGCGGCGTCGGCAAGTCCTCGACGGGCGCGATCCTCGCCGACCGGCTTGGCTGGCCGCTCATCGACACCGACGACCTCGTCACCGAAGCCGAAGGCCGCACGCCCGCCGAACTCATCACCGAGGACGGCGAACCGGCGTTCCGCAAGATCGAGGAGCGCGTGGTCGCCGAGGCCGCGAAGCGCGTGCCCGCCGTGATCGCGACGGGGGGCGGCGTGTTCCTCAGCGCCCGCTCGCGCCGCACGCTCGGCGAGCGCGCACTGCTGTGCTGGCTCGACGCGACGCCCACCGAGATCGCGCGCCGCGTCCGGGACGCGGTCGACGGCAGCGAGCGCCCGCTGCTCGCTGGGGACCTCGAGGCGCGGCTACAAGAGCTCGACGACGAGCGCCGCGTCGCCTACTCGCACGCCGACCTGTGGGTGCCGACGCAGGGGCTGGCGCCCGAGGACGTTGCGGAACGCATCCTGCGCGCGTGGGGCGGCGGCGCGTCGGCCCTCGCGGGCGGCGAGCGCCGCCTCGAACGGCTCGGCATGCACCCGCCCGCCGTCGGACCCGCTGCGATCGTCGACACCGGCAAGGACCGCTACCCCATCTGGGTCGGCGCGGGCGAGCTCGCGCGCGTACCGGACCGGCTCCACCAGCTCGGACTCGACGGCACCGTCTACCTCATCGTCGACGAGAACGTGATGAACGCCCACGGCGAGGTGCTGATCGAAGCCCTCGATGCGGGCGGGTTCCAGGGCGCCTCGTACGTCGTCCCCTCGGGCGAGCCGTCGAAGCGGCTGCGTGTCGCCGAGGAGATCTACGCGTGGCTCGCCGAGTCGCGCGCGGAGCGGCGCGACACGATCCTGGCGCTCGGCGGCGGCGTCGTCGGCGACCTCGCCGGCCACGTCGCGGCGACGTACCTGCGCGGCATGCCGCTCGTGCAGGTGCCGACGACCGTGCTGGCGATGAACGACGCGTCGATCGGCGGCAAGGTCGCCGTCGACCTGCCGCAGGGCAAGAACCTCGTCGGCGCGTTCCACCAGCCTCGCGCCGTCATCTCGGATGTCGAGCTGCTGACCACGCTGCCCCGCCGCGCACTGGCCGAGGGCCTGGCCGAGGTGGTCAAGCACGCGCTCATCCTCGACCCGGGCCTCATGGACGAGATCGAGCGCCACGCTGGGGCGCTCGTCGCACCGCCGCTCGACACCGAACTGCTGACGCGCGTCACCGCGCGCTCGGCGCGTCTCAAGTCCCTCGTCGTCTCGGCCGATCCGACGGAGCAGGGACTGCGCGCCATCCTCAACTACGGCCACACCATCGGCCACGGCATCGAGGCGGCCACGGGCTACACGGAATACCTGCACGGCGAGGCGATCGCGGCCGGCATGATGGGCGCCGCCCGCATCGGCGAACGCCTCGGCCTCCACGACCGCGAGATCATCGCCCGCCAGGGGGACGTGCTGCGCGCACTCGGCCTCCCGCTGTCCGCTCCCGGCGTCGACCCCGAGGCCGTGCTCGGTGCGATGCGCCTCGACAAGAAGGTCGAGCGCGGTCGGCTCCGCTTTGTGTTGCTCGAGGAGATCGGCCGCCCGGTGGTCCGCAATGACGTGCCCGAAGACCTGGTGCGCGAGATCGTGCGCGGTCTCGTCGCGTCATGATCGGCTTCGGCGAGAACGGCGACACCGAGGAACCGCGACCCATCGTCGACCCACGCCGGCGTCGCCGCATCGTGGCGAAGGCGGTTGGGCGGGTGCAGGGCGTGAGCTACCGCGCGTTCTGCGTGTACGAGGCGCAGCGCCTGCAGGTCGACGGCTACGCCCGCAACCTCCCCGACGGCCGCACCGTCGAGGTGCAGGCGGAGGCCGACGAGCCGACGCTGCGCAGCTTCATCACCCGCCTGCGCGAGGGCCCGCCGCTGGCGATGGTGCACAACCTGGAGTACCGCTGGGAGGAGCCGACGGGCGAGTTCGCCGGCTTCGAGGCGGTCATATAGGAGATCAGCGCGTTGAGCGAGACTGACCAGCTACTCCAACGACTATTGGCCTCGGTGGGCCCGGAGGGCCGAGTCTGGCGCGAGGACGATGCCTATGTCTCCTTCTGGCCGACGCTCGAGGTGTATAGCCAGGGCGACACCCCGGCGGAGGCTCGCGAGAACCTAAGCGAGGCTGCTCGCCTGTTCGTTGAGTCGTGTCGCGAGCTCGGGACGCTTGAGGCAGTTCTGCGGAGCCGCAGCGCGTTCCGCTACTTCGACCCCGAGTGACGCTGCGAGCACACGTCCACGGGCGGGTTCGCTGGAGATCGCGCTGAAATGGCGTCGCTGATCACGCGGAAGCAGGGCCGGAGGCGTTCGTACTCGGCCCGCAGTTCCGGGTCGTTCGCCAGATGCCGCTCAAACCGCTCCATGAACCGGGCCATCGGCCGCTCGTCTCCGACTGCACGCCATAGTTGCGTATCGAGCAGACCCCACTAACCCCGCCCGTGGACGTGTGCTCGCAGCGTCACTCGCGGTCGAAGTAGCGGAACGCGCTGCGGCTCCGCAGAACTGCCTCAAGCGTCCC
>VXTU01000024.1 GCA_009837285.1 Chloroflexota bacterium | reverse complement strand
ACATTGACGTGCGATCGGGTGGGGGCGGGACGTCGGTGGGGGCGTCCTGCATCAGGAACTCCTCGGGCACGTCGCCGAGGCCGGCCTCCTTGAAGTCCTGGCCGTTGCGCGCGTAGCCCAGCGCGATGCCCTTTGCCATCTCGTGGTGGCGCTCCTGCGTCTCGCGGCGCGCCTCGGCGGGCGCGCCGACGATGAACGAGTGGGGCGGGAACTCGGCGTTGTCGAGCACGACCGCGCCGGCCGCGACGATCGAGTACTCCCGTACGACCACCTCGCCGTTGACGACCGCGCCGTTGCCGATGAGCGAGTTGGTGCCGACGGCCTTGGCGTGGCAGATGACGTGGTGGCCGAGCGTGACGTAGTCGCCGTAGACGGCGTCGCTGTCGGTGTGGACCACGCAGTTGTCCTGGATGTCGACGTACGCGCCGAGGACGATCTTGTGGTGGTCGCCACGGATGATCGTGCCGGGCCAGACGCTCGAGTAGGGCCCGATCTCGACGTCGCCGATGACGTACGCCATCTCGCTGACGAACGCGGTGGGGTGCACCTTCGGCGACTTGCCGTTGAAGCTGCGAAGCACGTGGCGGCTCCTCTCACTCGGGCCTCTATGTGGGACCCTTCGGTTGGCCCCTGGCTGGGCGGCGACGGTCGCCGCGTGTCCTCGAACTGCTAGCCGTACTGGAGCATGTGGCCGCCGCCGGGCGGGCGGTCCCAGATCTCGATGAGCGTGCCGGCGCAGGTGCGCGGGTGGAACCACGCGACATGGACCTCGCGGCCCTCCTCGCGCGGCGGGACGGGGTCGATGAGCACGAGGCCGGCAGCCTCGCCGGTCTCGGCGGAGCGATGCACGTCGGGCGCGTAGGGCGCGATGTGGTGGTAGATCGCGCCGAGGGGCGCGCGATTCTGCACGAGCCGCGCCGTGCCGCTGTCGTCGGTCGTCGGCACGCTGATCTCGATCACGCACCCGCCGAGCGGGTACTCGACGAGGTGGACGGGGTCGTCGGCGTTGACGTCTCCGGCCTGGTCCTCGTAGTCATCGGTGTCGAGGCCGCGCTCCTCGTGCGGGTCCTCGGCGAGGCCGAACTTCGTGCCGAAGAGGTCGCGGATCTCGTCCATCGACCGCGCGGCGATGCCGACGTGGCCCATGCCGGTCAGGATGCCCGCGCCGAGGTAGTGCGGGTGGGTGTAGTAGCCGTCCTCGGGGACGACCTGGATGCGCAGGCCGAGCGTGTCGGCCGGGTCGAGGAAGACGGCGCCCGCGCCGTCCCAGTCGCCCTCGGTCGCGACGCCGTTGGCCCGGAGCATGGCGACGTCGGCGGCGACGTTGGTGGAGGCAAGCGCGATCCAGTACATGCCGGCTCGGCGGTCGGCGACGAACTCGGCGGCGGGGCCAGTGTCGCCGTTGGGCGCACTGATCTCGAGGTACATCTCGCCGACGGGGATCTCGATGGAGGAGGTGCCCTCGAGAGTGCCGGGCCGGCCGCCAGGCCACGGGGAGCGGTGCTCGTTGACGGCGAGGCCCCAGCCGTCGCAGAAGACGTGGCGGCCGACCTCGAGCTCCTCGACGAGGATGCCGATGTGGTGGACCTTGGTGAACGCCATGTGCGGGCCTCCATCCGCGGGGACACTGTGCTCCGGCGGGAAGCCTACACGGTCGGCGCGTTAGCGGTCGGGATCGACCGTCCACAGTCCATAGGCCCGCGCCTGCTATCCTTCCCCACCTACGATCCGACTCACGACGTAACAGGGGGTCCCCCTTGGCCGAGGACACCACCGCTACCGACACGATGCGGCCCGGAGACCGGGCCGAGGCCGTCCGCGCCCTCTCCGAGGCGGCCGAGGCGATCCGTGAGAACGTCTCGCGCGTCATCGTCGGCGCCGAGGACTCCATCCAGCTCCTCCTCGTCGCGATGCTGGCCGGCGGGCACGTGCTGCTTGAGGACGTGCCGGGGACCGGCAAGACCGTGACCGCGCGCGCGTTCGCGCGCTCGATCGGCGCGGACTTCCACCGCATCCAGTGCACGCCCGACCTAATGCCGTCGGACATCCTCGGCGTGCACTTCTACTCGCAAAAGACCGGCGAATTCGAGTTCCGCGAGGGACCGCTGATCGCCCCGATCGTGCTTGCGGACGAGGTCAACCGCGCGACGCCGCGCACGCAGTCCGCGCTGCTGCAGGCTATGGAGGAGCGGACCATCACCGTCGACGGTGAGACGCGCGCGCTGCCGCAGCCGTTCCTCGTGCTCGCCACGCAGAACCCGATCGAGCTGGAGGGCACCTTCCCGCTGCCCGAGGCGCAGCTCGACCGCTTCCTGCTGCGCCTGCGGCTGGGCTACCCCACGGAGGACGACGAAGTTCGCGTGCTGCGCCGCTTCGAGACGGCCTCGCCGCTCGACACTCTCGAGCCCGTCGTGGACGCCGCCCAGCTGGTGCGCCTGTCGGAGATGCTGCCCGAGGTGCACGTCGAGGACGCCGTGGCGCGCTACCTGGTGCGCATCATCCGCGCCACGCGCGAGCACGCCGCCTTCGAGCTGGGCGCGAGCCCGCGTGCGTCGCTCGCGCTGTTCCGCGCGGTGCGCGCGCTGGCGGCGATCGAGAATCGCGACTACGTGCGGCCGGACGACGTGAAGCGGCTCGCTCCCTCGGTGCTCCCGCATCGCCTGCTGCTGAGCTCGCAGAGCCAGCTGCGCGGCCGCGCCGCGGCCGAGGTGCTGGACGAGATCCTGCGCGAGGTGCCCGTCCCGCTGGCGGACTCGGAGGGTCGCGCTCCCGTGGGGGCCTCGAGCGACGCGGCTCCCGCGACGTCTGTGTCGGGCGGCCAACCGACCGACATCTCAGGGTGGGCGCGGCCCGAGACGACGTAACGCGCCATGCGCGCCTTGCTCAACGAGTCATGGCTGTCCGCATCGCTGCTCCTCGTGGTCCTCGGGCTGACCATCGAGTCCGTGCCGCTGCTCGGCCTGGGCGCGCTCGTGCTGGGTGCGGGGGGCGCCGCGCGGCTGTGGTCCCGGCTCTCGCTGGAGGACGTCGGCTACCGCCGCGAGGTCTCCGAGCACCGCGCGTTCGTCGGCGAGCGCGTGCAGGTCACCATGCACCTCACCAACGAGAAGGTGCTCCCCGTCCCGTGGATCGAGGTGCGCGAGCGGCTGCCCGACGACGCACCGGTCGTTGAGGGGCGCACGTCCCCGGCGGGCACCCCGGGCTTCGTCTACCTCACGCGCACGACGGCGTTGCGCTCGGCGGACCGGCTGGAGTGGCCCCTGGAACTGCGCACGGTCACGCGCGGATACCACCGCATGGGGCCTGCGCGCCTGAAGTCGGGTGACCTGTTCGGCCTGTTCGAGCGCGAGGAGTACGCGGGCGGCCAGGAGACCCTCATCGTGTACCCCCGTACCTACCCGCTTGAAGACCTCGGCGTGGTCAGCGCGCGGCCGTTCGGCGAGCACCGCGGGGGGCCGCGCATCTTCCCGGACCCGATCCGCGTGGTCGGAGTGCGCGACTACATCCCCGGCGACCCGCTGAAGCAGATCGACTGGAATGCGACGGCGCGTGCGCAACGGCTGCAGTCGCGGCTGTACGAGCCCTCGCGCGAGCACGCGCTGATCGTGGCGCTCGACGTGATGACGCTGGAGCACACCTGGGAGGGGTCCGACCCGGTCCTGCTGGAGCGCGCCGTGGTCGTGGCCGCGTCGATCGCGCGCGACGCGTTCGACCGCAAGTCGGCGATCGGTCTCATCTCCAACGGCGCGCTGCCGGACGCCGACCGGCCGGTGCGGATCGGCGCGGGACGCCGGCCGGACCAGCTGACGCGCGTGCTCGAGGCGCTCGCTGGCACGAACCCGTTTGCGATGCACCCGCTCTCCTCGGAGCTTGAACGGCGTGGCGAGGCGCTCTCGCTGGGCGCGACGATCGTCGTCGTGGCGGCGCTGATGCCGCCGGACCTCGCGGCGACGCTGCAGCGGCTGAGCCACGAGGGACACACCGTGCATGTCATCAAGACCTCGGACCAGCTCTGGGAACAGGCGCTCGGCTCGATCCCGGTCACCGAGGTCGCGTCGCGCATGGAGGTACTGGAGGAGCAGGCAGCCCTCGAAGACGAGACGCAGCCGTGGACGCGTTCACGCGTGCAGGTGGTGAGGGTCGGGTCGTGAGGGCCGCGCAGTGAGCTGGCGGCGGCCACTCGCGGTCGGGCTCTATCTGCTCGCCGAGGCGCTGCTGTGGTTCATCGTGCTGCGCACGTTCGCGAGCAGCGTCGAGCGCAACCGCTTCGCCGACCTGTCCCGGGACATCACACGCGGTCTTCGCTCTGCGGACTTCCTGGAGCCGGACCGTGCTCTGGATGCGCGCGCGATGGCCGACATCGCCGCGGACGCGGCAGTGGGCGGAGCGCCGCTCCTCGTCGTGCTGGCGCTCGCCTTCACCGCGTTCGGGCTGATGCGTGTGCTGTCGATGTCGGACCTGCCGGCTCCCGCGCGCGCGGCCGCCGGTGTCAGCGGGTCCATCGTCGCCGTGACGGTGGGCATCCAGGTCTCACTCGCCGAGGGAGCGCCGTGGGAAGGCGGCATCCTCACCGGCATCGTCAGCGAGGTCGGCGTGGGGGAGTTCGTCGCGAACCCCGATGTCGACCGGCTGCGCGGGGTATCACGAACGGTCACCATCGTGGGGCTCACGGTCCTGTGGCTGCGCTTCCTCTCCGCCGGCCGCGGGCCCGTCACGTTCGACCGCGTGCTGCGCAGCTTCGGTGTCGGCTTCGCCGCCGTTGTGGTCACGACGCTGTTCGCGCATGCCGCCGGCGCCGATGTCGCGGGCGCGCTGGTGCTGCCCTACTTCGTGGTCGCCTCGCTCGCGCTGGCCACCTCCCACGCCGCCCGCGCGCCGGAGGACGACACGGCGGTGCGGCGCGACGCGCCCTGGGCGGTCTCGGTCGTCGGGACGGTGGGGCTGCTGGCGGCGATCGCGCTGCTGTTCGGCCTGCTGATGCTCATCGACGCGCAGCGCGCGTTCGACCCGATCGGCGCGGCCGCGGCGCGGGTCCTGACGTGGGTGCTGATCATCATCCTGACGCCAGTCGCCTGGTTTGTTGAGTTCGTGCTTGGCTCGCTGATCGGGGAGGTCGAGTTCCAGCGGGTGGGGATGGACATCAACGAGGCGGCATCCGCCGAGGACGAGGAGGTGCGCGACGGCGTCTTCAGCTTCCCCAGCTGGCTGCCGGACGCAATCCGCGGCATCGCGGTGGCGATCATCCTCGTGCTGCTGTATCGCGTCGGCCTGATGCTGTTCCGGCGTGGCCGGGGCGGGAGCGAGGATGAGTACGCCGAGGTTCGCGGGACATCGCAAAGCGGCAGCCTGGCGTCGCTGTTCCGCCGCGTCGTGCCGAGGCCTCGAGGGGGCGTCGAGTCATGGGACTGGCTCTCGCAGAGCCGCGCGTACCAGCTGTTCGCGCGCATGCTCGACGACGCCCAGGCGCGCGGCGTCGACCGCTTCGCGGGGCAGACGCCGATGGAGTTCGGCGAGGAGGCGGGGCAGCGCCTGCGCGCGCCGCCGTTCCCGGACATCGCGCGGAGCTTCGACCGCACTCGCTACGGCCGCCATGAGCCGGACGAGGACTCCCTGGATGACCTCGAGCAGCGGCTTGAGGAGTGGGAGCGGGCGCACCCGCTGCCGGAGGACCTGTAACGCTCGCACGATGGAAGGCGACGGCTACATCGACCGGCTCAACCTGGAGGACTACCATTGATGGCAGATCGCGGCATCGAGGTCAGGATGACCCCGTCGCACCCAGGCGTGTTCGTGCGCGTCGAGGTCATCGAGGATCTCGGCCTGACCGTCACGAAAGCTGCTGAGGTGCTCGGAGTACGCCGCGCGACGCTCTCGATGCTGCTCAACGGCAATGCAGCGCTCTCGCCCGAGATGGCTCTCCGCATCGAGAAGGCGTTCGGCGTCGACATGGACCTGCTGTTGCGCATGCAGGCCTGGCACGACGCGGCGCGGATGAGGGCCCGCGAGCATGAGGTCGACATCGAGCGATACCAGCCAGCTTGACCAGCCGCTTCGCTGCCAGCTGACGACTGATCAGGAGAGGAACAGCGTCTCGGTCCGGAAGCCACGCCCGAGCGCATCCCAGCGCTGCGCGAACTCGCCCGCCGGCGTCTCGCCCCGCGCCCAGCGCTCGAGGCACTCCTCGCGATGCTCGACACCCACCGCCTCGGTGATCCAGTGCTCGTAGGCGGCAATCCAGGCACACGCCTCGGGCACCAGGAGGCACGCAGTCGCGATTCCTTGCTCGGACGCCGTAGCGAGGGGAAAGGCGTCAAGACCCCTCTCGATCCATGTGTCGAGCGGAGGGGCGTCGCGCGTGATCACTCGCGGGCGCATGTCGTATCGGCCGAGGAAGATGCCCGATCCGGACCCGCTCGAGTAGAACACCCCGGCACCCCGCAGCCAGACGCCTCCGCGATCGTTGATGGAGCCTGTGTAGCCGGCCGTTCGTCCATCCGCACCCAGCGCGGCGGTGCGCTCCAGTCCATACCGGATGAGCAGGTTGCCGTCGGGGTACAGAACATCCTGGCCCCAGCACCAGCACTCGTCGTGCATCAGCGCCTCGGCCGTCTCGATCCAGCGGTCGTCGCTCGGCGGCTCCAGCGGCTGTACGTCCGTGCTGCTCAGCGAACCCAACCCGCGCGTACCTGCTGTGTGCATGATCCCGCCGTATTCCCGTCGCCGCCGATCTGCCATGCTCCCGGAGCGAGGAGTCGACACTGGGCTGTGTCCCCGCCTCACCAAGCGAGACATCGTATCAATATGGAGCCATCGACGCCATCGCACTCGGCGAGGGGTGCACGAGGCGGGCCTGCAGGCCGCGACGGAATGGTCCGGCCGTTCGTCGATAGCGCGGGCGTTGCCCGTGGGGGAGCTAGGAGCGCCTGGCGCGCGCTTGCCCGCTCACCCGCCTCCGCCCTACCCTCGATGCATGGCGGGCCGGAGCGGAATGAGCGCTACCGAAGCCTCCGCTGTCACCTCCGTCGGGGTGCTCGACTCCGGCGTCGGCGGCCTCAGCGTCGTCGCCGCCATGCAGCGCGCCATGCCTGCGCTCCCCGTCCGTTACATCGCCGACACCGCACGATTCCCCTACGGCGACCGCACGCCCGAGGAGGTCGCCGAGCGCACGCTCGCGCTCGGCGCGCGGCTCATCGACGAGGGCTGCGTGCTGCTGGTCGTCGCGTGCAACACCGCCTCTTCCGCTGCGCTTGAGCTGCTCCGCGAGCGGTTCGACGTGCCCATCGTCGGGATGGAGCCGCCGCTGAAGCCTGCTGCCGAGCGCACCCGCAGCGGGCACGTCGCGGTGCTCGCAACGGCGGGCACCACGGAGGGCGAGCGACTGGCCCGACTGTACGAGAGCTTCGCCGGTGACCGTGAGGTGCTGACCGTGCCGATGCCCGGCCTCGCCGACCTCGTCGAGGCTGGTGAGATCGCTGGACCGCGCGTCGAGGCTATCCTCGAGGCGTCGGCGACGGATCTGCGCGCCCACGAGGTCGACGAGGTGGCGCTGGGATGCACGCACTACGCGTTCCTCCGCGACGCTCTCTCTGGGATGCTCGGCCCGGATGTCGAGATCATCGACACGGCTGAGCCGGTCGCACGGCGCGTGCGACAGCAGCTCGCAGCGCATAGCCTCGCCATTCCCGACGGCGAGCCTGTGGCCGCCGAGTGCACGGCCACAGGCGGCGCCGGGCCGTTCGAGGAGACGCTCGCGCGGCTGCGCGCGGCAGGCGCGGATCTGCCCATGCTGGAGGTTGTGCAGGAGGTAGTCGCATGACGACGGGCCTAACGTTCCGCGAGCGCTACGAGGGGGCTGCGGCCGCCAACGACTCGCTGCTCTGCGTCGGGCTCGACCCGGACCCCGCCCGCATCCCGGACGGACTGGGCATGCTCGAGTTCCTCGAGACCATCGTCGAGGCGACGGCCGACCTCGTCTGCTGTTACAAGCCGAACGCGGCCTTCTTCGAGTCGCGCGGCCCCCAGGGCGTCGAGGAGCTGCGCGCGCTCATCGCCGGCATCCCGGACGGCGTACCGGTGCTCCTCGATGCAAAGCGTGGTGACATCGGGCACACGGCCGAGCACTACGCGCGCGCAGTGTTCGAGCAGCTCGGGGCGCACGGCGTGACCGTGAGCCCGTACCTTGGCCGCGACGCGGTCGAGCCATTCCTCGCGTACGAGAACCACCACAGCTTCGTGCTGTGCCGCACCTCGAACGCCGGGGCGGGCGACTTCCAGGACCTGCGAGTGGGCGAGGGCGGACAGCCGCTGTACATGATGGTCGCGGCGGCGGCACGTGCGTGGAACGGGCGCGGCAACGTCGGGCTCGTCGTCGGCGCGACGTATCCCGGCGAGGCGCGCGAGGTGCGCGCGGCCTGCCCGGACATGCTGCTGCTCATGCCGGGCGTGGGTGCGCAGGCCGGTGACCTGGAGGCAGCCGTGCAGGCCGCCGTGGACGCCGAGGGCGGCGGCATCCTCGTCAACGCGTCGCGCGGAGTGCTCTACGCCGGAGCCGACCGCGACTACGCCGCGGCGGCCCGGGCGGAGGCCGCGAGACTGCGGGACGCGATCAACGCCGCGCGACGCGACTGAGTCATGGTGCTCGACGTCCGGATGGGCGACGTGCTGCGGCTGCGCCGCAGGCACCCCTGCGGGGGCTTCGAGTGGGACGTGGTGCGCACCGGCGCGGACATCGGGCTGCGCTGCCGCACGTGCGACCGTCGCGTGATGCTGGACCGCGCTACGCTGCGCCGCCGCGCGGAGCGCGTGATCGAGCGCGGCCCGCCCCTGGATCCCGCCATCGAGCGGGCGCTGGAGGGCAACGAGTAGCCTCGTTCGGACGTGGATACTCCGTGCGAGCGTTGGGCGTTTCGTTCGTTGACGCCCTGAGAGCGGCGAACCTACACTCGATCGCCACCCGGGAGCCGAGGCGGAGCCCCGTCATGATCGAGATGACGATCGAGTCGATCCGGGTGAGTCTCCGTAACTACCAGCGGGTCGTGATCCTGCGCGAGCAGGGCTCCGATCGCTACCTCCCGATCTGGATCGGCCCCGCTGAGGCCGACGCCATCGCCGTCCGGCTGCAGGAGCAGACCGTCGCCCGCCCGCTCACGCACGACCTGCTCAACAACTTCATCGGCGAGTTCGGCGCGTCCGTGAAGTTCGTCATCGTGAACGACCTCGAGAACGACACGTTCTTCGCCAAGATCAACGTCGAGCACAACGGGCAGACCCTCGAAGTGGACTCGCGCCCCTCGGACGCGATCGCGCTGGCCGTACGCGCCGGCGTGCCGATCTACGCCAACGAGTCCGTGCTCGACCGCGCGGGCGTCATGCTGAACGAGGAAGGCGAGCAGGTCGAAGGGCCCGAGACGCCGCCGGGCGTGACGCCCGAGGAGCTGGAGAAGCTGTCGGCGTTCAGCGAGTTCATCGACGAGCTCGACCTCGACAACCTGGGCGAAAACGACGACCCACAGGAGGGCTGACGGCCGCGGCGGGGATGGCGGTCCCTCGCGTTGATCGAGGGATCGGCCCGTGCTAGGCTCCCGGCGGCCTCGACCCCGAAGGGAACGAGGCCGTACGCGTGTGGAGATCACCGGCCGTCGGTCTGATCGGCATCGGCTTCTACCTGGCCACGTCGATCGTCGGACTGACCGTTATCGGGAACCTGCTGGATCGCCGGTTCGATACGGATCCGGTGCTCACGCTGGCCTTCCTCGTACTGGGGCTGCTGGTAGGCTTCACAGGCGCGTATCGGCAGCTGAGCTGGGTGCTCCGCCAGGCCGACAAGCGATAGCGGGGGGTTGCGGGTGCGCTGGCTCGTCGTGGCCGGGATCGTTGTCCTCATCGTCGGTGGCTTCGTACTGATCAAGCCGCCGACTCCCGCCATCATCGTCGCCCCTGAGTACATCTTCAGCATCGGGCCGCTCGAGGTCACGAACACGATGTTCACGTCGTGGTTCGTGGTCGCGCTGATGATCGTGGCCGCCGTGCTGGCGAGCCGCTCGATGTCGCTCGTGCCGGGCGGCCTCAGTGGGGCCGTCGAGGCGTTCATCGGCGGCTTCTACCAGATGACCGAGGGGATCGTCGGCGAGGCGAACGCGCGCCGGTTCTTCCCCGTGGTCGCCACGATCTTCCTCTACGTCCTCGTCTCCAACTACGTCGGCCTGCTGCCGATGAACTTCGCGGTGGGCGCCACCCATCCCGGTACCGGCGAGGTGCAGGCGGTGTTCGAGCAGACCTCCATCGCCGGCATTGACATGGCCTACATCCCGATCCAGGCAGACACGGTCGACACCACGCAGGAAGAGGCGCTCAAGGCGGAGCACGCCGGCGACTCGTTCAGCGGGCTGCTGGCGCCGCTGTTCCGGTCCGTGATGACGGACGTGAACGCGCCGCTCGCGCTGGCGATCATGTCGTTCATCTTCGTGGAGTACTGGGGGTTGAGTACGCTCGGCCTCGGCTACCTGAAGAAATTCTTCGACTTCGGCAACCTGATGCGGCTGCGCCCGATGGGCATCATCGATGTCTTCGTGGGGCTGCTGGAGCTGATCTCGGAGCTGAGCCGCATGGTGTCGTTCACCTTCCGGCTCTTCGGCAACATCTTCGCTGGCGAAGTGCTGTTGCTGATGATGAGCTTCATGGTGCCGCTGGTACTCATCAACGTGTTCTATGGCCTCGAGCTGTTCGTGGGGCTGATCCAGGCCTTCGTGTTCGCGATGCTGACGCTCGTGTTCGCGCAGTCCGCGGTGACGTCACACCACGGCGACGAGGAGCATGAAGCAGCGCATGAATAACGGCCCCGGCCGGAAGCCGGGCCGAGGGGGACGGCCGCCGTCCTGTTGGGAGGGAACGCCGGAATGACATTCGGAGCAGTCGCGCGACGCGCCCTGATGGCGCTCGGCCTGGGCGCATTGGCGTGGTTCGCCGCCAGCGGCATCGCTGGTGCGCAGGAGGCCGACAACACCTACACCGCCGACGCGATGAAGTTCATCGCCGCCGGTCTGGCCATGGGCCTCGGCGCCCTCGGCCCGGGCATCGGCATCGGCTTCCTCGGTGGCAAGGCCATGGAGGCGCTGGGCCGCAACCCGGAGGCCGCCGGCCCCATCCAGACGAACATGATCCTCGCGATCGCGTTCACCGAGGCGATCGGCATTTACGCGCTGGTCGTCGCCATTCTGATCGGCTTCGTCTTCTAGGACGCGGCAGCAGCAAGCGAGGCGTCACGATGTTCGATCGACGACCGAGCTGGATTCCGGCGCCGCCCGGCAAACGGGCGGCAGCCGTCGCGGGCGGCGCGCTGCTCGCGGCGACGCCGGCGCTCGCCAGCGCGGCTGAAGAGGCCAGCGGCATTGCCGCCCTGGGCTTCAGCCTGCCGTCGCTGGTGTCGAACCTGATCAACTTCACGATCCTGCTGATCGTGTTGCGGCTCTTCCTGTACAAGCCCATCTTGCGGCTCCTCGATGAGCGCAAGGCGCGGATCCAGGAAGGCCTCGAACGGGCCGAGCAGGCGGCCTCTGAGGCGTCGGCCAGCGAGGCCGAGGCCCGGCAGGCCATCGAGGAGGCCCAGCAGCAGGCGCGAGATCTCGTGGCCCAGGCGCAGGAGGGCGCCGCGCAACTGCGCGCGGAGCTCGAGGAGCGCGCCCGTGCCGACGCTGACCAGATCGTCGCCCGCGCACGCGAAGAGGTGGCGGTCGAACGCGACCAGGCCATCGAGCAGCTGCGCCGCGAGTTCGCGGACCTCACCATCACCGCCGCCGAGCGCGTCACCCGGCAGTCGCTCGACCGCGCCGCCCACCAGCGCCTCATCGACGAGGTGCTGGTCGAGGGCGGCGTAGGCGACCAGAACTAGGCCGGGAGCGGAGGCAGGCAATGCCCGAGGGTGAAGCCCGAGACGTCGCCGGCCGCCGCTATGCGCTCGCCATCATGGCGTTCCTCGACGACGACGAGTCCACGGCAGACGCCTGGACTGGCGCCGTCGACACCCTCGAGGCGCTCACCAGCGACGGCTCGTACGTGGCCGCGCTGCAGGGCGACGGCATGACGGACGAGGCCTTCCAGGAGATCGTGCGCCGCGTCCTCCCCGACATCGGGGAGACGCAGCTCAACCTGTTGCGGTTGCTGCGGCGCAAGAACCGCCTCGGGCTCGGCCCCTCGATCGCCTCGTACTACCGCGAACTGCTCGACGAGCGGCGCGGGGTGGCGCGGGCGGTGGTGCGGACCGCCGTCGAGATCGACGACGAGCGGCGTGACCGCTTCGCCACGGAGCTGGCGGAGCGCACGGGCCGCACCGTGGAACTGGAGACCGAGGTCGACCCGGATCTCATCGGCGGGGCCGTCATCCGCATCGGTGACCGCCTGATCGACGGGTCGACACGCGCGGCGCTGCGCGGACTGCGACAGCGCCTGGAGCAGGGAACCCTCTAGCAGCGTCCGTACTGCGACCGAGCAGCGGCGCCGGAAGACGACGGGGCAACAATGGTACGAGCAGAAGAGATCGCCTCCATCCTCAAGGAGCAGATCGAGACCTTCGACGTCGGCGTCACGGAGACCAACGTGGGCACCGTCGTCGAAGCCAGTGACGGCATCGCCCGCATCCACGGCCTCGGCGAGGCCCTGGCATCCGAACTCGTCGAGTTCAGCAACGGCACTCGTGGCCTGGCGCTGAACCTCGAAGAGGAGACGGTCGGCGCGATCATTCTCGGCGACTACACCGACATCAAGGAGGGCGACGAGGTCAAGACCACCGGTCTCGTGGCCGCCGTCCCGGTCGGCGACGCCCTCATCGGCCGCGTCGTGAACCCCCTCGGCGACGCGATCGACGAGCGTGGCCCCATCGCCGCGACGGAGCGCCGGCCCGTGGAGCGCATTGCCCCCGACGTCGTCTCCCGCCAGAGCGTGAGCGAGCCGGTCCAGACCGGCATCAAGGCCATCGACGCGATGATCCCGATCGGCCGCGGCCAGCGCGAGCTGATCATCGGCGACCGCTCGATTGGCAAGAGCGCAATCGCGATCGACGCGATCATCAACCAGCGCGGCGGCGACCTGGTCTGCATCTACGTCGCCATCGGCCAGAAGGACGCGAAGGTCGCGCAGACCGCCGCCATCCTCGAGGCCAACGGCGCGATGGAGCACACGATCATCGTCACGGCCGGCGCCGCCGAGTCTTCGGCGCTCCAGTACCTCGCCCCCTACGCGGGCTGCGCGATGGGCGAGTACTTCATGGAGCAGGGCCGCGACGTGCTGATCGTCTACGACGACCTGACGAAGCACGCGTGGGCCTACCGCCAGATCTCGCTGCTGCTGCGCCGCCCGCCGGGCCGCGAGGCCTACCCGGGCGACGTCTTCTACCTGCACTCGCGGCTGCTCGAGCGCGCCGCGCGCCTCGACGCATCGATCGGCGGCGGCTCCATCACGGCGCTGCCGATCATCGAGACGCAGGCCGGGGACGTCTCGGCTTACATCCCGACGAACGTGATTTCGATCACCGACGGCCAGATCTTCCTCGAGAACGACCTGTTCAACGCCGGCCAGC
>VXTU01000099.1 GCA_009837285.1 Chloroflexota bacterium | reverse complement strand
TCGTGACCGGAGCGAACCGCGCGGACGGCATCGGCCTCGCGCTCGTGCGCGAGCTGCGCGCGCGTGGCTGCGCCCCCGTCGTCGGCACCTACCGCGACACCGCCACCGCCGGGGCGCTCCTCGAAGCCGCAGCGGCCGACCCCGATGTACTCGCCGCCGAGGTGGACGTGACCTCGGACACCTCTGCCGAGGCGTTCGGGCGCTGGTGTGCCGAGCACCTCGATCGCGTCGACGTGCTGGTGAACAACGCCGGCATCGGCGCGACCGACGGCTCGGTCGTGAACGCGCCGATCGAGGATCTCGAGTACCAGCTACAGGTACATGGCGTCGGGATGCTGCGCGTCACGCGAGCCCTGTTGCCGTTGATGGGGAGCGGAGCGGTGGCGGTCAGCATCTCGTCGAGCCTCGGCAGCATCGCCGACATGAATGCGGGCTCGACGTACTACGCGCCGGCCAAGGCGTTCCAGAACGCGCTGACGAAGCAGCTCGCGGGCGCCGTGCGGCGCGACGGCATCATCGCGTTCTCGGCCAGCCCCGGCTGGGTATCGAGCTCGATGGGCGGCTCGGCGGCGCCGCTGACGCCCGAGGAGTCGGCGCGACGCCTCGCGGATTTGGTGCTGGGCGCGGGGCCCGAGGACGCGGGTACGTTCCGCACCGTAGAAGGAGGCACGCTCGCCTGGTGAGCGCGTGGCGCGCGCCGGCGGGCACGATGGAGGAGGAGCACGTGACACAGGAAGCGACGATCGATCCCGGACGCACGGCAGTCGTGATCATGGACTTCCAGGTCGGGATCGTCGGCCCGTACGCCAGCAACCCGGACCAGGTGGTGGAGCGCGCGGCATCCGTGCTCGCGGCCGCGCGCGGCGCGGGTGTGCCCGTCTACCACATCGTCCACCGCGGCGGGCCGTTCGAGGCCGACTCGCCGGACGTGGAGATCCACCCCGGCGTCGCGCCCATCGAGGGCGAGCAGGTGATCCGCAAGGTGCGCGCGGGATCGTTCTCGACCACCGGCCTCGACGCCATGCTGCGCGAGGACGGCCGCGACACCCTCGTACTCATGGGCGTCGCGACCAGCGGCTGCGTGCTCTCCACACTGCGCTGGGGCGCGGACGTGAGCTACGAGCTCGTCGTGGTGAAGGACGGCTGCGACGACGGCGATGAGGAAGTGCACCGCGTGCTGACCGAGAAGGTCTTCCCGCGCCAGGCGACGGTCCTGACCGCCGCCGAGTTCGCGGGTCGCCTCGGCGGATAGTCCGAGGGGCGAACAGAGCACGTATAGTCCGGACAGGCGCGCTATCCCGAACCCGGGCGCGCGCGGAACGGAGCACCACCATGGACTGGAGCGACAACGCAGAGCAGGCGGCCTTCCGCGAGGACGTCGCCACCTTCATTCGCGACCGGCTCCCCGGCAGGATCGCTGAGATCCCCCGCCACTCGGTCAGCATCTACACCTGGTACGAGGACCTCCACCACGACGACGCTGAGGTGCAGACCGCCGCGCGCGAGTGGGCGGACGCCCTGGCCGAGCGCGGCTGGATCGCGCCGCACTGGCCGTCGGAGTACGGCGGTGCGGGCCTCACGGCGATGGAGCAGTTCATCTTCAACGAGGAGATGGCGAAGGCCATGGCGCCGCCGGTCGGCGGCAGCGGTGTGATGCTCCTCGGCCCGACACTGCTCGTCCACGGCACCGACGAGCAGAAGCAGAAGTACCTGCCCGCGATCCTCTCCGGCGAGACCCGGTGGACGCAGGGCTACTCGGAGCCCGGCGCGGGGTCGGATCTCGGCTCGCTGCAGACGCGGGCCACGCGCGACGGCGACGAGTTCGTGGTGAACGGGCAGAAGATCTGGACCTCCTCGGCCCACCACGCCACGGCCATCTTCGCGCTCGTCCGCACCAACCCGGACGCGCCGAAGCACCGCGGCATCTCGTTCCTGTTGATCGACGACATCAAGACGCCAGGCCTGACGGTGCGCCCGCTGATCGACATGGCGTGGGGCCACCACGTCAACGAGACGTTCTTCGAGGACGTGCGCGTCCCCGCCGAGAACGTGCTCGGCGAGGTCGACCGCGGCTGGTACGTCGGTATGACCCTGCTCGACTACGAGCGCTCCGGCATCTCCGGCGCGGTCACGCAGCTCCAGGACCTCGAGGAGCTCCTGGAGGCGGCGCGCAACGACGAGCGCTCCGTGCTCGGCCGCAGCCAGGCGGTCCGCGAGCGCCTCGCCGACCGTGCGCTGGCGATCGAGGTCTGCTACCAGCTCTCGATGCGTATCGCCTCGATGCAGGCGGCGGGGATGGTGCCGAACTACGAGGCGTCGATGGGCAAGATGTTCTCGTCGGAGCACGGCCAGGAGCTGTACCGCGTCGGCATCCGCACATTCGGGCTGTACGGCGACCTGTGGCCGGGCGACCCGAAGGCGCCGCTCAACGGCAAGCACATCCACGGCTACGTCCGCTCGATCCCCTCGACGATCGGCGGCGGCTCGTCGGAGATCCAGCGCAACATCATCGCGACGCGTGGGCTGGGGCTGCCCCGCGGCTAACGAGTCGCGCGGCGAGCGAGAATGGTTGGGCCGCCCACATGGGCGGCCCAACGCTTACCTGCTTGCGCGCGCGCGACGCCCGTCGTGCGGGGCTACACCCGGATGACGACCTTCCCGAAGTGCCGCTGCGACTCCAGGTGGCGGTACGCCTCCTGCGTCTCGTCGAAGTCGAAGACACGGTCGACGACCGGATGCACCTCGCGCAGCTCCAGCGCGCGGTTCATCTGCTCGAACATCGCCCGGCTGCCCACGTAGATGCGCGTCGCCCGCAGCCCGCGGCCGACGAGGGGCACCTGCGTCTCGTCCGACTCGTCGCGCGCGAGGCCGCCGATGAGCGCGATGTCGCCGCCAAACCGTGTGGCGGTCATCGACTTCGCGAACGTGCCTTCACCGCCAACTTCCAGCGTGAGGTCCACGCCGCGCCCGTCCGTCAGCTCGCGGACGGTGCGGCCCCAGTTGTCGTCGTCGACGTAGTTGATGGTGTGGTCCGCCTCGTGCTCACGGGCTCGCGCCAGCTTCTCGTCGCTGCTCGACGTGATGAAGCTGCGCACTCCCGCGATCGAGGCGAGCTGCAGCCCCGCGATCGACACGCTGCCGGTGCCGAGCAGCAGCACGCTTGACCCCGGCTGCAGCCCGGCGACCCCGAACATCGAACACCACGCGGTCAGTGCCGCGCACGGGAGCGTCGAGGCCTCCTCGTCCGTCATGTGCGCGGGCGTCGCAACGACGGCGCGCTCGGGGAGCGCGACGAGTTCCGCGAGCGTCCCGTTGGTGTCGGCGCCGCCGAGCGCGCGCCGCGTGTTCGCCGGCGTGCCCTCGCCGTCGAGCCAGTCGAGGAAGAAGCAGCTCGTCACCCGGTCGCCCACGGCGAAGCGCGTGACCGCGTCGCCGACCGCGACGACCTCGCCGGACCCGTCAGAGAGCGGAATGACCGGCTCCCGGTTCCCCGTCGCGAGCATCAGGTCGCGGTAGTTGAGCGATGTGGCGCGGACGCGAACGACCACCTCGTCCGCTGCGGGCTCGGGGTCGGGCAGCTCGACGCGGGTGATGCCGTCGATGCCTCCGCCGGGTGTGAGCTGGTACGCCTGCATGGTGTCCTCCGCGTCGCGCCGTCTCGTGGGCCGGGCGGGAGTATCGCAGATTCGCCGTGTGGGGCGTGGTAGCCGGTGCGTTCCGTACGAAACGTGCCGTACAATAGCTTCCGTACACCGAGTGCCGTACAGTGGCCGCCGTACAGGAGAGGGCCATGGTTTCGCGAGTGGAAATCCGCCTGGACGAAGAGTGCCGACAGCGGCTCGACGACATCGTCGAGGAGCAGGACGCCTCGATCTCCGAGGTCCTGCGCGGGCTCATCGACGACGCGTGGGAAGCGCTGATGGTAGAGCGCCGCCTCCAGCTCGTGCGGGAGATGGCGAGCCTTCAGGGCGAAGTCCCGGACGATCCGCAAGATCTCTTCCGGGAGTTGGAGTCGCGGTTTGAGTCCGACAGCCTTCCTTGACGCGAACGTCCCGATCTACGCTACGGGCGTTCCACACACTCACCGGCAGTCCTGCATCGACATCCTCGAACTCGCCTCCCGTAATCCGCGATCCTTCGTGACCAACGCCGAGGTCTTACAGGAACTCCTCCACCATTACCGCGCCACGAGGCAGTGGCGAACGATCGGGCGCCCCGCGTTCGCGCGTTTCGCCACGCTCATGTTGGGGCGAACCGAGCCGATCTATGCAGAGGATGCCCAGACAGCGGCCGAACTGGCCGACTCGGGCGTGCGGGCGAGCACGCGGGATCTCATCCACGTAGCGGTCATGCGGCGCCTGGGCGTCGAACAGGTCATCTCCGCCGACCGCGACTTCGACGGCATCCCCGGCGTAGTCCGCCTCGACCCGATGGACGTCGATGACTGGCGCGACTCCGTGCTTGCCCCCGAACGGGACAACGGAGCCGCGCCGTAGGCGTAACGGTGGGCGGCGCTAGAAGCCCTTGAACTCGGGCTGCCGCTTCTCCAGGAACGACTGCACGCCCTCGTCGGCGTCGCGGCTCGACATCGAGTGCGGTGTCGCGTCCTTGGCGAGGTCCCACATGCGGTCGTAGCCCTCGCGCATGAAGATCTCGCGCACCATGTGCTTCGTCAGCTGGATCGCCACCGACGGGCCCTGCGCCAGGCGCTTCGCAAGCTCCATCGTGCGAGGCATCAGCTCCTCGGGGTCCACGACGTCGTTGACGAGGCCGAAGTGCTTCGCCTCGTCGGCGCCCATCGCGTCGCCGGTGAGCAGCATCTCCATCGCCTTGGCGTGCGGGAGGTGGTAGGGCGCCCAGAACGCGCCGCCGTCCAGCGGCGTGAAGGCGCGCCGAATGTAGACCTCGATGAACCGCGCGGTCGTCGAGGCGATGCGCAGGTCGCAGGTGAGCGCGAGGTCCGCGCCGGCGCCGGCGGCGACGCCGTTGACGGCGGCGATCGTCGGCTTGTCCATGTTGAAGACCTTGTGGTGGACCGGCGTGCCACTGAACGTCTTGTTCTGCAGTCGCTCCTCGGCCGTCATTGTCGGATAGGTCAGCAGGCCGCGTTTGTGGTCGGGCAGCCACTTCATGAAGTGCGGGTCGGCGTGGTCGATGCCCCCCATCGACGAGACATCGCCGCCGGACGAGAACGCCCGGCCCGCCCCCGTGATGACCAGCACCTTGTCGTCCGGGTTCACGGCGACGAGGTCCAGCTCGACCATCATCTCTTCCATCATCGGGATCAGCCACGGGTTGAGGTGCTGCGGCTGATTCATCGTGATCGTCACGACGCCGTCTTCCCTGTCGACGAGGATGTGGTGGTACTCCATACCGTTCCGTCCCTCCCGGTGGCAGCCGCGCGCTGCCCGCTCTCGACCTGAGTGCATACCCCGCCGGGCGGCGAGGCGGTTAGACGATAACGGAGTCTCGGACCAGCCGCTCGAACTCCTCCACCTCGAGACCGACGAGGTCCGTGAACACCTCACGGTTGTGCTCACCGAGCAGCGGCGCCGAGCCGTAGTGGAGCCGCGTCTCGCTGAACGAGAGCGGGATGCCGGCCGACGCCGTCACGCCCACCTCGGGGTGGTCGATGTCGACGAAGAAGCCGCGGTGCCGCAGCTGGGGGTCTTGCACCAA
Organism: Chloroflexota bacterium; assembly: GCA_009837285.1. Lineage (GTDB taxonomy): Bacteria > Chloroflexota > Dehalococcoidia > UBA2979 > UBA2979 > VXMT01. The sequence goes on along the minus strand of VXTU01000099.1, from coordinate 8,090 downwards.
CTCCGGGCCGTCGAGCACCGGCGTGGCGGCGACGCCCGCCGCCTGGAGCACCTCGGCGGCCTCGTGCGACGTGCGCTCCACCGTCCACGCGCTCAGCTCGCGGTCGATGTCATCGTGGCGCGCCTGCCTACCCTCGAGGGTGTCGAGCGCGGGGTCCCGCGCCCACGCGGGGTCGCCGAGGGCGCCTCGGAACGCACCCCACATCGCGTCGTCCTCGACGGAGATGGCGACCCAGCGGTCCTCGCCGGCCGATGGGTACACGCCCTGCGGGGCGCGGTGCGGGTCGCGGTTGCCGCGACGCTGTGGGTCGGTCCCGAGCATGGTCCACTCGAGGAGCGGCTCCGGCGTCATCGCCACGACGGTCTCGCCCATCGCGACGTCGATGTGCTGGCCGTGGCCGGTGCGGTCGCGGTAGCGCAGCGCGCTCATCATCGCGAAGGCCATGTGTACGCCGATGGCGAAGTCGGGGTAGGCGCCACCCATCGAGCTGGGCGTGCCGCCCTCGTAGCCCGTCACGTACGGCAGGGTCGTGTAGGCCAGCGTGGTCGGGCCCCAGCCCGTCGAGTGGCTCTCCGGGCCGGTCTGTCCGAGCGGCGAGCCCGACATCATGATGATGTCCGGCTTCACGGCCTTCATGTCCTCGTAGCCGAGGCCGAGGCGCTCGGCGACACCGGCCGCGAAGTTCATCGTGACGATGTCGCTGCGGCTCACCAGCTCCTTCGCGAGCTCCTTGCCACGGTCCGTCTGGATGTTGAGCGTCACGCCGTGCTTCGAGTAGTTGAGGCCGTTGAAGTTACCCGAGCGCTCGATGCCCGGGATGCCGCCCGAGCCTCGCGTGAGCCCCATCGTGCGCAGCAGGTCGAGGCGCTGCTCGGACTCGACCCGGATGACCTCGGCGCCGAGGGCGCCGAGCCAGGCGGTCGAGTGCGGGACGGAGAGGATCCACCCGAAGTCCGCCACCCGCACGCCGCTCAGCGGCAGGTCTCCCGCCGCCCTGCGGTGCGCGGGCCGCCGGTCTCCGGCCTGCTGGACCGGGGCGTCCTCCGTAGGCTTCCCGACCAACTCGTCGTTGTGCTCGCCGAGCCGCGGCGCGCGCCCGTCCTGATTGAACGGTGTGCGCTCGAACAGGGACGCCGGGCCCGGCCGCACGTACGGACCTGCTTCGGGGTCCTCGACGGATTCGAGGAACCCGCGGTCGATGAACTGCGCCGACTCCATCATCTCGGCGGGGGAGTAGACCGGGAAGCACGGGATGCCGATGTCGAGCGCCATCTGGTACAGCTCGGCGCGGGTGTGCTGTACGGACCACATGTTGACGAGCGGCTCGATGGCGTCGCAGTTGAGTCCGCGATCCTCGGCGGTCAGGAACGCGTCGCTGGCGGCCCACTCGGGGCTGCCCATGATCTGCTGGAAGCGCTCCCACCAGTGGTCGAGGTTGTACGGCGTAAGGAAGACATAACCGTCAGAGCAGGGGACGAGGAAGTCGAAGTTCGCCTTCGCGCGCGGCGGAACGAGGTCCGGCGTGTGGACCACCCCGGAGATCGTCAGGCGCACGTGGTTGGCGTTCGCCTCCTGCCCGGAGATGTCGACGAGCTGACCTCGCCCGGTCGACTCGCGCTGGAAGATTGCTCCCATCGTGGCTGCCGCGCCGGTGACGCCCGTGAAGTAGTCGGCCTGCGGGTTGCCGGGCGCGAGAGGCGGCTGGTTGGCGGGGTCGCGTACCTGCTGCGCAGGCGTCTCCCAGCCGAGCCCGCTCGAGTGGTACACGGTGAACGCATTCCCCCGGTACGAGCCATGCGGTCCGCCGCGCCCGAACGGCGTGAGCGACGTGAAGACGAGGGCAGGGAAGCGCTCGCGCAGGTCTTCGTAGTCGAGCCCAAGGGCGAGCAGTTCGTCCTGGTACATGTCGGTGACGAGCACGTCTGCGCCGGCGAGGAGGCCGAGCACAGCCGCGCGCCCGTCGTCGGTCGCGAGGTCGGCGGTCACCCCGCGCTTGTTGGTGTTGAGGTAGAGGAAGAGGCCGCTGCCCTCCGGGTTCGGCTCGCCGTCGCGGAACGGGCCCGCGCGGCGGGCCTGGTCGCCCTCGGGCGGCTCGACCTTGATGACGTCGGCGCCGAGGTCAGCGAAGAGCTTGCCGCAGTACGGGCCGGCCACCCCCTGCGCGAGTTCGATGATGCGGAGATCGTGGAGTGCGGTGTCAGGCACAGGTCCCTCCCGCCGGGCTATGCCCGTTCGTTATAGGGAAGGCGATTGTATGCCTGTGGCCGAGGCCCCTGCACGGTCGTGTGTTAGGCGATCACCTGCTCGTCGACCAGCTGATCGATCTCAGCCGGCTCCAGGCCGACGAGATCGGTGAACACCTCGCGGTTGTGTTGGCCGAGCAGCGGCGTCGAGCCGTAGTGGAGCTGCGTCTCGCTGTAGCGCAGCGGGATGCCTGCCGAAGCCGTCACGCCCACCTCCGGGTGGTCGATGTCGACGAAGAAGCCTCGGTACTGAAGCTGCGGATCGTCGAGCAGCCCGAAGCCGTCGAGCACGGCCGTCGCGGCGACGCCCTCAGCCTGCAGCAACGCCGCAGCTTCCTGCGGCGAGCGACTCGACGTCCACGCGCTCAGCTCGCGGTCGATGTCGTCGTGGCGCACCTGCCGGCCCTCGAGCGTGCCGAGACCGGGATCCCGCGCCCACTCGGGGTCGTCGAGAGCTCGCTGCAGGCCCGCCCACATCTCGTCGTCCTCGACGGAGATGGCCACCCAGCGGTCCTCGCCCGCGCACGGGTACACGCCCTGCGGCGCGCGATCGGGGTCGCGGTTGCCGCGCATCGGCTGGTCGGCGCCGGCCATGGTCCACTCGAGGAGCGGTTCGGGCGTCATCGCCACCGTCGTCTCGCCCATCGCAACGTCGATGTACTGGCCGTGGCCGGTGCGGTCGCGGTGGCGCAGCGCGCCCATCATCGCGAACGCCATGTGTACGCCCACGACGAAGTCCGGGTACGAGCCGCCCATCGAGCTCGGCGTGCCGCCGGGGTAGCCAGTGACGTGCGGCAGCATGGTGTACGCCAGCGTCGTCGGACCCCAGCCGGTCGAGTGCGCTTCCGGACCGGTCTGCCCGAGCGGCGAGCCGAACATCATGATGATGTCGGGCTTGATCGCCTTGAAGTCCTCGTAGCCCAGCCCGAGTCGCTCGGCCACACCCGCCGCGTAGTTCATCGTGACGATGTCGGCACGACTCACGAGCTCCTTCGCGAGATCCTTGCCGCGATCGGTCTGGAGGTTCAGCGTCACGCCCCGCTTGGAGTAGTTGAGCCCGAGGAACGGGCCGGAGCGGTTGAGCCCCGGAATCCCGCCGCTGCCGCGCGTCATGCCCGTCGCGCGGAGCAGGTCGAGCCGATGCTCCGATTCGATCCGGATCACGTCCGCGCCGAGAGAGCCGAGCCACGCGGTCGAGTGCGGGACGGAGAGGATCCACCCGAAGTCGACGACGCGGACGCCGCTCAGCGGCAGGTCGCCCGCGGCCCGGCGGTCTGCCGGGCGCTGGTCGCCGGATGCTGGGGCCGAGGGCTCTGCGGCAGTCTGGGAGAGCAGCTCGGCGTTGTGCTCACCGAGTCGCGGGGCGCGCCCGGCTTGACGGTACGGCGTCTCCGACAGCAGGGCCGCCGGCCCCGGCCGCACGAACGCCCCGGCCTCGGGATCCTCGACGGACTCGAGGAAGTCGCGGGCCTTGAACTGGGCAGACTCCATCATCTCGGCGGGGGAGTAGACCGGGAAGCACGGGATGCCGATGTCCAGGGACATCTGGTACAGCTCGGCGCGCGTGTACTGCACCGACCAGAGGTGCACGAGCGGTTCGATGGCGTCGCAGTTCAGCGCGCGGTCCGCCGCTGTCAGGAAGGCCTCGCTCTTCGCCCAGTCGGGCTCGCCCATGATCTCCTGGAAGCGGTCCCACCAATGGTCGAAGTGGTAGGGGGTCAGGAATACATAACCGTCACTGCATGGCACGAGGAAGTCGAAGTTGACCTTCTCGCGGCCCGTGACCAGGTCGGGGTTGTGGACGACCGAGGAGATGGTCGTGCGGATGTGGTTGGCGTTGGCCTCCTGACCCGAGATGTCGACCAATTGGCCGCGTCCGGTCGATTCGCGCTGGAACAGCGCCCCCATCGTCGCGGCGGCGCCGGTCGCGCCGGTCATATAGTCGGCCTGCGGGTTGCCGGGGGCGAGCGGCGGCTGATTGGCTGGGTCGCGCACCTGGTTCGTCGGCGTCTCCCAGCTCATCCCGCTCGCGTGGTACGAGGTGAACGCGTTTCCCCGGTATGACCCGTGCGGGCCGCCGCGCCCGAACGGCGTGAGCGAGGTGAACACGAGCGCGGGGAAGCGTTCGCGCAGGTCTTCGTAGTCGAGCCCGAGCGCGCGCAGGTCGTCCTCGTACAGGTCGGTGACGAGCGCGTCTGCGTTCGCGAGGAGTCCGAGCACGGCCTCGCGGCCTTCGTCGGTGGCGAGGTCGGCGGTCACGCCGCGCTTGTTGGTGTTGAGGTAGAGGAAGAGGCCGCTGCCCTCGGGGTTGGGCTCGCCGTTCTTGAACGGGCCGGCGCCGCGGGTGCGGTCGCCTTCGGGCGGCTCGACCTTGATCACGTCGGCGCCGAGGTCGGCGAAGAGCTTGCCGCAGTAGGGGCCGGCCACCCCCTCGGCGAGTTCGATGATGCGGAGGCCGTCGAGTGCGGTGTCAGGCACGGGTCCCTCCCGCGAGGCTATACCCCTTCGTTATCGGGGAGGCGATTGTACGGGCGCGAGGTATGCCCCGGCACGCTGTGCGGCGCGCGCGGCCGCAGCAGCCTCCTCGCGCGCTCGCACCACGTCGGCCCAGAAGGGCCGGCGGATCATCAGGATCATGACCGACCCCGTCATCGCGAGCAGCGCGTAGACGGTGAAGATCTCCACGTAGCTCCCCGTGCGGTCGAAGATGTAGCCCGCGAGGAACGGCGAGATGATCCCGACGGGCATGTTGAGCGTGGACGCGAAGCCGCGCAGCGTCGCGAACCGCCTCGGGCCGAAGTAGTCGGCGACCAGCGTCATCTGCAGCACGATCCACGTCGAGCTACCGAACGCGAACAGCGCAAAGTAGAACGGCAGCAGCCACAGCCGGTCGGCAGTCAGCTGCGCGAAGATGATCATCCCCAGGCCCTGGCACACGAACGCCGACGAGTAGAGTCGGACGCGCCCGAACCGGTCGCCCATCCACCCGACGATCGGCCGCAGCGCCAGCTGGCATGCGCCGTAGATGCCCGCGATGGTCGCCGCGCCGGCGAGCGAGAAGCCGACGCTCTGCATGTGCGGGATCTGATGGACGATCCACGAGATGATCACGCCGCCAGCGAGCGCCGTGGACACCGAGAGCAGGTAGAACGTCGGCGTGCGCAGCCCCTCGCCGACGGACATGCCCGTCGCCTCGGGGGCGAGGGATGCCTCGGACGCGCCCGGCTCCGGCTCGTCGCCGTCGATGGTGTACCCGTACGGCTCGGGGCGGTCGCGCAGCACCATGGCGAGCGGGATACCCGCGACGAGGACAACGACGGCGGCGACCAGCAGCGTCTCGCGCCAGCCGATCAGCGTCACGATGATCGCGACGACCGGAGCCATGAGGTGCCCCGCGCCGTTCCCGGTGTTGAGCAGCCCCATCGCGCGGCCACGCTTGCGCTGGAACCAGAACATCAACGCCGCGGAGAACGGCTGCAGTGAGCCGAGGCTCTGCCCGAAGGCGAGGATCAGGCTCGACAGATAGTAGATCTCCAGCGTGCGGGCCTGCGAGAACACGACCAGCCCGATGGTCGTGAAGATGATGCCGGTGATGGCCATCTTGCGCGGCCCGAGCCGGTCGATCATGACGCCCGTCACGGGAGCCAGCAGTCCCTGCTCAAAGCTGCGCAACGACTGGCCGGCGGCGATCGCGGCGACGCTCCAGCCGAGCTCGTCGCGCATTGGCCCGATGAACACGCCGAAGCTGAACGTGACGAGGCCGATGACGAGGAAGTTGGTGCCCGCGCCCGCGGCGACGATGTACCAGCCGTAGTAGAACCCGCGCCGCACCGCGACGGCCGCGCGTTCAGCGACTATCTCGGCGACCTCGGACATCCCGGCGTGCGTGACGGCCATCAGCGCTGCTCACCCGGGTGGGAGCGAAGGAGCCCTCCGTGGGGAGGGCTCCTCTTCGCTCTGCCTTCGGCGGGCCGACCCACGCGGGGGCTGCTCGCCGAAGGCATGCAGTGGACTCGATTGACGCTCGGTCGAGCCCTTCGCTAGCGGTTCTTCCAGTTCGGGTCGCGCTTCTCGGCAAACGCCAGCGGTCCCTCGAGCCGGTCTTCGCTGTTGTTGTTGACCTCCTTGACCTCGGCGGTCAGCTCGGAGAGCTTGTCGAGCTCCGTCTGGCCGGGGTTCGGGGCGGGCATGTTGCGCTTCGTGCGCAGCGTCTCCTTGATCGCGCGGATCGCGAGGGGAGCACAGAGCTTGACCTCGCCCGCGAGGTCCTCGGCCGCCTGGATCAGCTCGTCGCGGTCCTCGACCAGGACCTGCACCAGGCCGTTCTGGTAGGCGCGCTCGGCGGTCATGTGGCCGCCGGTGAGCAGGATCCACGCCGCCTCGCCGGCGGTCGTGAACAGCTCGGGCGTGTCCTCCACGCCGACGGCCGCGAGGGCTCGCCGCGCCTCGGGCATCCCGAACCGGGACTTCCGCGTCGCGATGCGCATGTCGCAGCGGTTGGACAGCTGCATGCCGCCCGCCAGCGCGTAGCCGTCGATGGCTGCGATCACCGGCTTGGGGCACTGGCCGACCGCGTCGAGGCCGGTACCGGGGCCCACGTCGTCGCCCGACATGTCGGTGCCGCCCGCGGCGTCTTCCTGCGCCCGCCACTTGAGGTCCATCCCGGCGCAGAAGGCGCGGCCGCCGTTGCCAATCAGCACGACCACGAGCACGTCGTCGTCGGCTGTCGCTTCGTCGATGCCTTCCTTGATACCGAGGCTGATCTCGGGGTTGAGCGCGTTCATCGCTTCGGGGCGGTTGAGCGTGATCCACGCGACGCGGTCGCGCTTCTCATACAGGACGGTGTCTGTGTTCGGAGGCATACGTTCCCTTTCTGACCCGGCGGGTCGCTCCTGTCGTACTGCCTGCGGTCGCGATGATACAGAGGCGCGCGACGCATCACACCTGAGAGGCCTGCTGTTCGCCCGGCGGGAGTGTGCGCCCTGTCACGAATAGTTGAGTACCGCGCTCGACTATGTGAACATTGCCTCGATGACCGCCCTCCCCATGTCCATGGACACTGTCCGCACCATCGACCGGTCGACCGGCGCGGGCATCCTCGCGTTCGTTGGCCTCGCCGTCGTGTGCGCGATTGCGCTGCGCACCGACGCCGGCTGGCCGGTGTTCTGGATCTGCGGTGTCGCCTTCGGCGTGATCTGCCAGCGAAGCCGCTTCTGCTTCGTCGCCGGGTTCCGCGACCTCTTCCTGATGAAGCAGGGCCGGATGATGCGAGGCATCATCGCGGGCCTCGCCGTCGGCACCGCCGGCTTCGCGATGATCATGGCGACCGTCGTGCCGAACCCGAGCAACGGCGTGCTGCCGTCCGACGCGCACATCCTCCCGCTCGGCATCGCGACCGTGCTCGGCGGGCTCATGTTCGGCTTTGGCATGGTGCTCTCGGGCGGCTGCGTGAGCGGCACGCTGTACCGCATGGGCGAGGGCTACCTCGGCTCGTGGGTCGCGATCTTCGGCGTGCTGGTCGGGCTCTACGCGATGGCCCGCACGTGGAACTGGTGGTGGGACAACCAGATCAGCATGGACCGGCTTTCGTGGCTGCCGACGGACCTCAACTACACCGGCGCCGTCGTCCTCACCTTCGTGCTGCTGGCGGTCGCCTACGCCGCGGTCTCCTGGTGGGAGCGCCGCGCCTTCGCGGGCATGAACTTCACGCTCCCGGTGATTCCGGGATCGGGCGACGCACCCGCGGCGCCCGGCGCCGACACCACGCTCGGCGCGCTCGCGCGCAAGGTCTTCCGGGGCGAGTGGACGCCGCTCATCGGCGGCATCGCGCTGGCCGCGGTCAACATC
>VXTU01000124.1:8797-13931 GCA_009837285.1 Chloroflexota bacterium | reverse complement strand
CTGCACATCTGGCTGCCCGACGCGATGGAGGGCCCCACGCCGGTCTCGGCGCTCATCCACGCCGCGACGATGGTCGTCGCCGGCGTCTACCTGATCGCGCGCTTCTTCCCCAGCTTCGAGGCGGCCCCAGCGCAGGTCCTCGACCTCGTGGCGTACACGGGCGGGTTCACGGCGCTGCTCGCCGCCTCGCTTGGCATCGTGCAGACCGATATCAAGCGCGTGCTCGCCTACTCGACGATCTCGCAGATCGGCTACATGGTGATGGCGCTCGGTGTCTTCGGCTTCGTGGCGGCCATCTTTCACCTCTTCACGCACGCATTCTTCAAGGCGTTGCTGTTCCTTGGCGCGGGCTCGGTGAACCACGCGACGGGCACCTTCGACATGCGCCGCATGGGCGGACTGCGCTCCTACATGCCGATCACCTACTGGACGTTCGTGATCGGCTCGCTGTCACTCGCGGGGGTGTTCCCGCTCGCCGGGTTCTGGAGCAAGGACGAGATCCTGCTCGACGCCTGGAAGCACGAGAAGGTGCTGTTCGTCGCCGGCGCCCTCGTCGCCGGGATGACGGCGCTCTACATGTTCCGCGCGATCTTCATGACGTTCTGGGGCGAGTACCAGGGCGGCGAGGGCTCCGACGACGACCACGGCGAAATCCACGGGGAGCCGCACGAGTCGCCTCGGTCGATGGCGCTCCCGCTGCTGATCCTCGCTGTCCCGGCGGTGATCGCCGGATTCTTCAACATCGGCGGCGGCTTCTCGCACCTCGTCGAGGGCGCGCTGCCCGATGAGCTGCGCCACGGCGCGCCCGACATCTACGGCGGCATCGTCGCGGTGTCGCTCGTCATGGCGTTCGGCGGCATCGGCGCCGCCGCGGCCATCTACCACGCCCGCCGCCCGTCGGCGGACGAGGTCCGGGCGAAGCTCGGCCCGCTGCCGAGGGTCGTCGAGGCGAAGTACTACCTCGACTTCATCGCCGAGACGGTGATCGTGCGCTGGATCCTCAACGGCGTGATCCAGCGCGCCGCGCAGCTCGTCGACACCTACATCATCGACTTTGCCGTGGACCAGTTCGCCGAGAGCGTGCGCCGCGCGGGTGACGCGATGCGACGCGTCGAGGCGGGCTACGTGCAGGGCTACACGTCACTCTTCCTCGCGGGTGTCGTGATCGCGGTCGTCGTGATCGCGGTTCTCGGCACAGGGGTACTGGAGCGCTAGATGCTAACGGTATTCCTGCTGCTGCCGCTCGTCGGGGCCCTCACGGTGCTCACGCTCCCGCGTGACAACGAGGGCAACGCACGCTGGGTCGCGCTCTTCTACAGCGTGCTCACGTTCATCATGTCGGTGGCGATCTTCATCCGCTTCGACCCGGACAACCCGGGCTACCAGTTCGTCGACCGTTTCGAGTGGATCCAGGGCGGCGACACCGGATTCACGGTGCAGTACGCGCTCGGCGTCGACGGGCTGTCGGCGCCGCTGGTGCTGCTCACCGGGCTGCTCTCGCTGGCGGCGGTGCTGGTGTCGTGGAACATCGACCTGCGCCCGAAGCAGTACTTCGCGTGGCTGCTCGTCCTCGAGACCGCGGTGGCCGGGGTCTTCCTCTCGCTCGACCTCATCCAGTTCTTCTTCTTCTGGGAGCTCGAGCTGCTCCCGATGTACATGCTGATCTCGATCTGGGGATCGGGGCGCCCGCGCTACAGCGCGATGAAGTTCCTGCTGTTCACGATGGGCGGCTCCGCGTTCATGCTCGTTGGCTTCCTCGTGCTGGGGCTGACCGCGGGCACCTTCGACATCGCCGTGCTCGCGACCGAGGCGGGCAGGCCGCTCGATGCCGTGATCCCGCTGTCGGTCGTGTTCTGGCTGGTGATGGCGGCGTTCCTGGTGAAGCTGCCAGTCATTCCCGTCCACACGTGGCTGCCCGACGCCGACAGTGATGCGCCGACGGCGGTGGCGGTGATGCTTGGGGGCGTGCTGCTGAAGATGGGCGGCTACGGCATCCTGCGCATCGCGCTGCCCATCATGCCGGATCAGGCGCGCGACTTCGGCGTGATCCTCGCGATCATCGCGGCGGCGTCCGTGATCTGGGGCGCGATCCTCACGCTCCAGCAGCGCGACCTGAAGCGCCTCGTGGCGTACTCCTCCGTGTCCCACATGGGCTACGTGCTACTCGGCGTCTCGGCGCTCGGGGCCGTTGGGCTGTCGGGTGCGGCGCTGCAGATGTTCACGCACGGCACGATCACCGGCCTGCTCTTCATCGTCGTCGGGCTGATCTACGACCGCACGCACACGCGCCAGATCGCGGACATGAGCGGGCTGCTGCACCGCATGCCGATCCTCGGCGTGGTCATGATCATCGCCGGGCTCGCCTCACTCGGCCTGCCTGCGCTCAGCGGCTTCGTCGCGGAGTTCACGGTGTTCGCCGGCACGATCCAGGCGCACCCGGCCGCGACCATCATCGGCGTCTTCGGCGTCGTGCTGGCCGCCGGCTACATCCTGTGGGCCGTGCAGCGCGTCTTCACCGGCCCGCCCGACGAGCGCTGGACCGGCCTGACCGACGCCCGCGAGTGGTGGGAGTACGCGGCGATGGCGTCGATGCTCATCTTCATCGTCGGCGTCGGCGTCTACCCGCGACTGCTCACCGACGTGATTGAGAGCGGCGTCGAGCCCATCGCGCTGCTGTGGCAGGCGGCCGTATGAACTGGTTCGATCAGATCCACCACATCGGCCCGGCGTTCGCGCTGCTGCTTGGCGCGGGCGTCGTCATGGGCGCCGACCTCGTGCGCCCCGGGCGCGCACCGGTCCTGACGCTGACGCTCATCTCGCTCCTCGTCGGGTTCGCGTGGGCGATCTGGCAGGTACTCGCCGGGACCAGCGGCCCCGCCATCTCGGGCGCGGTCGTCGTCGACGAGTTCGCGCTGTTCTTCACGTTCCTGCTCATCGGCGTCACCGCCGCGGTCGTGATCGTGACGGCCGAGGGGCTCTCGCGCGCGGAGCCGCGCCCCGAGTTCTTCGCGCTGCTGCTCACCGCCGCCGGCTCCATGGTGCTGCTGGCGCAGGCGCAGGACCTGATCGCGATCTTCGTCTTCCTCGAGACCACCTCGGTCTCGCAGTTCGTGCTCGCGGGTGTCGCCCGCGACGACCGTTCGTCCGAGGCGGGCCTGAAGTACCTGCTCGCGGGCGCTGTTGCCGCGGCCGTGCTGCTGTACGGCTTCGCGTTCCTGTTCGGCCTCTCCGGCACCACATCGCTCGACGGGATCGCGACCTTCGTCTCCTCGAACGCCGGGGGCACGGAGTTGGCTCTGGTCTTCGGCTTCGTCCTCGTCGCGGCGGGGCTCGGCTTCAAGATGTCGATCGCGCCGTTCCAGGCGTGGGTCCCCGACGTGTACGAGGGCGCCCCGACGACCGTGACCAGCTTCCTGTCGGTCGCCTCGAAGGCGGCGGGATTCGCCGTCGCGCTGCGCATCTTCTACGTCGGCCTCGGCGGCGCCGACACGTTCATCGCCGAGCACTGGGCGGCGCTCTTCGCCGTGCTCGCGGGCGCGTCGATGACCTTCGGCAACGCCGCGGCGATCCTCCAGACGAACGTGAAGCGGCTGCTCGCGTACTCCTCGATCGCGCAGGCGGGGAACGTCGCCGTTGGTCTCGCGGCGGTCGCCGCGAGCGGCGCGGCGGGCCCGTCGGCAGTGCTGTTCTTCCTCGCCACCTACGCGGCGACGAACCTCGGCGCGTTCTTCTGCGTGATCGTGGTCTCGGAGCGGATCGGCTCCGAGCGACTGGCCGACTACGCGGGGCTGATACGACGCTCGCCGGCGGTGGCGGTCGTGCTGCTGCTGTGCCTGCTGTCGCTGACCGGTATCCCGCCGACCGCGGGGTTCCTCGCGAAGCTGTACGTGTTCAACAGCGCGGTGCAGACGGGTGTCGACTGGATGGTCATCCTCGTCGCTGTCGCCGTCCTCAACTCGGCCGTGTCCGCCTTCTACTACCTGCGCTGGGCTCGCACGATGGTGCTCGACGACCCCGTCGACGAGACGCCGTTCCGCCCGAGCGCGCCGGTGCAGGGCCTGCTCGGCCTCGCCGCCATCGCCGTGCTGTACTTCGGGCTATGGCCATCGCAGCTGCTGCAGGCGGCGCAGCGGGCGGCCGAGAACCTGCTCTAGGCGCAGTTGTCCCCTCATCACGTAGGCTGAGCCCATGACCTACGAGGTCTCCATCGAACTCGACGGCATCGGGCGCACCGTCGACCCTGAGCCGCTCGTCGCCTTCGTCGAGGGGGCGCTCGCGGCCGACGGTGTGGAGGATGCCGCGGTGTCGCTGCTGCTCGCTGGCGACGAGATGCTCTTCCGCCTCAACCGCGAGCATCGCGGCCTGGACGTGCCGACCGACGTGCTCGCCTTCCCTGCCTACGCCGGTGATGTCTTCCCCATCGGGGACGACGAGGAGTTGCCGTACCTCGGCGACATCGCCGTCTCGGTCGGCGCCGTGCGGCGGCAGGCCGGCGACGCCGGCCTGACATTCGACGAGGAGCTGCGCCACGTGGTCCTGCACGCGCTGCTCCACCTCATCGGCTACGACCATGAGGATCCGGCGGATGCCATCGTGATGGGGGAGCGGGAGGAGGCCCTCCTCGGTCCCGGCATCCACGCGGCGGGCGGTCATGGGCAGGAGGACCACGTCCGCTGATTGCACTTCGTGACGCCGTTCACTAGCATGACGGCATGGCGATGTTTGACACGCTGAGGGCATCACAGCGACTCCGCGACGAAGGCGGCTTCGACGAGCGTCAGTCGCAGGCCATCGCTGGCGTGCTCGGCGAAGATCTCGCCCCACGTGTCGCCACCAGGGATGACTTGGAGCGGCTCATGGCGCGGCTCGATGAGCGCTTTGAGCATCTCGAGGCGAGCCTGAAGCACCACGTCATCGTCCGGGTCGGGGTCATGGTGGGGACCGCGACGACACTGCTCCTTGCCGCGCTGGCGGTCGCGGTCGCCGTCCTTGCGTCCTCGTAGGCCCGCTCGTGAGCGACCGGATCGACCACCAACCTCGCCCTGGCCCCGTCGATTCGAGCGCTACTTCGCCGGGGGGCGGGGCGGCGGGGGGGGGGGGGGGGGGGGGGGGGGGGGGGGGGGGGGGGGGGGGG
>VXTU01000124.1:0-8787 GCA_009837285.1 Chloroflexota bacterium | reverse complement strand
GCCCGCGCGGTAGCGTCCGGTTCGACCACCAACCCCGCCCCGGCCCCGGCGTTTGGAGCCGTACTTCGCCGTCCCCCCCCCCCCCGGAGGTGTCGATTGGCGTCGCGACCGCGGTGCTTCTGATCGCCATCACCATCTCGACCCTGATCATCCAAGCTACGGGATAGCGATCCGCATCTTCGAGCGTCTGTGAGTCGGCGACAGCGCGGGCGCTGCGAGGCGCTGGTACACTGCGCCATGCGGCCCCGTCGCGCTCCCCCGGCGGGCCCTGGGGTGTCCGTGAGCCAGGAAGTCCTCTATCGCAAGTGGCGCCCGGCGTCGTTCGGCGACGTCGCCGGGCAGGACCCGATCACCGGCACGCTCCGCAACGCCGTCGCCGCCGGGACGCCCGCGCACGCCTACCTCTTCACCGGGCCGCGCGGCACCGGCAAGACCAGCACCGGCCGCATCCTCGCCAAGGCCGTGAACTGCATCGCTCCCATCGAGGGCGAACCCGACGATGCGTGCGAGTCGTGCCGCGCCTTCAACGAGGGCCGCGCTCTCGACCTGATCGAGCTCGACGCCGCCTCGAACCGCGGCATCGACGAGGTACGTGCGCTGCGCGAGAGCGTCGGCTACGCCCCGAACGCGGCGACGTACAAGGTCTACCTCGTCGACGAGGTCCACATGCTGACCGACGCGGCGTTCAACGCGCTGCTCAAGACGCTCGAGGAGCCGCCGGGCCACGTCATCTTCGTCCTCGCCACCACCGAGCCGCACCGTATCCCGCCGACCATCAGCTCGCGCTGCCAGCGCTTCGACTTCCGCCGCATCGCGCTCTCGGCCACCGTCGAGCGGCTGCACGTGATCGCGGCACGCGAGGGCATCGAGGTTGCCGAGGGGGGCATGGAACTCATCGCCCGCCAGGCGGGCGGCTCGCTGCGCGACGCGGTGAACCTGCTCGACCAGCTCGCCGCCTACCACGGTCGGTCGCTGGACATCGAGGCGGTGCAGCGCGGCCTTGGCCTCGTCGTCGACGACCGTGCAGCGCAGCTCGCGCGTGCGGCCGTCGAGCGGGACCTGCCCGCCGGGCTCGCCCTGCTCGCCGCCGTCCGCGACGACGGCATCGAGGTCCGTGCGTTCGTGCGCGAGGTGGTGCAGACGCTGCGCACGCTGCTGATGCTGCGCGCCGGCGCGCGCGAGGAGCTGGAGCTGTCCGAAGGACAGCTTGCCGAACTCACGCCTCTCGCCGAGTCGGCGAGCGCCTCGGATATCGTCGCGGCGCTGAGCGCCCTGGGCGAGATCGACTTCGCGGGCGACAACTACGACGCGCTCCCCGCCGAGATCGCGTTCGCCGCGCACGCTGTTGGACTCCCCGCCGAGCGCGATGCCCTCACGCAACCAGCCGCAGCACCGGCAGCGCCGGCGACACCTCCGGCGGCCCAGCCGCGCGAGCCACACGCGGAGCGACCGCCGCGCGCGCGGCAGCCTCGAAGCCAACCGCAGCCACCGCAACCGCGCGCCGAGCCGGTGCCTGCCCCGGCGACGCCCGCTCGCGCTGCCTCGACGAGCGGCGGACGCCGCCCACCGCGCCGTCCGCCGCCGCCCGACGAGGGGCAGGTGTCGCCTGAGCTGGCCGCGCTGCGCGGGCAGCACGACGCGGTGCGCGAAGCGGCGCGCGAGCGCCACCGCGTGGCCGGGGCGCTCCTCAGCTCGCGCTGCGAGTTCAAGAGCTTCGAGGGCGACCGGGTCGAGATCGGCTTCCAGTCGCAGCTGCTGGTGGAGAAGGCGCTCGGGGACCCCGAGGTGCTGGAGGTGCTGCGCGACGCCGTCGGGGGCGTGGCCGGCCGGCCGGTCGACGTCGTGCCGGTCGTGTGGGAAGCGCTGCAGCGCAGCCCGCCGCCACCCCAGCAGCGAGCTGCCGATGCCGCACCGCCGGCTGCCGCCGAGGCGCCGCCGGTCGCGTCGGCGCCCGCGCCCGCGGCGAGCGGCGGCCACCTCGTCGAGGAGGCGCTCAAGCTTGGCGCCGTGCCGGTCGAGGAGTAGACCGCTGCGCGCCCTCCGGACTCGGGGAGCCGTCCCATGAACGAGTCGCCGCACGGCTCCTCGACGATCACGCGCCTCGTCGAGTCGTTTCACCGACTGCCGGGCATCGGGCCGAAGTCGGCGCAGCGGCTCGCGTACCACGTGCTGCGCGCACCCGAGGAGGAGGCGCGCGCGCTGGCCGAGGCGCTGCTCGACGTGAAGCAGCGCGCCGTGCTGTGCGGCGCCTGTCAGCAGATCAGCGACACCGACCCGTGCGCCGTCTGCGACGACACCCGCCGCGACCGCACCGTGATATGCGTCGTCGAGGAGCCGCTCGACCTCGTCGCCATCGAGCGCACGAACGGCTACCACGGGCTCTACCACGTGCTGCACGGCGCGATCTCGCCCGCCGACGGCGTGGGCCCCGAAGACCTCAAGATCTCCGAGCTGCTCACCCGGCTGCGCCGCGACGACGGTGACGACGCGGAAGCCGTGGGCGAGGTCATCGTGGCCACCAACCCGAACCTCGAGGGCGAGGCGACGGCGATGTACCTCGCGCGGCTGCTCGAACCCCTCGGTGTGCGCGTGACGCGGCTCGCCCGCGGCCTGCCCGCCGGGGCCGACCTCGAGTACGTCGACAACGTCACGCTGGAGCGGGCGCTCGCCTTCCGGCAGTCGGTGGAGTAGGCCCGTGCCTGCCCGCGTCCCCCGCGTGACCAAGACCGAGGCGGTCGTCCTGAAGCGTCGCCGCTTCGGCGACTCGGACCGCATCGTCACGCTGCTCACGCCGGCCCGCGGCAAGATCGAGGCGATCGCGAAGGGCGCGCTGCGCCCGCGCAGCAAGCTCGCTGGCCACCTCGAACCGATGACCCACGTCGAGATCATGATGGCGCACGGCCGCACACTCGGAATCGTCACGCAGGCGCAGACGATCGAGCCGTTTGCCGCGCTTCGCGACGACCTCGAACGGCTCAGCGCCGGACTCTACCTGCTCGAACTCGCCGACCGCTTCACGGTCGAGGAGGCCGAGGCGGACGCCGCCTATGTGCTGCTGCTGACGGCGCTGTTGCGGCTGCTGCGCGGGGACGGCCACCAGCTCGTGGTGCGGAGCTTCGAGCTTGCGCTGCTTGAGGCGACGGGGTTCCGGCCGGAGTGGCAGCGCTGCGCCGCATGTCGCAGCGAAGTGACGCCCGACCGCCTCGTGTGGTCGCCGCTCGCGGGCGGGCTGCTGTGCGAGCGCTGCCGCGAGTCGCACCCCGAATCGGAGCCGATCGATGTGTCGGTGGTGAAGGTGCTGCGGCTGATCCAGGACGCACCGTACGAGGAGGCCGCGCGCGTGCGGCTCAACCAGCGCGTCGCGGCCGGCATGGAAAGCGTGATGCACGACCTCGTGCGCGCCATGGCGGAGCGCGACCTGGGGAGCGCCCGCTTCCTCGCCGCTGTGCGCCACACGCGCCCCGTGGACGACCCAGCGGCGACGGCACCGGACGAGCCGGCATCCCTCGACGGCGACGTAACGTATACTCCGCAGGAGCCACTGGGGGCCTCGGGGCAGACGGGGAGCTGACACACCATGCCGCTGTACGAGTATTATTGCGAACCCTGCGACGGCATCTTCGAGCTGATCCGGCCGGTGAGCCGGTCCTCGGACGCGCAGCCGTGCCCCTCCTGCGACGACACCGGCGAGCGCCTCATGCCGACGCAGGTCCACGCCTTCACGATGCGCGGCGGCATGCCTCGCCGCATCCCGGACAAGGGCCTGTACTGGACGACCAAGGGCCAGTCCACCAAGCCGATGACGAGCAGCGACCTCAAGAAGATCGAGCCCTTCCTCGTGAAGGAGGACAAGGTCCGCCGCGCGAGCACGGTCATGAGCCCCGAGGAGATCGAGGCCGGCGCACCGCCGCCCCTCGAGGTCCGCGAGCGCGTCAAGGGCTCGAAGTCGCGCGGCCGCCGGCTGGCCGAGGAGTCCGAGGCGGCCGCCGAGTAACTCCCCGCAGACCACGCCAGTACGCATCGAGGCGGGCTCACGGCCCGCCTCGAAGGTGTCTGTCGCCGTTCGTCCCCGCTACTCGAACGTCGCGGTCGCGAAGATCACCGAGAACGCGCGGCAGTACACGACCGCCGAGCGGAACGAGTCGGGATCAACGTCCAGCGGGACGTCGTAGTTGACCGACCCGCTCGTGGCCTTGATCTCGCTGAGGTTGATCGCGCCGTCGACGTGGACATCGCCGTCCGGGTCGGGCGTGAGGTAGATGAACAGGTCCGGCCCGTTCCGCACCTCGAAGTCCTGGAAGCGCAGGATCACCTCGCCGTCCGGGCCGCGCACGAGGAGCACCTGGCCGCTCGCCGTGTGGAACGAGTCGGAGCCGATGAGCTCGCCCATCGCAATCAGCTCGCCCATGCCGGACGCCTGCGTCGGCTCCGGCGTCGCGGTGGCGGTTGCTGTCGGAGTCGCCGTTGCGTCGTCGCTTGCGGCGGCCGTCGCGGTCGCAGCAGGGGCCTGCGTGGGTGTGGGCGTAGTCGCCATGCCCGCGACCTGGAAGCCTAGGTCCTCCTCGATGCGCTCGCCCTCGTCGAACAGCGGCGAGGCGAGCCACCACGAGATCGCGGCAAACACCACGAGCCCGATCACTCCCGCTACTGCGCCAGCGGCCCAGCGCACGGGGTACTGCCGCGGCCCCAGCTCGGCCAGGCGGTCGCGCTGGACGCTGCCCGCGAGGTCGGCCACCACCGCGAGCACGACGAGGCCGAGTGTGGGCGTGAACACCACGTGGACGAGGGCGAAGCCCGCGCCAAGCGCGACCGCCGCGACGATGAGCGACGCGATCGACACGCCTCGCCAGAGCGCGGCGGCGGCAACGATCGCAGCGATGCCCGCACTGATCCCGAGGAACAGGCGCGCCTCGTCGCCCTTGAACGGCAGGAAGCGGGCGGGGCCTTCGCGCAGGAAGTCGACCGTGGGCTGGCTACTCAGCAGGAATCCGGCGGTCGCCACCCCGACCAGCGCGGCAAGGATCAGTAGCAGGCGCCGAAATCGGTCGGCGGTCTCCGGAGGCAGCACAGTGGTCATGGCCATCATCAGCCCTTCTCGCTGGGTGGGACGGTATCACGATTGTGCACACATCCAGCGTACCGCGTTCGTGGCAAGAAGGGTACCCGGTGGGGGTATCAGGAACGGCGTTCGATCACGAACTCGGCCAGGCGCTCGAGGGTGTCGCGGGGCTCACCGGCGGGTAGCGCGTCGAGGGCCTCGACGGCCTCCGTTGCGAAGCGGTTGCCGGTCTCCAGCGACTCATCGAGGAGCCCGGAGGCACGGATCTCCTCGATCGCACGCTGCAGGTTGGCGCGGCGCCGCACGCCGCCGAACGCCCGCCGGATCGGGTTGTCGTCGGGGTATCGCTCCATGTAGAGCAGCGCCGGCAGGGTGAGCGTCCCGGCGAGGAGGTCCGAGCCGGCCGGCTTGCCGAGCTCCTCGGATGTGGCGCTGAAGTCGAGCACGTCGTCGACGATCTGGAACGCCATGCCGAGCTGTGAGCCGTACCGTCGCGCAGCCTCGACGTGGGGTTCCGGAGCGCCGCACACGATGGCCCCACCCTCGCTCGCCGTGGCGAAGAGCGAGGCCGTCTTGCCGTAGATGCGGTCGAGGTAGCGCTGTACGTCGCGCGAGTACTCGTAGGCCGAGATGTCCTGGCTGAGCTCGCCGGTCGCCATGACGCGCAGCGTGTCGGCGAAGTTGCGGATCACGCGGATGTTGCCGGTGCGAGCCACGAACTCCGCGGCGTGCGCGAACATGTAGTCGCCGAGCATCACGCTCGGCGCGTTGTTGAACTGCGACGCCGCCGTCGGGCGCCCCCGCCGTTCTTCGGCCATGTCGATCACGTCGTCGTGGACGAGCGTGGCCGTGTGCAGCAGCTCGACGCTCGCTGCCATGGGCACGAGCAGGTCGAGGTCGTAGTTGCCGAGCCGCCCCGCGAGGAGGCTGACGGCCGGACGCATGCGCTTCCCGCCGCCGCCGAGCGCCGCCTCGAGCATCTCCCGCAGCCATGGGAAGTCGACGTTGTACAGCGATTCCAGCAGCTCATCGACGGCTGGCAGGTCGTCCGCGACCGGGCCGTACAGCGCGGACTGGTCGACGCTCGTCGTCACGATGGCAGCTCGAAGTCGAACAGCCGGGCGGCGTTCTCGGCCGTGACCCGCGAGATGTGCTCCGGCGTGTCGCCTCGAAGCTGGGCGACGAAGGCGATGGTCTCGAGGATGTACGCCGGCTCGTTGCGGCTGCCGAGGTTCGACTGCGGCGTCAGCGCCGGCGCGTCGGTCTCGACCAGCAGCGACTCGAGCGGAGCGGTGCGGGCCACGTCCTGCCGACGCGTCGCGCCGGGGTAGGTGACCGGGCCGGGGATGGAGAGCAGGAAGCCCAGCGCGCGGTAGCGCTCGCCGAGCTCGGTGTCGCCGGCGTAGCAGTGCATCATCCCGATCTCGCGGTCCGGTCCCAGGTAGCGCCCCACGCGCCTCGCCCACTCGGCGATGACCTCGTAGCACTCCTCGTCGGCGTCGCGGCTGTGGATGACGACGGGCAACTCGGCCTCGCGCGCGAGCTCGAGCTGGAAGCGGAACGCCTCGTACTGGATGTCGTGCGGCGAGAGGTTGCGGTAGAAGTCGAGCCCCATCTCGCCGAGGCCAACGAAGCGGCCGCTCAGGGCCTGGTCGCGTAGCTGCTCGCGCTGCTCGGGCAGGTCCTTCGCGCTGTGTGGGTGCAGGCCCGCGACGGCGTGGATGCGCTCGTCGCGCGCGGCGACGGCGTAGGCCTCCTCGCTGCTCTCGGCGCTGCCACCAACCTCGACGATGGCGACGAGCCCGGAGCCCCACGCGCGCGCCATCGCCTCGTCGTAGTCGTTGCGGAAGGCGCGCGACCAGGTGTGCGAGTGGGCGTCGACGATCGGTGCATCGAGGGGACTCATCGCGTGGTCCTCCGCGGCGCGGCCACTACTGGCCGAGCCGAGCCTCTTCCTCGTCGACGAGCGACTCGTCCAGCTTGCGGAACAGCGGCGACGGATCGGGGAGCGGCGTGCCCGGCGCGATCGACGCCCGCTGCCAGCCGGCCGCCTCGATGTCGCCCTCGCCGCCGGCGAGCGCCCACGCGCGCGGCGACGTGAAGGGCAGGAAGGGCTGGAACAGCGTCGCGAGCCCTGAGATGGTCTGGATCGCCGTCGACAGCGTCTCGGCCGCCGAGTCGCGGTCCTCGCGCACGGCCGCCCAGGGCGCGCGCTCGTCGAGGTAGCGGTTCGCCTCCTGCGCCACGCCCATCGCGGCCTGGATGCCTGCCCGGAGCCGCAGCGCGTCGATGTGTCCGCCCACCTCGTCGAACGCGGCGTCGACGCGGTCGAGCAGCGCCGCCGACTCGGGCGAGAGCGTCGAGGGCGCCTCGGGCATGCGGGCGTCGAAGTGGCGGCGTGTGAGCGTCATCACGCGATGGACCAGGTTGCCCCAGCGCGCCACCAGCTCGTCGTTGTTGCGTCGCAGGTACTCGGCCCACGTGAAGTCGGTGTCGGCGGTCTCGGGCATCATCGCGGTCAGTGCGTAGCGCAGCGGGTCCGGGTCGTGGCGGTCGAGGTAGTCGGGCATCCAGATCGCCCAGTTGCGCGAGGACGAGGCCTTCGAGCCGGAGATGGTCACGTACTGGTTCGCGGGCACGTCGTACGGCAGGTTGAGGTCGCCATAGCCGAGCAGCATCGCGGGCCAGATCAGCGTGTGGAAGGGGACGTTGTCCTTGCCCTGGAAGTAGACGGTGCGCGCCGCCGGGTCCTTCCACCACGCCTCCCACGCGTCAGGGGTGTCCGAGTTCCGGGCCCACTCCTTCGTCGCCGACAGGTAGCCGATGACCGCCTCGAACCACACGTAGATGCGCTTGTCGTCCCACCCGTCGAGGGGCACCGGGATGCCCCACTCGATATCGCGGGTGATGGCGCGGTCGTGCAGGCCTTCGCGCAGCATCCCGAGCGCGAAGTTGCGCACGGCCGGACGCCAGTGCTCCTGGGGCTCGATCCACTCCTCGATCTCATCGTTGAAGGCGCTGAGCCGCAGGAAGCAGTGGTTCGTCTGCCGCGGCTCCGGGGTCGCGTCGGACAGCCGCGAGCGCGGGTTGATGAGCTCGAGGGCATCCATGGTGCGGCCGCACTCGTCGCACTGGTCGCCGCGTGCGCCGTCGTAGTCGCAGTACGGGCAGGAGCCCTCGACGTAGCGGTCCGGCAGGAACCGCTCGGCCTCGGGGTCGAAGAGCATCGTCATCTCGGCTTCGTAGATGTGCCCCTGCTCGTGGAGACGCAGGAACATGTCCTGCGTCACCTCGGCGTGGTTCTCCGTGCCGGTCGACGTAAACAGGTCGAACGAGATGCCGAAGCGCTCGAAGGTGTCGAGGAAGGATGCGTGGTTGACCGCGATCACTTCCTCGGGCGTGACGCCCTGCTGCTCGGCGCTGATGGTGACGGGCGTGCCGTGCACGTCGGAGCCGGAGACCATGAGCGTGCGGTTGCCGCGCATGCGGTGGTAGCGCGTGAAGATGTCGGCCGGGAGGTAGGCGCCGGCGATCTGGCCCGCGTGCAGGGCGCTGTTGGCGTACGGCCAGGCGACGGCGGCGAGGACGGTTTCAGGCATCGGCGCGATCGTAGCATCTGCACCCCGCACGGCCACGCGCGACGGCGCTGCGGTCAGCCTCGGCGCTTGGAGTGGGCACACCCCCTCACCCTCGCCCTCTCCCCCGCGGACGGGGGCGAGGGGATCAGA
>VXTU01000003.1 GCA_009837285.1 Chloroflexota bacterium | reverse complement strand
GGTGGAGGGGGTGGTCGGGGAGTAGGCGACGAGGCGAGCGCCGACAGGGCGCAGCTCGCCGCACCAGACGGCTATACTGGATAGGCTGTCCAACAGCACATCGAGTAATCCACAACGCAGCGGAGTCCCCAGCCGTGCGGCCCCAACACTTCCGATCCATCCGCGACCTCTCGGCCGAGGAGCTCGACGGGCTCCTCGACTCGGCGCTCGCGATCAAGCGTGACGGGTGCGGGCCGGAGCTGGCCGGGCAGGTGCTCGCGCTCGTCTTCGAGAAGCCGTCGCTCCGCACGCGCCTCGCGTTCGAGGTGGCCATGCACCGCCTCGGCGGGCGCGCGGTGTATCTCGGCCCGCAGGAGGTCGGCGCGGGGTCGCGTGAGCCCGTGCGCGACATCGCGCGCGTGGCGTCGCGCATGGCGCACGGAATCGCCGTGCGGACGTTCAAGCACGAGACCGTCGAGGAGTTTGCAGAGTGGTCCTCGGTGCCCGTCATCAACGGGCTCAGCGACGAGGAGCACCCCTGCCAGGCGCTCGCCGACCTGCTGACGCTGCGCGAGCGCTTCGGCTCGCTGCACGGCCTGCGGCTCGCCTACCTCGGCGAGGGCAACAACGTGTCGCGCGCGCTCGCGAACGCGTCGGTGCTGGCCGGTATCGACTTCCGCTGCGCGTCGCCCGACGGCTACGGCCTGACTGACGCCGACCTCGAGGTCGCCCGGGCGACGGGCGGCCCCGGGCGGGTGACCCAGACCGCCGACCCGCGCGAGGCACTCCGCGACGCTTCGGCCGTCTACACCGACGTCTGGGCGTCGATGGGCGAGGAGGATCTGCTGGAGAGCCGGCTTGAGGCCTTTGGACCGTTCCGCCTCGACGCCGACCTGCTCGCCTCCGCGCCCCCCGACGCGCTCGTGATGCACGACCTGCCCGCCCACCGCGGCGAAGAAATCACCGACGAGGTCATCGAGTCGCCGCGGTCGGTGGTGTTCGACCAGGCTGAGAACCGGGTGCACACGCAGCAGGCGGTGCTGCTGAGCCTGCTCGGGTAGGTTCGGCGGGAAGGCGGATCCCGGTGCAGGTGCCGGACGTCGCGCGGGACGTCTTCGAACGCATCGACGGCGTTGCGGTGCTCGACATCCTGCTGATCTCGCTCGCCATCTACTGGCTGCTTCTGCTGCTGCGCGGCACGAGCGCGTGGACGGTGCTGCGAGGCGTCTCGCTGCTCCTGGTCGGCGCCTTCCTGCTGGCGCGCTTCTTCGACCTGCAGGTCGTCAACTGGATGCTCGAGAACATGGTCACCGGTCTGGTGATCGGCGTGATCGTGGTCTTCCAGCCGGAGATCCGACGCGTCCTCGACCGCCTCGGCCGTACCGGCTGGCAGCTCGCCCTGGTCCGGCAGGACCACGAGTACACCGTCGATGTGGCGGTGCGCGCGGCCGCGCGGCTCGCGCGCCAGCGCTATGGCGCGCTCATCGTGTTCGAGCGCGAGACCGGGCTCCAGGAGGTCATCGACACCGGCGTCGAGCTGAACGCGGAGCTCTCGGCGGAGCTGCTCGGCAGTATCTTCATGCCGAACACGCCGCTCCACGACGGAGCCGCGATTGTGCGCGGCGACCAGGTGATCGCAGCCGGATGCACGCTGCCGCTCACCGACTCGGCGCTACAGCCCGACCTCGGGATGCGCCATCGGGCAGGCGTCGGGCTCACCGAGGGTACCGACGCGATCGTGATTGTCGTCTCCGAGGAGCGCGGTTCCATGGGGCTGGCGGCGCAGGGTCGGATGCGCACGAACCTCGATGAGGCCGAGGTGCGCACGCGGCTGCGGCGCATGTTCCAGCTCGCCGACGGCCTGCGCGATACCGAGCCATCCGCGACCGCCGCCGCCGAGGCGAGCCCCGAGCAGCAGGCGCCCTGATGTCGGACTCCAGGCTCGGGGGTAACCCCGCGGGCAGCACGCTCGACGTCATCATCGCGCTGTGGGGCCGCGCCTTCACCACGGTGCGACGCACCCCGCGTCTGCTCGCGCTGTCGGTCGTGCTCGGCATCGCGCTGTGGGTGTTCGTGACGGAGGACGAGGACCCGTCGATCGCCGGTGTGTTCCCGAGCCAGATTCCGGTCACCTTCGTGAACGTCGGGCAGGACCTCGCGGTGGCGAACAACCTCGGGACCGTCGACCTGCGGATCGAGGCGTCCGAGGAGCGCTGGGAGAGCCTGACGGCGTCGAACTTCGAGGCGACCGTGAACCTCGCCGGACTCACGGCGCGCGAGCAGTCCGTGCCCGTGCGGGTCGACGTGACCGGCACCCGTGGGGTGCGCATCCTCGCGGTGGAGCCGCCCGCGATTACCGTGAACCTCGAGCAGGTCGTATCGCGGATCATCCCCGTCGAGCCGAGACTGCTGGGCGCGCCGCCCAGCGGATTCGAGATCGTGCAGACCGTCCCCGAGCGCGTCACCGTCGAGATCCTCGGGCCTGAGTCGCTGGTCGAGCTGGCGGAGCGCGCGGTCGCGGAGATCAACGTGACCGGCATCACCGTCGGATTCCAGCAGGTCGCCGAGCTCGTCCCGCGCGGGGCAAGCGAGGGCCGCATCCGCGGGCTGTCGGTCCACCCCTCCACCGTGAGCGTGAGGGTGGACGTGCAGAAGAGCACCGTCTCCAAGACCGTGCCCTTCACCGTCGAGCTGCTCGGCGAGCCGGCCAGCGGGTACCGCGTGGCCGGCGTCACCGTGACGCCGTCGGTCGCGCGCATCGAGGGCACGCTCGAGGTGCTGCAGGACATGGAGCAGATACGCCTGGGCTTCGTGCGGCTGGACGGGGCCGATCGCGATATTCGCGTGTCACTCGTCGGTGCTGTGCGCCGGGGGGTGACCGCGACGGATGGCGCATCGGCGCGCGTGGTCGTGGCCATCGAGCCCGTGCTGGGTTCGACCGTGCTGACCGTCGTGCCCGAGACGAATGGCGTGCCCGACGACCTGGTGGCGGACCTCGGCGATCAGGTCGTGACCGTGGAGCTTGAGGGCCCGCTGCCCCTGCTCAACAGCCTCGAGCCAGGCGATGTGCGGGCCGAAGTGGACGTGGGCGCGATCGACGCCGAGGCGGCGGACCTCGATGGTGAAGCCGTCGAGGTGGACGCCGAGGTGGTGGTGGTTGCGCCGCGCAACATCACGATCCGCGAATGGCGACCCGCGTCGCTCTCCGTTACGCTCACGCCTCTACCGACAGGGGATGAAGGATGAGCGCCCCACCTCCGCTCGTCGCGATCGTCGGCCGCCCGAACGTCGGCAAGTCCGCGCTGTTCAACCGCATGACGGGATCGCGCCGCGCGCTCGTCGAACGCCTCGCAGGCACCACGCGCGACCGCCAGTACGGCTGGTGCCGCTGGGGCCGGCGTCGCTTCCGGGTCGTCGACACCGGTGGCCTCGAAGGGCCCGATGACTTCCCCGGCGCGCCCTTCGCCGACCCCATTCGGGAGCAGGTGGAGCTCGCGCTCGACGAGGCGGACCTGCTGCTCTTCGTGGTCGATGCAGCCACGGGCGTGAACGCCTCGGACGAGGCGCTCGCCGACCAGCTGCGGCGCGCCGACCGCGAGGTGCTGCTGGTCGCCAACAAGGGCGACCGCCGCGAGGCCAGCGCGAACGTGCATGAGCTGCACGCGCTCGGCCTCGGCGAGCCAATCCTCATCTCCGCCTACCACGGCCAGGGCACCGGTGATCTCCTGGACGAGATTGTCGAGCTCCTGCCGGAGCCGGACGGCAGCGAGGAGTCCGAGCGCGTGCACCCGGTCCGCATCGCCATCGTCGGCCGCCCGAACGTCGGCAAGTCCTCGCTGGCCAACGCGATCCTGGGCGAGGAGCGCACGATTGTCTCGGACCTGCCGGGCACCACCCGCGACGCCATCGACAGCCCGTTCGGCTTCGAAGGCCAGGACATGGTGCTCGTCGACACGGCGGGGATCCGTCGGCGCGGCAAGATCGGCCGAGGAGTCGAACGGCACTCGGTGCAGCAGGCCGAGCGCGCCATCGCGCGCGCGGACGTGGTGTTCCTGCTCATCGAGCCGTCCGAGCCGACGGCTGCGCAGGACATGCACATCGCGAGCCGCATCGTGGAGTTCGGCAAGGGCATGGTGCTGGTGGTCAACAAGTGGGACCTCGCCGAGCCGGGTACCGAGCGGGGCGCGTTCGCGCGCAACATCGACAGCCGCTACCGGTTCGCGCCCTGGGCGCCCGTGCACTTCACTTCGGCGATCACCGGCGAGGGCATCCCGGACCTGCTGCAGCTCGCCGTCCACGTCGACGAGGTGCGCCGCCGTCGCGTGCAGACCTCGGAGCTCAACCGCGTGCTGCAGCGCGCGTTCGTCACGCATCCGCCCCGATCGGTGGGGCGCCGACGGCTGAAGCTGCTCTACGTCACGCAGGCTGAGGTGCAGCCACCGACGTTCGTGTTCTTCGTGAACGACCCCGAGCTGCTGCATTTCGCGTATCCTCGGTACCTGGAAAATCGCATTCGCGATGCGTTCGGGTTCGAAGGCGCCGCGATCCGGCTCCGATTCCGCGCCCGCGGGGCGACGGACGAGCCGGTCGAGGAGACCGAGGGGGTAGGGGCGACCGCATGATCGCCGCACTCATGCTCGTCGGTGGCTATCTGCTTGGCTCGATCCCGTCGGGCCTGATCGTCAGCCGCGTCTATCGCGGCGTGGACGTGCGCGATCAGGGGTCGGGCAAGACGGGGTTTACCAATACCCTCCGTTCGCTCGGGCTCGGCGCTGCCGTGATCGTGCTCGTGGCCGACGTGGTCAAGGGCGCAATACCGGTGCTCATCGCGCGTGCCGTCTTCGATGACCCGTGGGCGGCGACGCTCACCGGGGTCGCCGCCGTGATCGGGCACACCTTCCCGGTCTTCGCCAACTTCCGCGGCGGACGCGGAGTAGCCACCGCATTCGGCGCCCTGTTGGCGATCGCGCTCTGGCCCTCACTCTGGCTGGCGCTCGCGGTGCTCGTCGCCGGTGGCGCGGCGCTCGCGATTACGCGCTACGTCTCGGTGATGTCGATGACGGCGGCGGCGGTCGCCTTCGTGCTGATCGTGATCTCGGTCGCCGTTGGATGGCTCGCGCCGCACTACCTGCTGTTCGGCGGCGCCGCGACGCTCGCGATCGAGCTGAACCACCTCCCGAACATGCGCAGGCTGCTGCGCGGCGTCGAGCCGAAGCTCGGGCAGGGCGGCGCTTCCAGCGCCGGAAGCTAGCGGCCGTGAGCGACGACGCGATCCGGACGGCGGCGGTCGTCGGGACCACCGCGTGGGGGACGACCCTCGCGGTGCTGCTTGCACGCAACGGGGTGCGTACCACGCTGCTCGCGCGCGACGCCGCCGAGGCCGCAGCGATCGAGGCCGAGCGCAGCAACGGCCGACGCCTGCCGGGCGTCGAGTTCCCGGCTGAGCTCGAGGCGAGCGCCGACCCGGGGCAGCTCGTGGGCGCGCAGATTGTGTGCTTCGTGGTGCCGTCGCAGACGATGGCCGCCAACGCACGCGCGGTCGCTGAGGCGGTGCCCGCCGACGCCGTCGTGCTCAGCGGCGCCAAGGGCATCGAGCACGACACCGGCCGCCGCATGACCGAGGTGCTGGCCGACGCGCTGCCCGGCCGCCCCACCGCCGCGCTCTCCGGCCCCAACCTCTCGCGTGAGGTCGCCTCGGGGCTGCCCGGCACGACCGTGGTCGCGTCGCAGGATGCGCCACTCGACGCGGTACGCGCCGCGTTCCACGGCCCGACGCTGCGCGTCTACAGCAGCCGCGACGTGGTCGGCGTCGAGTTTGGCGGCGCGCTCAAGAACATCGTCGCGATCGCCGCCGGGGTCGTCGATGGACTCGGCTACGGCGACAACGGCAAGGGGGCGATCATCACGCGGGGCCTCGCCGAGATCTCGAGGCTGGGGGTGGCGCTGGGCGCCGATCCGCTCACCTTCCAGGGGCTCGCCGGGGTCGGCGACCTCATCGCCACCTCGTATAGCCCGCTGTCGCGCAACCGCCGCCTGGGCGAGCTGCTCGCGCGCGGGCGCACGCTGGACGAGGCGCTGGGCGAGATCGGTGAGACCGCCGAGGGCGCCACGACCACGCCCGCCGCGCTGCGACTCGCGGCACGCGTCGGAATCGAGATGCCCATCGCAGAGGCGCTCGACCGCGTGCTGCACCACGGCGTGCCACCGCAGAAGGCGGCCGAGGCGCTGCTGGAGCGCGACCCGACGACCGAGCTGTCCTCGGCCGGCGACGGCGACTGATCGCCCTCCGCGGGGTGCCTGATACACTCACTCTCGATGCCCCCGTTCTCACAGACCGGCGACGAAGACATGGCCGAACACGGCAACGGCGACGTGCCCGGGGACACCCCCGACGACGCCGAGGCGACGGACGCCGACGGCGACGAGCCGCGTCGCCTGCCGCCGCCCGATACCGTCCTCGAAGCCGTCGCGGACGAGACGTTCGGGCTCCCGTTCGCCGACCTCCCGGCGCTGAGCGGCGCCGACGACCGCACGGTCGGGCTCGCGATGGCGCTGCTCCCGCAGCTCCAGCCGCAGCGCCGCCGTGACCTCCTCGCCGCGATGCAGCAGCTCTCCGAGGACGACGTCACGCTCGACTTCGACCGCATCCACCTCGCCGCCCTGCTCGATCAAGACGTGGCCACGCGCATCCTCGCCATGCACGGCCTGCGCGAGCACGACCGCCTCGAGTACGCCGAGCTCCTCACCGGCATCGTGGCCGACGACCCGGTGTCGGCCGTGCGGGCCGAGGCGGCAACGAGCCTGGGCAACTTCGTCGTCGGCATCGAGTTCGGCATGGTCCCGTCCGAGCTCGCCGAACGCATCGCCGAGGCGCTGCGCGAGCGTGTCGAGGACGTGACCGAGGACGACGAGGTGCGCGGCACGGCGCTGGAAGCGGCGGGCGCGTCCTCCGAGGAGTGGGTCGCCGAGCTGATCGCCGAGCAGTACGAGACCGGGAACACGCGCATGCGGGTGGCCTCGGTCGTCGCGATGGGCCGCCACGGCTCGGACGACTGGCTGCCGATCCTCATCCAGTCGTTCGAGGACGAGGACGACGACGTGCGCGCCGCCGCGGCGACATCCGCCGGCCAGCTGCTCCTCGAAGCCGCCATCCAGCCGCTCACACTGCTCCTGGACGAGGAACAGGAGCCCGACGTGCAGGTCGCGGCCATCCGGGCGATGGGCGAGATCGCTGGCGAGGAGGCCGAGGCGATCCTCGTTCGCCTGCTCGAGAGCGACGAGCCGCACATCGCGGAGGCCGCCGACCTCGCTATCGAGGAGCTGCAGATGATGTCGGTGGACTTCCAGGCGGAGGCATTGCAGTGAGCAAGCGGGCGCACCGCGAGGTCTGGGCCGCGGGTGGCGTCGTCTACCGCCATGCCGAGGGTCGTATCGAGGTCGTGCTCGTCGCACGCACCGACGAGGGGTTGTGGGCGCTGCCGAAGGGCAAGCCGCACGCAGGCGAGTCGGTCGAGGAGACCGCGCTGCGCGAGGTGGCGGAGGAGACGGGCCTTGAGGTGGCGATCGACACGACGAACGGCGAGGACGGACGGATCGGCTCGATCCGCTACCGCTACGGTGGCTCGCCGGACGGCATCCCGCGCGTGCGCAAGGAAGTGCACCACTTCCTGATGCGCGCCCTCGGCGGCGACGTCGCGCACCACGACCATGAGCACGACCTGGTGGGGTGGTACGACATCCACGAGGCGGCGAAGCGCATGACCTACTCGAACGAGCGGGGGATCGTCGAGCGCGCGGGCGCGCTGATTGCGAACGGCGTCGTGACTCCATGATGGCGACCGCGCCGCGTGTTGTCGCCGTGGGACGGCTCGTGCGGCTGCGCGAGAAGCGGGCGGAAGACGCCGAGCGCGACTACGAGTGGCGCAAGGACATCGAGCTTGCCGCCTATGACGCGACCCGCCCGATCACGATGAGCTACAAGACATTCGTGAAGACCACCACCCAGGAGCTGCGCAACCCCTCGAAGTACCGCCGCACCTACGCCATCGAGGAGATGGAGGGCGGCGCCCACATCGGGAACGTCATGTACTACGGGTACGACTCGCTGCTGCGCGAGGCGGAGCTTGGCATCACGATCGGCGACCGCGACTACTGGGGCCGCGGATACGGCTCCGACGCCGTGCGGACGCTCCTCGAGTTTGCGTTCGATGAGCTGGAGCTGCGTCGGATGTACCTGCACACGCTGACGTCCAACGTCCGGGCGCAGCGCGCGTTCCACAACGCCGGGTTCCGCCCCACCCGCCAGGTGCGGCGCGACGGCTACCAGTTCGAGCGCATGGAGATCTCGCGCGAGGAGCTGTACGAGCTCGTGCGAGCCGAGCGCGTCCGGCCGGAGGATGGCGCGTGAGCGATGGCCCGCCCGAACGACGCCAGCGCGACATCCTGCTGACCTTCGGCGTCGCGATCGTGGCTGTCGGCGCCGCCTCGGTGATCGCGGCGCTCGTCCGTGGTGAGCCCGAGGACACCGCGCTCAGTGCGCTGATGGTCGTGGGCGGCGTGCTGCTGTGGCGGTGGCGACGCTCGAAGCTGGGGTAAACAGGGGCTGCGAGCGGCCGGGGGCGGCCCGGTTCGCATTGTCCGGGGTATAGGCCCGTGCTACATTCCGGCGCGAAGGGGCCCGGCGGCTGTGTACGCCCGCATCTCCACACAGAGACGCGACGCTGGGCCGCGAGCTCGGCGGGCCGCCTCGACGGATGCTGAGGAGCTCACCGGGTGATTCCTGAGCTGTACGGCCGCGTCGGCGTCCTCGTCCTGTTCGGCATCGTCTTCCCAGCGATCCCGCTCATCGCTTCGTACGCCTTCTACATGCTCAAGCTGCGACCGGAGAACCCCGACCCCGTCAAGAGCGCCACCTACGAGTGCGGCGTCGAGGCCGAGGGCAACGCCTGGGGCCAGTTCAACGCGCGCTACTACCTGTTCGCCCTCGGCTTCGTGATCTTCGACGTTGAGGTCGTGTTCCTGTACCCGTGGGCCGTCGAGCACCTGAGCCTCAACACCGACGCCCTGTTCAAGGCCGGCATCTTCGTCGGCGTGCTCGCCTTCGGGCTCGCGTATGCGTGGCGTCGCCGCGCGCTGGACTGGCGCTAGCGTGCCGGCCGGGCCTCGCCAGCTGACCGGCGACACCGTCGCCTCGGCGCTCTCGGCCGCCCTGCCGGGCGCCGTCGCCACCGCGACCGCCGAGTGGGTCGAGGTCGAGCCGGCGCGCATCCTCGATGCACTGCGCTGGCTCCACGACGACGCCGAGATGGACGCCAAGCAGCTCTCCAACCTCTGCGCCGTCGACCGCCACGACCGCTTCGAGGTCGTCTACCACCTGCAGTCGATGGACCGGAACCACCAGATCGTGGTCAAGGCGGTGGTGGGCGAGCACGACGACCCGGCCCTGCCCAGCTGCTACCCCGTCTACAAGGGCGCACTGCTGCAAGAGCGCGAGGTCTACGACCTGATGGGCATCCGCTTCGAGGGCCACCCGGACCTGCGTCGGATGTTCCTGTGGGAGGGCTACCCCGGCTTCCCGCTGCGCAAGGACTTCCTCCAGATCCCGGACCACCACCCCGGTCTGCCCAAGTTCCCGTTCGAAGAGCCGGGGGTGCAGGCGCGATGACCACCGCAACCGAGCCGTACGTCCTCAACATCGGGCCGCAGCACCCCTCGACGCACGGTGTGTTCCGCCTGCGCGTCGTCATGGACGGCGAGCGCATCCAGGACATGGACATGGTGGTGGGCTACCTCCATCGCTCGATGGAGAAGCTGGCGGAGGAACGCACCTACACCCAGAACATCCCGTTCACCGACCGCGCCGACTACCTGGCTGCCATGAGCGGCAACCTCGGCTACTGCCTCGCCGTCGAGATGCTCTCGGGAGTCGAGGTGCCTGAGCGAGCGTCGTACCTGCGCGTGATCTTCGCCGAGCTGCAGCGCATCGCCAGCCACTCGATGGCGAACGGGACGTTCGTGAACGACGCCGGCGCCTGGCAGACGCCGCTCATGTACATGTTCCGCGAGCGCGAGCGCATCCTCGACCTGTTCGAGATGACCGGCGGCGCGCGGCTGACGACGAACTACATGCGCATCGGCGGCGTCGCGTTCGACCCGCCGCCCGAGTTCTTCCCTGCCATCGAGTCGCTCGTGAGCGACCTGCCCGACCGCATCGACGAATACGCGGAGCTGCTGATCGACAACGAGATCCTGCTCGCGCGCAGCCGCGGCGTCGGCACGATCACGGCCGAAGACGCGATCAACGGCTCGCTGTCGGGCCCGATGCTGCGCGGCTCCGGCGTGCCATGGGACCTGCGCAAGGCCGAGCCCTACTGCGTCTACGACCGCATGGACTTCGACATCCCCGTGGGCCGCAACGGCGACGCCTACGACCGCTTCCTCGTACGCCTCGAGGAAGTGCGCCAGTCG
Organism: Chloroflexota bacterium; assembly: GCA_009837285.1. GTDB lineage: Bacteria > Chloroflexota > Dehalococcoidia > UBA2979 > UBA2979 > VXMT01. Next base: position 3,571 of record VXTU01000003.1, on the reverse strand, counting down.
ACGAAGATCATCCAGCAGGCGCTCGACGCCCTCCCGGCGGGTCCGCACAAGACGGATACCCCGCTCGCGCTGCGGCCCGAGCCCGGCGAGGCCTACGGGCGCGTCGAGGGTCCACGCGGCGAGCTCGGGTTCTACGTGGTCTCCGACGGCGGCTCCGCGCCGTTCCGCTTCCACATCCGCGCGCCGTCGCTGATCAACCTCTCGCTGCTGCGCGAGATGGCCATCGGCGCCTCGCTGCCGGACGCCATCGTGGCGCTCGGCTCCGTCGACATCGTGGTCGGGGAGATCGACCGATGAACTCGACGCTGCGGCAGGGCCGCAGGCGACCGGCTGCGAAGGTGCCCCTCGGGCTCATGATCGTGGGCGCCGTCTTCGCGCTCGGGTTCCTCGCCGTGAACGCCGCCATCGGCTACGTCGTCATCGACGGCCGCCTCGACGGCCAGTGGTACGACATCCGCGACCTCGGCATTGCCGTCGAGGAGCTGAAGGTCCAGCTCGACGCGATCAACGACGACCAGCCGAGCTTCCTCGACGACATCGTGGGGCAGCACTGGATGTCCTACGCGGTCGGCGCGCTGCTCGGCGCGATCGGCATCCTGTCGTTTATCGGCGGGGCGCTGCTCGCGCTGATCTGGATCGAGCGACGGCTGATCGGGCGGATGCAGATCCGGCGCGGGCCGAACCGCGTCGGCCCGTACGGGCTGCTCCAGCCGGTCGCCGACGCCGTGAAGCTGATCCAGAAGGAAGTGCTCATGCCGGACGGCGCGGACCGCATCCTCTTTCTGCTGCCCCCGGCCATCATCTTCGTCCCGATGATGGCGGCGTGGGGCCCCGTCCCGTGGGCGCCGCAGATGGCGTACCTCGACATCAACGTCGGCGTCCTCTACCTCATCGCCGTCAGCTCGCTGACGACGCTCGCGGTGTTCCTCGCGGGCTGGGCATCCAACAACCACTACGCGCTGCTCGGCTCGATGCGCACCGTCGCGATGATGATCTCGTACGAGATCCCGCTCTCGATCGCCCTGCTCTCGGTGGTGCTCATCACTGGCTCGATGCAGCTCTCCGAGATCGTGCAGTGGCAGGCCGACCACAACCTGTGGCTCGCGGCCCTGCTGCCGATCGCGATGCTGACCTACTTCTTCTCCTCGACGGCCGAGCTGAACCGCACGCCCAACGACATCGCCGAGGCGGAGTCGGAGATCGTCGCTGGATTCCACACCGAATACTCGGGGATGAAGTTCGGGCTGTTCTACGCCGTCGAGTTGGGCAACGCCCTGCTCGTCGCGACCCTCGTCGCTACGTTCTTCCTCGGCGGGTGGTCGCTGTTCGGGCTCGAGGAGTGGATCCCCGGCTACCTGATCCTGTTCGCGAAGCTGTCCGCGGCGTACTTCGTGCTGGTGTGGCTGCGAGGCACCCTGCCGCGCTTCCGCCTGGACCAGCTGATGCGCTTCGCGTGGCAGTACCTCATCCCGCTCTCGCTCTTCAACCTCATCATCGTCGCCGTCGAGGCGTCGCTGCTGGCGCGCTGGGACGCGCCGGGGCTTGTCAGCCTCGGGCTGTTCACGATCGTGAACTGGGGCGCTGCCTACATCCTGTTCCGCGACTGGGCGCGCCGCATCGGCTACCAGCCCGACGCGGGCGGACCGCGTCGCGCCGAACTGACGCAGCAGGTGGGCGGCATCGAGGCCGCGCACCGGATGGGAACCGCGACCTAGATGGAATCGCTCGGGATCATCGTCGCCTTCTACCTGCTCTCCGCAATCGCGGTCGGCGGGGCGATCGGCGTGTTCCTCGCGAGCGACCTGATCCGGGCGCTTGCGTTCCTCGTGCTCTCGTTCATCGCGACGGCGGGGCTGTTCCTGACGCTGTCGGGCGACTTCATCGCCATCGCGCAGATCCTGATCTACGCCGGGGCGATCCCCGTGCTCATCGTGTTCGCCGTGATGCTCGCGCCACTCGCCGGGCGTAACAACGGCAACGGGCTCTACCTCGTGCCCGGCCTCGCCCTCGGTGCGGCGGTGGCGGTGACCGTCGCGTTCGTCGCCGTCGACGTCGAGTGGAACGAGTTGTCGGGCGCCCTGCTGGCCGAGCGCGACTTCGCGACGACGGCCGGCGCCATCGGCGACGCGCTCGTCGGGCGCTACGTGCTGGCCTTCGAGATCGCCTCGGTGCTGCTGCTCGCGGCGCTGATCGGCGCGATCGTGTTGGTGCGGGAGGACGAGGCCACATGACGGTCGACCTCGCGCACTACCTCACGGTCTCCGGCCTGCTCTTCGGCGTCGGCATCTCCATCGCGCTGGCGAAGCGCAACGCGATCGCCGTGCTGATGGGCATCGAGCTGATGCTGAACGCGGTGAACCTCTCGTTCCTGTCGTTCTCGCGCTTCTCGGGTGCCTTCGCCATCAAGGACAACCCGCTCGACGGGCACGTCTTCGTGGTGTTCGTGCTCACGGTCGCGGCGGCCGAGGCGGCCGTGGCGCTGGCGCTGTCGGTGCTGATCTACCGCCGGCGCGAGACCGTCGACCTCGATCGCATCAACCTGCTGCGGTGGTAGGGGGGCGCGCACGATGTGGGTGAAGTTCATGGACGTGCCCGACGGCTACGCGGCCTCCACGTGGTGGGAGCTGTTCAACACCGAGGCCGTCTCCATACGCATCATCCCGCCCCTCGAGGTCGGCGCGATGTCGGATCCGCGCGAGCTGTGGGTGCCGGACGGCAAGACCCACGTCGCGCGCGAAGTGATGAACAAGATTTGAGCCGCGGGGTGCGCATGCACGCGAGTGAGGCCGCATGATCCTCGGCACCGTGCCGGAAGCCGTCGTCTGGGCGATCTACTTCGCCCCGGTGATCTCGTTCCTGGTGATCGTGGCGCTGCATCGCGCGCCGTGGTTCCAGGATGACTGGGCCGGCCGCATCACGATCGCGGCCCTCGTCATCGCCTGGCTCGCCTCGCTGTGGGCGCTCGACAGCGCCATCGGGAACGACGGCGAGTCGCTCGCGTTCGCGCCGCACGCGTGGGTGACGCTCTTCACCCTCGACGTCACTGTCGGCGTCCACATCGACGGCCTCAGCGGCATCATGGTGTTCGTTGTCACCAGCGTGTCGCTGCTCGTGCAGATCTACTCGGTCGGCTACATGGAGGGCGACCGGGGCGTCTCGCGCTACTTCGCGTCGATGTCGCTGTTTACCGCGGCGATGCTCGGGCTGGTGCTCTCCTCCAGCCTGCTCCAGCTGTTCGTGCACTGGGAGCTGGTCGGCCTGGCCTCGTACCTGCTGATCGGGTTCTGGTTCGACCGGCCCTCAGCGGCCGCGGCGGCGAAGAAGGCGTTCATCGTCACGCGCTTCGGCGACTTCGCGTTCCTGCTGGCGGTGATTCTGATCTGGTCGAAGACCGGCCTCCTCGACATCGCCGCAATCAACGAGCTCGCCGTTGCGGGCGGTATCGGCGCCGCGGTGCTGACCGGCTTCACGCTCGGCCTGTTCTCCGGCGCCATCGGCAAGTCCGCGCAGTTCCCACTGCACATCTGGCTGCCCGACGCGATGGAGGGCCCCACGCCGGTCTCGGCGCTCA